>CALAOV010000023.1 GCA_937889515.1 uncultured Myxococcales bacterium | reverse complement strand
AAGCCGGTGCGCTGGGGGAACGGCCTGGTCGACCGCTTCACGCTCCCGCACTTCGTGGCGCAGGACTTCGACGACGTGCTCGACGATCTGCGCGGCGCGGGCTACGCCTTCGATCGCGCGTGGTTCCACCCGCACCGTGAGTTCCGCTTTCCGATCTGCGGCAGCATCGCGGCGGCCGGTCTGCAGCTCGAGCTGCGCACGGCGATCGAGCCCTGGCACGTCATGGGCGAGGAGCCGGGGGCGGGCGGCACCGTCCGCTACGTCGACTCGTCCGCCGAGCGGCTCGAGGTCAAGGTCCGGGGGATGACCGATTCGCGGCACGTCATCGCCTGCGCGGGCCGCCGCGTTCCGCTGCACCCGACCGGCGCGCCCGGCGAGTTCGTGGCGGGCGTGCGCTTCCGCGCCTGGAGGCCCAGCACGGGCATCGTCCACCCCACCGTTCCCGTGCACGCGCCGCTGGTGTTCGACGTGATCGACACCTGGAACGATCGCGCGATCGCCGGCTGCACTTACCACGTCTCGCACCCGGGCGGTCTGTCGCACGAGCGCCTGCCGACCAACGCGCTCGAGGCCGAGGGGCGGCGCATCGCGCGCTTTCAACCTTTCGGCCACACGGCGGGCACGGTCCCCGTGCCGCCCGAAGAGCGAAACCCGGACTTTCCGCTCACGCTCGATCTACGCCGCTGAAGGCCGGCCGGGTCGGGCGCCGTTCAGCCGGCGTTGCGGAGACCGGCGGCGATCCCCAGGATCGACATCATGAGGGTGCGGGCGAGGCGCGGGCGCTCGGGCGATTCGGGGCCCGTGGTCCGGTAACGGTGGAGCAGCTCGACCTGGAGTCGGCTGATTGGATCGACGTAGGGATCGCGCAGATCGATCTGGCGGGCCAGCACGGGATGGCGGGCGAGCAGCGGCGCCTCGAAGGTCTCCTCCAGCGTGGCGCGTGTCCGCGCGAAGGCGTCGGTGAGGGTCGAGAAGAATCGCTCGCCGAGCGCGGGATCGACCAGGCGCAGATACTGCCGGGTCACCTCCGGATCCCCCTTGCCGACCGCGGTGGCACAACTGTCGAGCGTCGACGCGAAGAACGGCCACTGCCGAAAGAGCTGCCGGCGCAGCGCCAGCGGGATGGTCTGGAGGCCCTCGCCGACGCCGTAGAAGGCCGGCAGCGGCAACCGCACCTGTGACCAGGACATCACCCAGGGGATGGCGCGCAGGTCGGTGATGTCGCGGACGCGTCCGGACCGATAGACGGGGCGGCTGGCGATCTCCAGCGTGCCGATCTCGCGGATGGGCGTGAGCTGCTCGTAGAACTCGAAGAAGCCGGGGGTCCCCAGCAGCGCGCGGTAGGCGGCCGAGGAGGCCTGCGCGGCGCGGCCCAGCGATTCGCGCCAGAGCGGATCGAGCGCCGCGCCCCCACCGCGCGCGTCGCGGGCCGCGGCGTGGCCGAGGTGAAAGAGCAGCTGCTCGAGGTTGCGGTAGGCCAGGTCGGCGTGGCTGTAGCGATCGGCCAGCGCTTCGCCCTGCTCGGTCAGACGCATGCGCGCGCCGACGGTGCCGGGCGGCAGGCTGGCGATGGCGCGCCCGGCGCTCCCGCCGCCGCGCGCGGTGGAGGTGCCGCGGCCATGGAAGAACCAGACCGGCACGCCGAAGGGCTTGGCCGCAGCGGTGATGGTCTCCTGTGCTTCATAAAGGGCCCAGTTGGCGGCCAGGAAGCCGGCGTCCTTGTTGGAGTCGGAGTAGCCGATCATGATCTCCAGGCCGCCGCGGCCGCGCACGTGCGCCAGGAAAAGCGGGTTGCCGAGCAAGCGGGCGACCACCGCGCCGGCGCCGTCCAGATCGGCCAGCGTTTCAAACAGGGGCACCAGGTCGAACGGCAGCGCGGCGCCCGGACGGTAGAGCCCGACCTCGCGCGCCAGCACCATGACCTCCAGCAGATCCGATGGGGCGTGGGTCATGCTGATGACGTAGGCGCCGCGCGCGCGCCAGACGGCGAGGGCGCCCAGCGCGACCTGTAAGGCCGGCGCCACGGGCTGGTGGCCGATGGGCGCCAGCGGGCGCGCTGAGGCCAGCTCGCGAACCAGCAGCGCTTCGCGGGCGTCGCGGTCGAGCGCGACGTAGTCGGCGCAGACGCCGCCCACCCGCAGCAGCTCGGCGACGGCCGTGGCGTGCGCGCGCGACTCCTCGCGCAGGTCGAGCGCGACCAGATCCAACCCGAATACCTCGGCGCGAAGCCGCAGCGGCCGCACCTCGAGGTCCGCCACCCGCCCGAGCCCCACCTTGCGCAGGCCGTTCGCCACCGTCTTCAGATCGGCCGAGAGGCCGCGCGCGTCGGCGTAGGTCGGGCCCGTCGTCCGATCGCCAACGCGATTGCCATCGGCCAGGCCGCGCAGCTTTTCGCAGATGCCGACGCACAGACAGCGGAAGGGCTCGTGGCGGAGCGCCTCCGGCAGGGCGATCCCCTCCAGCAGATCGTCGATCTCCTGCCGCAAGGTGGTCGGCAGCCGGAGCCGCTCGTCGGAGACCGACAGGTCGCGTCCCAGATCGGTCAGCTCGGCGTCGTAGAGGCGAACCGCCTCTTTGCGCGCGAAGTCCTGCGCCCAGCGGGTCACCGGCGGCAGGACGTTGGGATTGCCGTCCCGGTCGCCGCCGATCCAGCTTCGAAAGACCACCGGCGCTGGCAATATCGGCCGCTGTCCGTAGTGCGCCTCGACGGCGTGCTCGAGCCCGTCGACCAGCCGGGGGACCACCGACCACAGGACCAGCGGCAAGTAGTGGAGCCCGCCGCGCACCTCGTCCTCGACGGTCGGGCGCAGGCCGTGCAGCTCCGAGGTCGCCCACAAGAGCGCGACCCGAGCGCGGAGCGCGTCGGAGGCGCCCCGATCGAGCGCGGCGGAGGCTTCGGTCAGGTGGTGCCGCACGGTTCGCCGCCGGGTCTCGGTCGGGTGGGCGGTGAAGGTCAGGTGCAGGTGCAGCGAGCCGAGCAGCGCGACCACGTCGGCGTAGCTCCAGCCATCGCTCTTGAGCGTCCCCACCAGCCCCAGGATCGATTCGCGGCGCGGCGCCTCGGCGCTGCTGGCGGCATTGCGGGCCGCGTTCACCCGCACGCGGTGGCGCTCCTCGGCCGTGTTGGCGAGGTGCAGGTAAACGGAGAACGCGCGCAACAGCCCCTCGGCGTCGTCGAGCGAGAGCGACGCGACGATGTCGTGCAGGCGGGTCGCGGCCAACGCCCCGCCGCGCCGGGCCTCCTTGGTCAGCGCGCGGATCGCCTCTTCGTGCGCGTAGAGGCCCTCGCCCGACAGGGTCCGGATGGCATCGCCCAGGGCACGCCCGAGCTCATTCACCTCGCCGCGCAGGATCGCGAACCACTCGTCTGCGGTTCGCATCGCCGGCTCACTCATGGGATCTGACATCTCACGATGCGGGAGCCGAAACCAGCCCTTCATTGTTAATGGTGTGTCAACGCCCGTTGGCCGGCAGCGACGGGAGCTTGCGCCAGGAGGTCCCTTCGTGGCGCGGCGGAAACTGGGCGGGGTGCAGCATCTCGGCCAGGATCTCGGGCGTCTCGAACAGCATCGGCCCGGAGCGGTTGAAGAAGAAGTTGCCGTCGGCGGCGAAGGCCCGCCCGGCGCGTACCGCCGTCAGCTCGAACCACCCGGGACGCTCGGTGAGGAGCGGCATCTCGCCGAGCGTTCGTTCGAGACCGAACCCGCAAGGGGCCACCACGATGACCTCGGGGTCGGCGTCGCGCAGCGCTTCGTAGGCAAGGGTGGTGGAGTGCGCGCCGGGCGCGCCGAAGACGCCCGCGCCCCCGGCGAGCTCGACGATCTCGGGACCCCAGTTCCCCATCGCGAAGAGCGGCTCGATCCACTCCAGGCAGGCGACGCGCGGGTGGGGGAGCGGTCGGGTGATCTCGGCAACCGCCGCCAGCCGGGCGCGGATGCCGGCGACCAGCGCTTCGCCAGCGGCGATCGCACCCAGGACCTTGGCGACGTGAATGAATCCCTCGAGGATTCCGTCGATCGTGCCGGTGCGGAGCGCGACCACCTGATGCCGCTCCAGCTTGGCCGCCACGCCGTGGACTAAATCCGCTGGGCTGACGGCGCAGACCTCGCAGTGGGTCTGGGTGAGGATCACGTCGGGCGCCAGCGCCGCCAGCTGGGCCTCGTCGATCTCGTACAGTGGCGCGCCACTGCGCAGCCGCTCGCGCACGCGCGCGTCGATTTCGCCGCTGCCACCCGTGATGTCGAAGGTCGGGCGGCTGAGCGCCGGCAGGCGCTTGACCCACTCCGGGTAGTCGCACTCGTGCGAGCGGCCGACCAGCCGGTCGCCCAGGCCGAGCGCGGCGACCAGCTCGGTCCCGCTGGCGAGGAGCGACGCTATTCTCAAGGGGCAAGCTCCGGCAACAGATCCGCGAAGACGAAACCGTCGCGCGCGACCACCTCGCCGGTGCGGATCGCGATGGGATGGCGGAACATCGGGCCGTCGTAGGCGAAGGTGTGGAACTCGCCATTCTCGCCGCAGGGATCGACGGCGGGCGGCAGATCGGCCAGCAGGGTCGCGTCGAAGTCGCGCCCGGCGAAGCTGGGGTCGAGCTTGGCCGGATCGACGCAGGTCAGGCGCGCGCGCAGTCCGGCCTCCACCATGTGGGTCGCCAGCTCCCCGGTCGGCGTCCCCCAGATCGGAAACAGCGGGTTCGCGCCGGTCTCTTTCATCCGGTCCTCGCGGTAGCGGCGGATGTCTTCGAGGAAGAGATCGCCGAACGCGACGGCCGAGATCCCGGTGGCGACGGCGCGTGCAAGTACCGCCGTCATCGCCGCCTCGTACACGGCGTTGCTGCAGGGCCACGGGATCGGCACCGGCCACAGCGGCAAGTCGACCGCCTCGGCCTGCGCCCGCAGGAGCTCCGTCCGCACGGCGTGCATGGCGACGCGATCGAAGGCTTCATTGATCGTGGTGAGCAGGCCGACTACCTCGACTTGGTCTTGCGCGCGCAGGACCTGCAGCGACCAGGCGCTGTCTTTGCCGCTGCTCCAGGCCAGGAGCGCTTTGGGTCGGTCCACCATGCTCGGGCTCGGCGCGACCTTATCAAGTTTCGCGGCGGGTGCGCTGGCCGCGCCGAATCGGGGCGCTATAGTGCGGGCATGTCCGAGAGCGCTGCCGCCTGCAAGGCCAACATCTCGCCCGCCGGCCGGCGCATCCGGACCCGGTTTGGGACCTTGTGGCTGGTCATCTCGGGAGTCCTGCTCGCCACGCTGGTCGCGCTCAAGGCGTCCTGGTATTGCCGCCTGCTGATGTTCGTCCCCGCCACGCTGTCGGCGGTCGGTTATCTCCAGGCGCGGCGCAACACCTGTATCGCGCGCGCGGCGGAGGGAACCTTCGAGCACCACGACCTCTCGAAGACCAAGGCGCCCGACGACGAGGTCGCGGCCAGCCGCGCGGTCGCCGGCGGCATCCGCCGCGACATGGTTCTGGTCGGCCTGGTCGGCGCGGTCATCGGCGTCGCGACCGTGGCCATCCGCTGAGGCGCGGCCGCTAGAAGTAGTAGCGGACGCCCGCTTCGATGTTGAAGAGGACGGCCCCTGGCACATCGAGGGTCGAGGTCCCGTTCGTCGCGTGCACCGAGCCGAGGTCATCGATACCGCCGCCGACCAGTACACCGACGCCGGATGCAAAACGCCACTCGTAGCCGGCGTTGAGCAGGAACCCGGTCGCAGATGCCGTTGCGCCCTGAAACGACTCGTGCACGTAGACCAGACCTACGCCGAGGTAGGGCGTGTGGCCGATCGATTTGAGCTGGAACTGAACTGTAGGCGCGAATCCGTACCCGGTGACGGATTGCGTGGAGCCATCGGAGGTCGTGGTGGACGCGGAGTAGTAGTTGGCCTGCAAATCGAACACGACATGGGGGAACAGGCGCAGGATCAAGTCGGCCCCCGCGAGGCCGAGCCCGTTGCCGATCTTGTAGCCGATGCCCACGGTGTGCGGGTCGATCTCCTCGGCGTGCGCCCGAGCAGAGCCGAATACCAGGACGGCGCCGAGCGCCATCGAAGTCCATAGTCGCTTCATCGCCCGGAGAATACGGCAAGGGGCAATCTGGTCGAAATAATTTGCGACCAAGCTCTGCGCAGCCGACGGCTACCCCAGCGCGCGGGCCAGAAAATCGGGGTGCAGTCCGAGGCTGAGAAAGCCCGCCGAGCCCAGCACGACCCCGATGGCCGCGAACGCCCAGGCCAGATAAAGGAGCCGTTTCTTTTGCGTCAGCGCGGTGATCCCGAAGAGGGCGACGGCGATGGAGGTCAGCGCTTCGGCCATGTCGAACTGATCGTGGCGGGTGTCCAGACGCTCGTAGTCGTCGTGGAAACCCTCGGCCGTTCGTTTGATCTCGGCTTTCTCGGCGTCGTAGCGGTGGATCTTGTCGGTGTACTCGCCGAGCTTGCGATCGATGAGCGCGCGCCCATCCGGGCTGAGCCCGGGCATCGTCTCGCGCTGGATGCGCAGGCCGTCCAGGGCCGACTCGGCGATGTTCAGCTTGGTGCCCTTGGCCTGGTAGTAGGCCCAGGCGTCGACGCCGCTGGTTTGCGCGCGCGCCATGGCCTGGACCACGTTCCCCTTCTTGACGTTGCAAAGGGCGGTGAACGTCGCCGTGATCGCGACGCTGATGGCGACCACGGCGTTGAGGTTCCAGCGGGCGCCGGGCCGCGACGGGCCCTCCGTGTCGCGTCCACCCTCTTGGCCGCGCGATCGTTCGACCGCTTCGTTCACCGTATCCGCCAGCTCGCTCATGCGCGCATCTTACCCGTCAAAATTCCAGGTGGCCGCGCAACGAGAAGACCCAGACCGGTCCGCGGGCCGCGTTGTAGCCGGGGTTGGCGATGAATTGCACGTCCTCGGCCAGGAAGGCACCCCGCCAGACGTGGAAGTTGTAGTAGTGCTCGACGATCGTCTCGCGCCCGTAGTCGAGGTTGCCGTCGCCCAGCAAGAACCCCACCCCGCCCAGGCGCAGGTATTCGGCGTGCAGGCTGGAGATGCCGTTGCTGACGAAGGCCAGCCCGAGGCGATCGTCGGGGCGGCGCCAGGGGCTCCCGCGCAGATCGCCGCCCAGCTCGAAGGTATTGTCGACCTCGGTGTAGGCGAAGCTCTCGTTCCGGCCGTCGTTCCAGCCGATGCGCGCGAAGGCCCGGACCAGCGGCCCCAGCTCCTGGATCTCGTTCAGCCCGAACCCACCCTTGAGCCGCCCTTTCTGGCGGGAGAGCGTGACGTCGGGGATCGTGCCGTTGGCCTGGGCGTCGGCGATGGCCTGCGAATAGCTCCCCATCGCCGCGTGATTGAGGAAGCCGAGCACGCGCAGGGTGCCGGCCCAATCGTCGCGGCGGCTGTACTTGATCTCCAGCTCCAGGTTCTCGCCCCGGTCCTTGGCGAGGTCCCAGTCGAGGTCGATCCCGTTCGCCTTCTGGGGCATCAACATCTCGCCGAAGCGCGCCTCGACATACGGCCCCTGGTATTCGACGACGAACCCGTAGGTGTACCCGCGGGTATCGGCGGCGTAGTCGAAGGCGCCGTTGTTGTCGACGGTCCAGTTCATGAACTGCATGTGGCTGTCGGAGCCGGCCGGGTTGATGTCGAACAGATCGGCGGTCGACATCTTGCCGGCCCGCAGCTCCAGCCGATGCCGCGGCACCACCGGGAACGACGAGATGGGGCCGCGATCGGTGTTCGGCTCCCAGCCGTCCGACAGCGGGATGATCTGGTGGATCTCCGCGCGCGCGACGTACGGCCAGTGCGACAGCGTCGGGTTGCGAACCACGTCGAGGTTGGTGAAGCCACCGAGGCCGTAGGTGCTGGAGAGCCCGCCGCCGACCGCCATCTCCCCGTCGAGGATCAGCTCGCTCGTCCGCGTGGGCCGGTAGCCGGTGAAAACAGTGAAGAGGCCGGAGATCGCCGCTTCGGCTCCCGGGCCGAAGCTGTGTTGCATGAGCGCGGGAGCGGGATTGCCCGAGTAGGCGGCGGGGAAGCTGGGGTTGGCCTGGAAGATGCTGTTGGCTTCGGCCCCTAGCCAGTACGGTTCGTTCCCGCCGTGATCGAGGAAGGTGATGTCGTTGCCCGGACGCGGGGCGGTTTCGGGCTCCTCGGGATTCTTCGCCTGCGCCGGGCGCGGGACGGCGGCCAGAGCAATCGCCGCAATCGCCAGCGAGAGCAAGAAGGGCAAGACAGACGCGCGCGGGCGCTCGATCGAAAGGGCTGTCATGGGGTCTCGCGGGGGGCCGAGGTCTGGCGCATTGTAGTGGAGGGGCCGGATCGCGGCGAGCCCGCGTTCGGTTACTTTTCGCGCGCGGGGCCCGGTCGCTCAGCGGGACACCGACCGCGCCAGCGCGCGGAAGGCGCGGGCCAGCCGCCGGGTCAGCTTTCGATCGCCGAGGCGCAGCGACGACATCAGCCGGCGCCCCAGGGAAAAGAAGGCGCAGGTGCGGCGCCGGCGCGCGAAACGCGCCCGCGCCTCGGCCGAGAGATTGTCCAGCGTCGGCAACCGTTGCGCCCGCTGGGGCGCAAAGCCGGTGGCCCGCCCGATCACCGCCTCGCGCGGACAGGTGGCGAACGTCGACGAGGGGGCGTCCCCCTGGTGAATGACGAAGCGCCGTCCGCCTTCCGAGAAAAGGTGCATCACCCGGTGGAGCAGCAGGTCGTGGCCCTCGCCGGTGGCGATGAGGACGATGTCGCCGGCGTGAAGATCGCCGCCGATCGGCTCGACCCGCAGCTTGGTGCCGCGCTCGAGGGACGGCGTCATGCTCTCGGCGGTGACCTCGATCACCACGGGCAGACCGTGGGCGAGCACCATCCGGACCGCCTGGGGACGAAGGATCACGGGAGGACTGCGGCGCCGAGCGCGGTGAGGAGTGGGCTGCGCTGCCCGGTGGGCGCGGAAGGCAGGTAGCCTTCGTTGATGGTCCAGATGATGACGCCGCCGAGATTGTTGGTCCGGATGTACGCGCCCTTGTCGCCGAGCGATTGCGCGTCCTCGTAGGAGACGTATCCACAGCCCTTCGGTCCGGTGGCGGTCGCGAAAGACAGGTACGGCGAGTGCGCGGCGGTATCGCGCAGGCCAGTCGAGAGATCGTACACGGCCGCGAGGTTGCCGTACGACAGGGTGCCATCGTCGCCGACTAGGGTGGCGGCGCCCAGCGCCTGATCGGGCGCGGTGACCGGCGGCGTGTAGCAGAGGCCATAGAAGCCGGCCCCGATGCCCAGCTTGGCGGCGGGCACGCCCGCTTGCAGGTAGAGCTTCACCGACGAGTCGATCGAGGTCGGGGTGGCGGAGTCGGTCTGGTAGAGCGCGCTCGAGTGCCAGCTCTTCCAGCCTTCGAAGGCGCCGGCCATGCCGTAGGTCATGATGTTGATGCGATCGAGATCGGGCGCCATCGCCGCATAGATCGACAGGTCGTCGGGGATGTTCACGTTCTCGTACCCGACCGGCATGGTGAGGAGCGTCCCGGCGGGCGTAGCCGCGCGCAAGGCCTGCACCAGGGCCTGCAAGGGCACCTGGTCGGCGGATTCGACCGGCTCCCAGTCGAGATCGAGCCCGTCGTAGCCGTATTTGGCGAGCAGCGCGGCCAGATTCGAGACGAAGGTCGCGCGCATGTCGGTCGAGGCGGCGGCCGCGAACTGATCGTGAAGACCCGCGCCGCCGATCGAGGCGATGGCGAACCGGCCGTTGGCGTGGGCAGCCTGCACCAAGCTGCGCGCCAGCGCCGGGCCGTTGGTGGCGTCGATGTCGAGGCTCTCGTCGAGCGTCCCATCGTTGCGCGGCAGGGTGAACGCCACCGCGACGTGCGTCAGACTGGCCCAGGGGATCTGATCGACGGGATAGAGACTGGCCTGGTAGCCGGCGTAGTAGCCCATGACCCACTTCGCCGGTGCGGCCGGACCTACCTCGGCGCCCCCGTCGGCGGCCCGGCCGCCCGTGCCCGCGGC
>CALAOV010000022.1 GCA_937889515.1 uncultured Myxococcales bacterium | reverse complement strand
CCCTACACGACGCTCTTCCGATCTCGGTGCGGCCACGGGCGGTGCCGGCGCGACCACCGGCGGCGCCGCCTGCGATCGGCTCGCTGCCGAGGGAGACCCGCTCGAATCGTCGCCCGTGCTGCGCGTCCAGATCAGGGCCACCCCGACGATCGCTGCGATCCCGGCCGCTCCGATCGCCACCCGCGCCGCGACCTTCTTTCGCGCCGGGACATCGCTGACCGCGACCGGCGTGAGGGGGGTGTCGCGATAGTGGCTCGAGCGCTGAAACGGCTCCGCCTCCGGCGGTCCGCCCCCGTGAGAATGGTGGGGTTGATAGACGGCCACCGTGGTCGTCGGCGCGCCCCGGTTGACCAGCGCGAGCGCCCCGGGGGCTGGCGGCTCCTCCGGCGCAGGGAGCGCGAACTCGGGCGCGTGGATGCTATGGCCGAAGAGGGTGCCGCGCAGCGCGCGATCGTCGAATGGGGGTGGGATCTCCTGCTGTCCCACCGTCGGCCCCACCACGTTTCGCCCCACCGCGGTCTCGCGCATCTGGTTGCCGACCACCTCCGCCGTGAGCTTCGACAGGTCGACCGGAACGTCGGGGGTGAGGCGCGACGGCTCCGACTCGAGGGCATCGACCACCGCCTTGGTGATGCCGGTCAGAGCTCCGAGGGGCGTGTCCAGGGAGCGCAGCTTCTTCAGGCCTTCTTCGACCTTGAGGTCGTCGACTACGGTCGGACCGGAGTAAAAGGGGCGCGACTGACCGGCTCCGCTGTCGGCGGCACTGGCCTGCTCGACGGGTGCGGATTCGTCCTCCAGATCGCCTATCCCTGGAAAGGTCTTTCCAGCCATTGCCCCTGGAATCTTAGCGGAGATCCGCGCAGATATCGACGCAAAGACCCAACGCGTCGGGGGGGCCGGGTGTATAGTCGCCCCGGCTCAGCGGGTCGTCGCATGCGTATCTGCTTCGTCGTCAACAGCGCGCGCACGCAAAAGGCGACCTACACCACCCTGCACCTGGCGTTCGCGGCCTACCGGCGCGGCCACGACGTGGCCTTCGCCGCGGTGGACGCGTTTTCGCAGGGGGAGGGGAGCGACATCGTCGCCGAGGTGGCGCGCCCGAAGGCCGGCCGGCTGCGCGACGCCGCCGCCTATGCCAAGGCGCTGGGCGCCGCGGACGCGCCGCGTGAGGAGGCCCGGCTGGTCGACTTCGACGTCATCTTTCTGCGCAACAACCCGAACGCCGGCGGGGAGGACGGCGACAGGTTCAATCCGGCGCTCGACTTCGGCCGCCGGCTCAAGCAGCTGGGCGTGCTGGTGGTCAACGATCCGGACGGCCTCTCGCGGGCCGGATCCAAGATGTACCTGGCCGGTTTTCCGGTCGAGCTGCGCCCGAAGACCGTCATCACCCGTTCGGTCGAGCGGGTGCGTGCCTTTCTGCGCGAGCTCGACGGCCCGGCGATCATCAAGCCGCTGGCCGGGTTCGGTGGCCAGAACGTCTTCTATGTGGCGCGCGGGCAGAGCGCCAACGTCCAGCAGATGATCTCGACCGTGCGGCGCGCCGGCTACGTCATCGTGCAGGAGTACCTGCCGGCGGCGGCCAAGGGGGACAAGCGGGTGCTCTTGCTCGGGGGCGTCCCCTTGCGGGTCGGCGCGGCCGTGGCCGCCTACAAGCGGATGCGCCCGAAGGACGACATCCGCAACAACATCCACGTCGGCGGCTCGCGGCGGCCCACCGATTTCTCCGAGGCCGAAGCTCGGATCTGCGATCTCCTGCGGCCGCGGCTGGTGGCCGACGGGCTCTACTTCGTGGGTGTCGATCTGGTCGGCGACAAAATCTTGGAGATCAACGTCTTCGCGCCGGGCGGGATCGCCAACATCAACGAGCTGTACGAGGTCGACGTCGGCACCGCGATCGTGCGCGACCTCGAACGCAAGGTCGAGCTGCGCTCGGTCTACCCCGAGCCCATCCCCCCCCACGTCTTCATGCGCGCCTAGGCGCCGCGCGATCGCGCGGGGGAGCCTGAGGACCCTCCCAGGGTCCCCAGAGTCAAAGCTGCAGATGTAGCGGGAGGTTCTTCTCGATCGACTCGGTGGCCCCGTCGGCGACCAGGTGCCAGATGTGCCGCAGCTGCGCCTCGATCACCGTCCCCTCGTCCTCGTCCTCCTCGTCCTCTTCTTCTTCCTCTTCTTCCTTGTCGTCGGCGTCGACGCTCAGCTCTTCGCGCATCTCCTCCAGCACGTCGAGCAGCGCCTGCGACGAGGCGACCCGGAAATCACCGATGGTGACGCGCCCTTCGAACTCCAGGGGGACGTAGATCTCGGCGCCCAGATCGTGCGCGTCGAGGCGGTCCAGGAATTCGGTCAGCGCCTCCTCGGAGATCCGGGCGGCGATGGTGTGCGACGCGTGCTCATCGGCCTTGTCGGGCGGCGGCGCCCCCGCCTCGACAAGCAACTTCGCGAGCGTCCGCATCTCGTCTTCGTCCAGGCGATGGGACAGCGGCGCCAGCTCGATCTCTGACATGGGCCTTACCGTGCCGCACGCACCGAGCGTCGTCAATGCGCGCCCGTCGATTCTGATAATGTCTGGGCTTCCATGTCGTCGGACATCGCCCAGAGGTTCACCGCCGCCCGCGAGCGGGCCGCGACCGCGGTGCGGGAAGGGGGCAACGGGATCGAAGTGTCCCGGGCCCTGTCGCGCGAGGTGGATGCGATCGTTATCGAGGTCGCCGGGCGCGAGGTGGCAAAGTGCAAGACGCCGGTGGCTATCTTTGCCACCGGGGGATTCGGCCGCTCGGAGCTGGCCCCGTACTCGGATCTGGATCTGTTGGTGCTGTGCGCCAAGACGCCGGGCGCGGAGGTGCAGGCCCTGGCCGAGGCCATCCTCTATCCGCTGTGGGACGCCAAGGTCGACGCCGGGCACGCGGTCCGCTCCTACAAGCAGGCGCTGGCGCTGCCGGCCAGCGATCTGGCGGCGGCGACCGCCCTGCTCGACGCGCGCTTTCTGACCGGCGACGAAGCGCTCGCCGAGCGCTTCTTGGAGGACTTCCGCGCCCGGGTGGCCAAGACCGCCGCCGAGGACTTCGTGGCCCGCCTGCGGGCGGAGCAGAAGGAACGCCACAGCCGCTTCGGAGACACGATCTTTCTCCTCGAGCCGGACCTCAAGAACGGTCCGGGCGGCATGCGCGATCTGTGCGTCGGCCGCTGGGCCGCAATGGCCCGCTTCGGGACCTCGGACGCCCAGGCGCTGCTGGCCAAGGGGGTGATGACCGGGCGTCTGGCCCAGGCCTTCACGGCCGCCATCGAATGGCTGTTGCGGGTGCGGATCGCGGTGCACGCGGCGGCGGGCCGCCGGCAGGATCACCTGCGCTTCGCCCTGCAGGAGGCCATCGCGCTGCAGCTCTATCCCGAGGCGGTCGATCGCGGCGGCGTGATCCGGCCGGCGGTGCACCCGGCGGTCGAGGCGCTCATGCACCAGTACCACGCGCACGCCAAGCTGATCCGCAACGAGACCGAGCGCCTGCTGCAGCGGGCGACCGCGCGGGAGGACCAGCGCCGCCGCAGCCGACCGGTCGTCACCATCGAGGGCGGCCCGGTCGACGAGAGCTTCGTCGTACGCGACGGCGGGCTCGAGGGGCTGGACGCGATGGTCTTCCAGAAGAAGCCCTCGGAGATGCTGCGGATCTTCCAGGTGGCGATCGCGCTCGACGTCCAGCTTTCGCTGCGGACGCTGGAGCTGCTGGGCGAGATGGCGGCCTCGAATGCCGATGCGCTGCGCGCCGATCCCGCGGCCGGCCGAATCTTCGTCGAGATCCTGTGCGACATCACCGATCGGGCCAACCCGTCGCGCCTCGAGCAGATGCAGGATCTGGGCCTCCTGGCCGCGCTCATGCCCGAGTGGGAGGCGTCCACCGGGCGCGTGCAGCACGACATCTATCACGTCTATACCGTCGACCAGCACGCGCTGTACGCGGTGGGACGGATGCACGCGCTCGGCCGTGGCGATCACGCCGACCACTTCCCGGTTCCGACCGAGACCATCCGCTCGGTGACGCGTCCGGTGGCGCTGGCGGCCGGCACGCTCCTGCACGACGTCGGCAAGCCTTACGGCAGCCCGCACAGCGAGATCGGCGCCGGGCTGGCGGTGACCATCTGCGGGCGGCTCGGCCTCCCAGAAGAGGACATCCAGCGGGTCGAGTTCCTGGTCCGGCAACATCTGGTGATGGGGCAGATGTCGCAGCGGCGGGATCTGGAGGACGTGGGGATGATCTCCGACTTCGCCAACCTGTGCGGCAACGAGGAGAATCTGCGCGAGCTCTACCTGCTGACGTTCTGCGATCTCGCCTCGGTGGCGCCCGACGCCATGTCGAGCTGGAAGGAGACGCTGCTGGCGGAGCTCTACTCGCGGACGCTGACCTTCATGCGCCGCGGGCCGGATCTGCTGGGCTCCGAGCGGGCCGAGATCGTCGAGCGGCGACAGAAACGCGCCGCCGCCATCCTGGAAGAGGCCGAGGGCAATCCGGCGCTGGCGGCGCTCTTCGCGGGATTTCCCGATCGTTACTTCGCCGAGAACACGGCGCTGCGGATCGCGCGGCACGTGCGCCTCATCCGCGCGCGCCGCGAGGCGGGCCGGATCTCGCTCCTCGACGTGACGCACGAGGATCGGCTGGGGATCACCGAGATGGTGCTGGCCGCGCTCGACATGCCGGGCCTGCTGGCCGAGGTGGCGGGCGTCCTGTACGCCAACCGGATCGAGGTCGTCGATGCCGCCATCTATTCGCGCCAGCCTGGCGCCCCGGACGAGGTGGCCGAGGCGCTGGACGTCTTCCGGGTCCGCGACAGCGTGGGCCGCTCGGTGACCGACCAGGCGCGCTGGAAGAAGGTTCGCGACGATCTGGAGGCCGTGCTCTCGGGCAAGATCCAGTCCGAGGCGCTGGTGGCCGCCCGCCCGCGCGGCGATTCGATCGCCGCCTGGCGCACGCCGGCCGTGCCGACCGAGCTCAAGCTCGACAACGACGTGAGCCGCGACTTCACGGTGGTCGAGATCGTCACCGAGGATCGCCCCGGCACGCTCTACGCGATCGGCCGCACGCTCTTCGTGGAGGGGCTCGACATCCACCGCTCCAAGATCGCCAGCGAGGCCAACCGCGCCATCGACGTCTTCTACGTGCGCGACAAGGCCACCATGGAGAAGATCACCGACCCGGCCCGGATGACCCGCCTCAAGAGCAGGCTTTTGGACCTCCTGGCGCAACGGTAGACTGCCGCGATGCTCGCGCCTGCTCTTCTTCCTCTGCTGACCTTGCTGGCGATGGCCGATTCCGGTGGCGCGGCGCCACTGCTCGAAAAAGGCGAGAGGCTGTTTCGGCAGGGAGACACCGCCGGGGCGCTGGCCGCCTTCGACGAGGCGGCCAAGGCCGATCCGCAGGATCCGCGCCCCTACTATCTGAAAGGCGTGGCGCTCGAGAAGAAGAGCGACCTGCCGGGCGCGGTGGCGGCTTACAAGCAGGCGATCGCGCGCCGGGGCGAGTTCGCCGAGGCGCACAACAACCTGGGCGCGCTGCTGATCGGGCGCGGCGAGGCGGCGGCCGCCGCCACCGAGCTGGAGGCGGCGGTCCGGATCAAGCCCGACTACGCCGAGGCGCAGTACAACCTGGGCGTCGCGCGCGACGCGCTCGGCAAGAAGAGCGAGGCGATCGTGGCGTACAAGGACGCGGTCCGGCTCAAGCCGGCCGACGCCGGCTATCGCTTGAACCTGGGGGCGGCGCTGCGGCGCGGGGGCGATCTCGACGGCGCGGTCGCGGCGCTCAAGGACGCCACGCGCCTCGGGCCGCGCGATCCGACGGCCTGGGCCGACCTCGGCATGGTGCTTTCGGACAAGAAGAGCTACGACGAGGCGCAGGCCGCGCTCGCCAAGGCGACTGCCCTCAAACCGGACTTCGCGCTCGCCTGGAACCGCCTCGGACGCGTGGAGCTCAAACGCGGCCAGATCCCGGCGGCGGTGACCGACCAGGAGCGGGCCCGGAAGCTCGACCCCAAGAGCGGCGCCTTCGCGGCGGATCTCTGCCGAGCCTTCATCGAGCAGCGGGAGGCGGGGAAGGCCACCGCCGAATGCCGCGCGGCGGTCGACCTCGACCCCAAGAACCCGCTCGGCCACTACGAGCTCATGAAGGCCTTGGTGGCCAAGGGGGACTGCGGGGCGGCCAAGACCGAGCTGGGCCGATTCAAGGGGCTGCCGGGCGTCAAACCGGAAGCCCAAAAACAGGCCGACGCCATCGCCGCCAGCTGCACCCGCGCGCCGAAAAAATAGTCGACCGCCCGCTCGGTCGGCCCTGCTAATCTCCCGAGATGCTGCCGGACAGTCAGCTCCGCGAGGCCCTGACCTTTGATGATGTCCTCTTGGTTCCGGCCGAGAGCGACGTGTTGCCGAAGGACGTCGAGGTGAGGACGCAGCTGACCGCCGGCATCCGGCTGGCCATCCCGATCGTCTCGTCGGCGATGGATACGGTGACCGAGGCGGCGACCGCCATCTGCATGGCGCGCGACGGTGGCATCGGCATCGTCCACAAGAACCTGACCATTCCCGAGCAGGTTCTGGAGATCACCAAGGTCAAGAAGGCGGAGACCGGCGTGGTCGTCAACCCGGTGACCGTGGCGCCCGAGCAGAGGCTGGCCGCGGCGGTGGAGCTGATGCGCCGGCACAACATCTCCGGGCTGCCGGTGGTGGCGGCGGATGGGCGGCCGGTCGGCATCCTCACCAACCGCGACATCCGTTTCGAGCGCAACCTCGACCAGGCGGTGAGCGCCATGATGACCAAGAAGCTCATCACCATCGGCGAGGGGACGACGCTGGAGGCGGCCAAGGAGCTGCTGCACAAGAACCGGATCGAAAAACTGCTGGTGGTCGATGGGGCCGGAACCCTCAAGGGACTCATCACCATCAAAGACATCGAGAAGGCGCAGCAGCACCCGTTTGCGGCCAAGGACGAATTCGGCCGGCTGCGGGTGGGCGGGGCGGTCGGGGTGGGCAACGATCGCGACGAGCGCATCGACGCCCTGCTCAAGGCCGGTTGCGACGCGATCTGCGTCGACACCGCGCACGGGCACTCGCGCAGCGTCGTGCAGGCGGTCGCCGACGTGCGCCGCAATTTTCCCAAGGCGCAGCTCATCGCGGGCAATGTCGCCACCGGCGAGGGGGCGCTGGCGCTGGCCAAGGCGGGCGCCGACGCCATCAAGGTCGGCATCGGCCCCGGATCGATCTGCACCACCCGGATCGTGGCCGGCGTGGGGGTTCCGCAGATCACGGCCATCAACGACTGCTCGAAGGCGGTCGCGTCGATGGGCGTCCAGATCATCGCCGACGGCGGCATCAAGTATTCGGGCGACGTCGCCAAGGCTATCGCCGCGGGCGCCAACTGCGTCATGATCGGCAGCATCTTCGCCGGCACCGACGAGGCGCCGGGCGAGATCGTCCTGTTCCAGGGGCGGAGCTACAAGGTCTACCGGGGGATGGGCTCGATCGGCGCCATGCGCGCCGGCAGCCGCGACCGCTATTTCCAGGGCGAGGTGACCAGCGACGCCAAGCTGGTGCCCGAGGGGATCGAGGGGCGCGTGCCCTACCGCGGGCCGCTGTCGCAGTCGATCTACCAGCTCATCGGCGGGCTCAAGTCGGGGATGGGCTATACCGGCTGCCGCACGATCGAAGATCTGCGCACCAAGGCGCGCTTCATGCGCGCGACGGCCATGGGGCTGCGCGAGTCGCACGTGCACGACGTCATCATCACCAAAGAGGCGCCCAACTACCGTGTCGAGCAGTAGCCGTCGCGATCTGATCCTGATCCTGGACTTCGGGGGGCAGTACACCCAGCTCATCGCGCGCCGCGTGCGCGAGCAGAAGGTGTACTCGGAGATCCACCCGTTCAACCTGCCGGTCGCGCGCATCCGGGAGCTCGCGCCGCGCGGGATCATCCTCTCGGGCGGGCCCGCCTCTTGCTACGACCCCGAGGCCCCGCACATCAGCAACGAGGTCTACGAGCTGGGGGTGCCGATCCTGGGGATCTGCTACGGCACGCAGCTGACCGCGCTGCAGCTGGGCGGCCAGGTGGTGGCGGCGGAGCGGCGCGAGTACGGGCGCGCGACCCTGCGCGTGAAAGCCGGGGGCGGCCTCTTCCATGGCTTTTCCGCCGGCGAAGAGATGCCGGTCTGGATGAGCCACGGCGACAAGGTGGAGACCTTGCCGCCCGGGTTCGAGGTGATCGCCGAGAGCGCCAACTGTCCGGCGGCGGCGGTGGCGGCGCCCGACCGAAAATTCTGGGGCGTGCAGTTCCACCCCGAGGTGGCGCACACGCCGCGCGGTGAGGAGATCCTGGCCAACTTCCTGTTCCGGATCTGCGGCGCCGAGCCGAGCTGGACCATGGCCGGCTTCGTGGGCGAGGCGGTGGCGGCGGTCGCGGCGCGGGTCGGGACGACCGGGCGCGCGGTCTGTGGCCTTTCGGGCGGCGTCGATTCGTCGGTCGCCGCGGCGCTGGTGCTGCGGGCGATGGGGGCGCGCCTGACCTGCATCTTCGTCGACACCGGCCTGCAGCGGGCCGGGGAGTCGGCGCAGGTCGAGTCGCTGTTCCGGGACGCGTTCAAGGCGGATCTGCGGGTGGTCGAGGCCAGCGAAAGATTCTTGGGGAAGCTGGCCGGCGTCACCGACCCGGAGCGCAAGCGGAAGATCATCGGCGCCGAGTTCATCGCGGTCTTCGAAGAAGAGGCCAAGAAGATCGAGGGTGGCAGCCGCGGTGTCGGCGTGGATTTTCTGGTGCAGGGGACGCTCTACCCGGACGTCATCGAGTCGGTCTCGGCCAAGGGCCCGTCGGCCACCATCAAGTCCCACCACAACGTGGGTGGGCTGCCGGAACGGATGCACCTCAAATTGGTCGAGCCGCTGCGCGAGTTATTCAAAGACGAAGTCCGCGCGCTGGGCGCCGAGCTGGGGCTGCCGCACCATGTCCTGTGGCGCCAGCCGTTTCCCGGGCCGGGGCTGGCCGTGCGGATCATCGGCGAGGTGACGCGCGCCCGCTGCGACGTGCTGCGGGCCGCCGATTCGATCATCGAGCAGGAGATCCGCGCCGCGGGCCTCTACGAATCGATCTGGCAGTCGTTCGGCGTGCTGCTGCCGGTCCGCACCGTCGGCGTCATGGGCGACGAGCGGACATACGCCGACACGCTCGCGCTGCGCGCGGTGCACTCTCGGGACGGCATGACCGCCGATTGGGTCCAGCTTCCGTACGACTTGCTGGCCAGCATCTCGTCGCGCGTCGTCAACGAGGTCAAAGGGATCAACCGCGTCGTCTATGACATCTCGTCGAAGCCCCCCGCGACGATCGAGTGGGAATAGCGCCGCGCTCGCGGTGCTGAGATCGGAAGAGCACACGTCTGAACTCCAGTCACTGACCAATCTC
>CALAOV010000021.1 GCA_937889515.1 uncultured Myxococcales bacterium | reverse complement strand
GCAGGATCGCGTACGCCAGCTGCAGGGCCGCGAAGAGCATCGTCGTCGCGCCGAGAAAGATCAGGAGGCCGACCGTCGCGTCGATCTCGAGACGCTGCGACGGCGTCGACCTCGAGGCCGAGGGGGACGGCGACGTCGAGGCGGAGGCGCTCACGACGGGCTCTCCGGCGGAGTTTCCGGCGACGTTCTGGTGCGGGTCGAGTCGTCGGCGGAGGCCCGCTCGGGCCCCTCGTCCTGCCCGAGCCAATCTTTGCCGAGTGCCCACGCCGCCGGGTGGCCGAGCTCGTGCGGTCCGCGCAGGACGATCGGGATGCGATCGAAGTTGTGGTGGGGCGGCGGCGAGGCCACCGTCCACTCGAGCGTGCCGATCCCCCAGGGATTCTTCGCCGCGCGCGGCCCCCAGCGCAGGCTGACGAAGAAGTTCACCACGAAGATCAGCTGCGACGCGCCGAGCAGGTAAGCCGCGTGCGAGATGAACCGGTTGAGCGGCAGCAGCGGACGCAAGAAATCGTAGGCGGACGGGTCGTAGAGCCGCCGCTGCATCCCCGCGTAGCCGATCAGGAGCTGGCCCATGAAGACCACGTTGAGGGTGATGAACGTCGGCCAGAAATGCAGCTTGCCCAGGCCTTCGTGCATCATCCGGCCGAACATCTTGGGGAACCAAAAATAGACCGCCGCGAACGAGGCCAGCAGCAGCGCGGCCGCCATGATCAGGTGAAAATGCCCGACCACGAAGTAGGTGTCGTGCAGGTACATGTCGGCGACGACGTCGGCCAGGTAGAGTCCGGTCAGACCGCCGACGCCGAAGGTGAAGACCAGCCCCAGGCAGAACAACATCGGCGTCGACATCCGCAGGGCGCCGCGCCAGAGCGTCCCCAGCCAGTTGAGAAATAGCAGCGACGTCGGCACCGAGATGATCATGGTCAGCACCATGAAGCTCTCGCCCAGAAGCGGGCTCATGCCGGTGGTGAACATGTGGTGGCCGTAGACCACCGTCGACAGGATCACCACGCCGATCAGCGAGTAGACCGTCACCCGGTAGCCGAAGGCCGGTTTGCGCGCGAAGAACGACAGCAGATCGCTGACGATCCCCCAGGCCGGGATGATGAGGATGTAGACCTCGGGGTGGCCGAAGAGCCAGAACAGATGTTGATAGAGGATCGGATCGCCACCCGCGCCGACGGTGCTGCCGGCCACGAAGAACTGCGTCCCGAACACCCGATCGAAGAACAGCAGCACCATGGCCGCCGCCAGCACCGGCACGAACAGCGCGTTCAGGATCGAGGTCAGAAAGAACCCCCACACGGTGAGCGGCATCCGGAAGTAGGTCATCCCGGGCGCGCGCAGCCGGATCACGGTGGTGATGTAGTTGACCGCGCCCATCACCGACGACGCGCCGTTGAGATAGATCGCGACCACCCAGAGCGTCTGCCCGACCCCCGGCGCGCCGATCGCGGTCGACAGCGTCGCGTAGGCGGTCCACCCGGCCTGCGGCGGACCGAGCGGCACGAAGAACGAGGCGGTGAGGACGGCCGTCGCCGCCGCCATGGTCCAGAACGACGCGAGGTTGAGCCGCGGGAAGGCCATGTCGCGCGCGCCGATCATCAGCGGCACCAGGAAGTTGCCGAAGCCGCCGATCAGGATGGGCGTCACGGCGAAGAAGATCATGATCGTCCCGTGCATGGTGAAGAGCGCCGTGTAGGCGGCCGGCGAGATGACGCCGCCGGCGCGGCCGAACAGGAGGTTGCCCACGATCGGCACCGGCACGCCGGGCCGCGCCAGCTGCCAGCGGATCAGCATCGCCATCAGGCCGCCCACGGCCAGGAACGACAGCCCCAGAAACAGGAACTGCTTGCCGATCACCTTGTGATCGGTCGAAAAGACGTAGCGACGAAGGAAACCGGTCGGCGCGGGATGAATCTCCTCGGCGCCGCCTCGGCTGCCGCTCGGGTCACCACCGCCGGTCGCGACGCCGTCCGCGGCGGTCATCGTCCGGTCTCCCAGTCCCAGGCGCCGGACGCCTCGCGCGTCGCCGGATCGGCGGCCTCGGTGCGCAGACGGCTGTCGGTCTCGGCTCGCGCCAGCCAGTCGCGGTACTCGGCCTCCGGGCGCGCCACCAGCAGGCCGCGCATCTTGTAGTGGGAGACGCCGCAGTGTTGCGCGCAGGCGATCTCGAATCGGCCCGGCTCCTGGGCCTGGACCCACAGGCGGGTGGTGCTGCCGGGGATGGCGTCGATCTTGGTGCGGAAGTTCGGCAGATAGAACCCGTGCACCACGTCCCGCGAGCGGAGCTTGAAGTAGATCGGCCGGCCGACCGGAACGTTCAGCTCGTTCAGGGTCACGACGTCGTCGGAGGTCCCGAAGCGCCCGTCGGGGCCGGCGGTGCGAAAGGTCAGCGACCACTGGCGCGCCGTCACCTCGACGCGCAGCGCGTTCGGGTCGGCGTCGGGGTAGCGCCAGAACCGCCCGGAAAGCTCGCCCGCCGCCCGCGCCGCCAGCGTCAGATCTATGGCGATGAACATCACCAGCGCCACCGCGAAGGTGAGCGCGCGGTCGCGGGGCCGGTTGCCGTGGGTGTGGTGCGCGCGCGTCCGCCCGGCGCGCTCGCGGTGAAAAACGATCGCGATCAGCAGGAACAACAGGACCGCGACGAACGCCAGGCCCGTGGTCAGGGTCAGGTAGCCGATCACCCCGTCGACGAGGTGCCCGTCGGCAGAGGCGTCGTGGGGAAGCACGATGGGCACGGGCGAGTCATTCCTAACTCGCGGGTCACGGCAAAATCAAACCCGCTCGGCCCCCTTATTGGTTAGGATTCGCGGCCGATGGCCAATCCCCTGGAGCTCATCGGCCGACAGGTCGGGCGCTACGCCGTGCTCCGCCATCTGGCCTCCGGTGGGATGGCCGAGCTTTTCATCGCGCGCCAGCAAGCGGTGGGCGGATTCGAAAAGCCGGTCGTGCTCAAGATCTTGCAGCCGCGCTACGCGCAGAACCCACGCGTCTACGCCATGTTTCTCGACGAGGCCCGCCTGGCGGCCAAGCTGAACCACGCGGCGATCGTCCACGTCTACGACGTGGTGGACGAAGGCGGCGTCAAGTACATCGCGATGGAGTACATCCACGGCGAGACCGTCGCCGACATCGTCAAGCGCGGTCTGGCGGTCGATCGCTACCTGCCGATCGAGCACGCGATCCATATCGTGAGCCAGGCGGCCGCCGGCCTGGCCTACGCCCACGATCGGCGCGAGACCGGCTCGCGCATCCTGCGGATCGTGCACCGCGACGTCTCGCCGACCAACATCCTGGTCAGCTACGAAGGGCAGACCAAGATCGTCGATTTCGGGATCGCGCGGGTGCAGGACGAGCTGCGCGAGGAGTCGGGGATTCGACCCGGCAAGGCCTCGTACATGTCGCCCGAGCAGGTGCGAGGCGAGGGGGCCGACTATCGGTCGGATATCTTCTCGCTGGGGATCATCCTGTACGAGCTGACGCTCTGCCAACGCCTGTACCGGGGACCGGCCAAGGAGATGATGCGCCGGATCGTCGAGGAGACCATTCCCCCGCCGACCGCCATCAAGCGCGACTACCCGACCGCGCTCGAGCAGATCGTGATGCGCGCTCTGGAGAAACGTCCCGAGGATCGGTACCAATCTGCCGAGGATCTCCGCCACGATCTGGAGGAGTTCCTCGACGACAGCGGCCTGCGCAGCGGGAACCGACGCATGGCGATCTACCTGAATGAGCTCTTCAAGCGGGACGCGGAGCACAGTCCGGAAGGCGCTCGGACGGCGGACGTGGAAGAGCTGGACTTCGATCGCCGGGCGCCGCTCAGCATGCGGATCGAACCGGCCGCCGACGCCGACCCCGCCGGGCCGGCCCTACGTCACCCGCCGACCCCGGTTGTGGCGCGCCGATCGGTCCGGGAAGAGGCGCCGATCGCGTCGCTCCAGCAGGGGAATGGCAAGGTGGATGGTCCGACAGGCCCGGAAGGTCCTGCCGGCCGCCCCCACGGCAAGGGGAGCTGGATCCTGATCGCGGCGGTCATCGTACTCGGGATCGGAACGATGGTATTCCTGACACTTCGATGATAACTTCCCTCGACGGTTCGCGGCCGGGCGGCCTGGCGCGCAGGAAGCTCTCAACTGCATGAAATTCGTCTGCGATCGCTGCCAGACCAAGTACTCCATTGCGGACGAAAAGGTCCGCGGGAAAATCCTCAAGGTCCGGTGCAAGGCCTGCACGAACATCATCACCGTGCGGGAGGAGTCCGTGGCCGGGGGGCCGCGCCGCCCGCCCTCCGTCGCCGTCCCGACCGTGGGCTCGCCCGCCGCCCGCGCGCAGGCACCGACCGCCCGACCC
>CALAOV010000020.1 GCA_937889515.1 uncultured Myxococcales bacterium | reverse complement strand
GCCTCGGCGCGCGGCTCGGCCCCCTCGGGCGTCGGCGCCGGCAAGGGAGGCGCCAGCGCGACCGGGCGCGCAAAGGCGGTGCGCCCCAGCTGGGCGGGTGCCCGCTGGAGCTTGGCCGACTGTTCGAGCTCCCCCGCCAGCGCGTCCTGACCGGCGCGCCGGAACGCCGCCGCGGCCTCGACGACTTTGCCCTTCTTGGCGTAGGTGTACCCGAGGTAGCTCCAGGCGCGCTCGTCGCTGGGGGCAATCCGCACCGCCATCTCGAGCTCGGGGAGCGCCTCGTCGAAGCGGCCGAGCTTGAGCGCCAAGAGGCCGAGATTGCGGCGCGCGCCCGCGTCCTGCGGCGTCGCGCCGGCGATCTCGCGGTAGGTGGAGTGCGCGTCTTCCAGACGGCCGAGCTTGTAGCGCACCAGCGCGAGCAGGTTGAGCGCCTTGGCGTCGGCGGGCACGCCGGCCAGCGCCTGCAGGATCTCGCCCTCGGCCTCGTTGAACTTTCGGGCCGCCACCAGCTCGCCGGCGCTGGCGAGATGGACCAGGTGGGGCGCGTCGGGTGAGAGGCTCATCTCAATGCTCCGCGCCCGAGCCGCCGGCCGACAATCGGTACTGCTCGTAGCGCCGCAAGACCGAGGCGACATAGGCATGGGTGGTTTCGTAGGGGGGAATCCCGCCGTATTTTTCGACCGCCGCCGGACCCGCGTGGTAGCCGGCGATCACCTTCACCTTCTCCTCGGGTGAGCAGACGGTGAGCCGCTGCCCGTCGTCTCCGGCAACCGGCGTTCGGCAAAATCGGCGAGCCAGCACCTGGAGGTAACGTGCGCCCCCCATAATATTCTGGCGCGGATCGAAGTTGTCGGTGACGCCCATCAGGCGCGCGGTCGAGGGGAGCAGCTGCATGAGCCCCTGGGCGCCGGCGCTGGAGACCACGCGCGGGTCGAAGTCCGACTCGGTCTTGATGACCGCGCGCATGAAGGCCTCGGGAATTCCGTAGAAGGCCTGCCCGTCCAGGATGTCGCGGTCGTAGCGGGAATAACGGGCCGGCGAGCTGTCGCGGGCCGGCACGATGTCGGTCGAGCCGCGCAGGGCCGAGGCCTTGCCGGGTCCGGCCTTGAACAGCACCTTCCAGCTCTTGCCGGCCGGCTGCTTGTTGGTGAACTCGACCACGCCGTCGGCCCGCTCGCGCGACCAGAACGTGCCGGCCTGGACAGTCCCGGACAGCACGGCCCCAACGGCAAGCGTAAGCGCCCAGACCTTCATGACAGACTGGATCGTAACACACCGGATCCGAACTAGAGCGCTCCGTCAGGAGCGCAACCAAGCGGCAGGAAGTGCCCGGTGGAACACCACGTTCGCGCCGCGCGGAGCGAGACAACGTTCGCGCCGCGCGGAGCGAGACAACGTCTGGGCGACGGATGAATTAGACTGACACCGTGATCGAGACCGACTACCTGGTCATCGGCTCGGGGCTGGCGGGGCTCACCTTCGCCCTGCGGGCCTCGGAGCACGGGCGCGTGATCGTGGCGACCAAACGCGCGCCCGCCGACGGCAACACCAGCTGGGCACAGGGCGGCGTGGCGGGCGCGCTCGATCCGGACGACGGCGTCGCGGCGCACGTCGAGGATACCCTGCGGGTCGGCGACGGCCTGTGCCACCGCGACGTGGTCGAGATCTGCGCGCGCGAAGGTCCGGAGCACATCTTGTGGTTCGCCAACGAGCTGCACGTGCCCTTCGATCGCGACGCCGCCGGCCACCTCGAGCTCGGGCGCGAAGGCGGCCACACCGCGCGGCGGATCGTCCACGCCAAGGACACCACCGGCTGGGCGATTCAAGAGGCGTTGCTCAAGCGGGTCGCCGAGCGCGGCGAGCGCATCACGCTCCTGCCCGACCACCTGGCGATCGATCTGCTGACCACCGCCAAGTACGGCGGGCCCAACGCGGTGTTCGGCGCCTACCTGCTCGACCAGCGCACCGGCGAGGTGGTCACCGTGGTCGCGCGCGCGGTTGTGCTGGCCACCGGCGGCTCGGGCAAGGTCTACCTCTACACCTCGAATCCCGACGTCGCGACCGGCGACGGCGTCGCGATGGCCTACCGGGTGGGCGCGCGCATCGCCAACATGGAGTTCTTCCAGTTCCACCCGACCGTCCTCTATCACCCGGCGGCCAAGTCGTTCCTCATCAGTGAAGCGTTGCGCGGCGAGGGGGGAATCCTGCGCCTGCGCGACGGCACCGCCTTCATGCCGCGTTACCACGAGATGAAGGATCTGGCGCCGCGCGACATCGTCTCGCGCGCCATCGACGCCGAGATGAAACGGACCGGCGACGATCACGTCGATCTCGACATGACCCACCTGCCGGGCGACTTTCTGGTCGAACGGTTCCCCAACATCCACCGCCGCTGCATGGAGCTGGGGATCGACATGCGCAAGCAACCGATCCCGGTAGTCCCGGCCGCGCACTACAGCTGCGGCGGCGTCTGGGTCGACGAGCGCGGACGCTCGACGGTGAAGAACCTCTACGCCATCGGCGAGGTGTCGATGACCGGCCTGCACGGCGCCTGCCGGCTGGCCTCCAACTCGCTGCTCGAGGCGATGGTGTTCGGGGCGCGCGCGGCGGACGACGTGCGCGACGTGCAGAACCCGCGCCCGGCCGGCGTGGCGCCCTGGTACGCGGGCGAGGCCGGCTCGCCCGACGACGCGGTCGTCGTCAGCCACAACTGGGACGAGATCCGCCGGCTCATGTGGAACTACGTCGGGATCGTGCGCACCGACCGGCGCCTCGAACGGGCCGCGCGGCGCATCGAGCTCATACGCTCGGAGATCCGCGACTACTACTGGAACGTCACCATCACCGGCGATCTCGTCGAGCTGCGCAACATCGCGCTCGTCGCCGATCTCATCATCGAATCGGCGCGGCGGCGCCCCGAGAGCCGGGGCCTGCACTTCAATCTCGACCACCCGGACCACGATCCGCGTATGATGCGGGATACCCTGGTGACGCGCGGCGACGGACCGGTGGTCTGAGGATCTCTCGATGTTGAAAGCGATGAACGATGTCCAGGTGGGCCCGCACGAGCGGGAGCTGCAGGCGCCGCCCGACGAGCTGGCCGAGCTGGCGCGCGCGACCGTCGCCGGGGACGCCGACGCGGCCGGCACGCTGGTCATGCACCTCGGCGGTTCGATGTTCACGATCGTGCGGCGGGTGCTGGGACATCGAAACGCCGACGTCGACGATGTGGCGCAGGACGCGGTCATCGCGCTGCTGGGCGCGCTGCCGAAGTTTCGCAACGAGTGCGGCGTTGCGCACTTCGCGCACCGGATCGCGCTGCTCACCGCGCTGGCGGCGCTCCGGCGGGCGCGCGTGCGGCAGCGCTGGACCGACAGCGGCGACGGGATCTCCGAGGATCGGGAGATGGAGCGGGAGGGCGGGCTGCCGATCGAGCAGATCGCCTCGCCGCTGGCGATCACCGTGACGGCCCGACGGCGCGCGCTGGTGCGCCAGCTGCTCGACGAGCTCCCCGACGTCATCGCCGAGGCGCTGGCGCTGCACTTCATCCTCGGCTACACCGTCGACGAGATCGCCGACGCGGCCTCCGTCTCGCCCAACACGGTCTGGAGCCGCCTCCGGCTGGGAAAGCAGGCGCTGCGCCGCAAGCTGGAGGGCGACGCACGGCTGGCCGAGCTCCTGGAGGTGCGCGGATGATCGCGCGCGAGCAGGACTGCCGGAGCGAGCTGGTGGCGCGCGCGCGCCGGGGCCAGCTCTCGCAGGCCGAGAATCTGGCGCTGGCCGCCCACCTGGGCGGATGCGCGAGCTGCCGCCTCTCGCGGCGGGTCCTCTCCGACTTCGGCGAGATGAACGCCGTCGATCACCAGGACGGCGCGCGCATCGAACGTCTCTCCGCCGTCGCGCGCCGGTGGACCCAGGGTCGGGCCCAACCGCGTCGGGGATGGCGCGGCCGACGGCGGGTTCGCTTCCTCACCTTCGCGGCGGGGCTCGCGCTCCTCGCCAGCACGGCGAGCGCGGCCATCTGGCTACGGCGCAAGCCCACCCCTATCTGGGCGACGCCCGAGGAGGCCGCCGCGACCGCCCCGCGCGCTCCCTCCCGACGAACGGTTGCCGTGGCGGGCCAGATCCGACCCGCGCCCGGCGAGCTGGAACCGGCGCAGGCCGAGCCCGCGCCGACGCCGCAGCCGTCGCGGCGCCGAGAGATTCACGCCGCGAGCGAGAGCCTCCGTCCCACCCCCGCCCTCCTGTTGCGGCGGGCGGGCGACGCGCAGCGAAGCGGCGAGCGCCAGACGGCCCTGGGGCTCTATCGCCAGCTGCAGCGCGACTACCCGACCACCCCCGAAGCGGTGTTGGCCACGGTGCCACTCGGCAGGCTTCTCCTCGATCGCAGCCCGCGCGCGGCTCTGGCGGAGTTCGATTCCTACCTGCGCGCCCTACCGTCGGGCGCGCTGGTTCCCGAGGCGCTCTACGGTCGCGCCCGCGCGCTCGGGGCCCTGGGCGAGGCCGCGCCAGAGCGCCAGACTTGGGAGCAGCTCATCGGACGTTTTCCGGATAGCGCCTACGTACCCGTCGGGCGACGCCGGCTCGCCGAGCTGAGGTGATCCCCGTCCGATCTCCGCTCGCGCTGCTGGTCCTCTTGCACGCGGCCGGCGCGGAGGCGGAAGCGGCTCCGGGCAGCACCGCCCCCAGCACGCAGCCCGCCGCAGCCACCGAAATCACGGTGGTCGGAACCCCAGCCAATCTCGACTGGGTCCGGGCGCTGACGCGCCCCGGGGGGATCAATGGCGTTCCGCTGCACTGGAGCCGCACGGATTACTTCGATCCCCGCGACGTGCTTCGGACGGCCGGCGCCGCCGGCGAGGCGCTCCGTTGCTGGATCGATCTGACCGATGCCAAACGCGCGCGGATCTATTTCGCCGCCCGCTCCGGCGAGCGTTTTCTGATCCGCGACCTCGACCTGTCCGGCGCCTTCGACGAGCTCGACCGCGCCACCTTGGCCGAGGTCCTCGACCTGTCGCTGCTGGCGCTGGTCGAGGACGATCGGGCCGGCCTGAGCCGCGCGGAGACCGAGACCTTGCTGGCGCGCCGAACCGCCGCGAAAGCGGCCGCCACCATCCCATCGAGACCGGCGCCGGCGATCGCCCCGCCCTCGCCCGCCGGATTGCCGCAGCCGCCCGGGCCGCGGGTGGGCGTCTTCTACGCGGGCCAGGGCTTCTCGACCGAGCTGCCCA
The DNA here is from genome assembly GCA_937889515.1 of uncultured Myxococcales bacterium. Lineage (GTDB taxonomy): Bacteria > Myxococcota_A > Polyangia > Fen-1088 > Fen-1088 > JADGRB01. The sequence goes on along the minus strand of CALAOV010000020.1, from coordinate 30,627 downwards.
TCGTGCAAGGGCCGGGACTTCTCCTGTCCTGGGGCTTGCCGAGCGCGGAGCGCAGCCGGCGCCAGCTCGCTGCCTGGCTGAGCGTCCAGTACCAGCTCCCGGCGGACGACCAGGCCAGCCCAGTCGGTCTGCGGTTGCAGACCGTCACGCCGCGCGCCGGGATCCAGATCCGGTTGCCCCCCGGGCTCGACGCCCGGCTGGGCATCGGCGCCGATCTGTCTCATCTGACGCCGCTCGCCGGGACAACCGGGGCCATGGCCATGCTCACCCCGCCCCGCTGGTCGGAGAGCCTGCTGGTGACCAGCGCCATCGGCGCGGAAGTCGCGCTGACCCGCCGGGTGGAGATCGAGGTGCTGGTGTTCGCCGACTACCTGCCGACGGCCGTCGACTACGATTTATCGGTGGGCGGGCAGACCAGCGCGGTCGTGTCGTCGTTCCGATTGCGTCCCGGGATCGCCCTCGAATTGACGGTGCGCTGACCGCGGTCAGTGACCGGCGACTTCCAGCAGGCGGCGCTCGATCCCGGCCGCGTCCTCGGGGACGAAGCCGGCGTTGACGTAGCGGACGATCCCGGACTTGTCGACCACGTACGAGGTCGGCATCTTGTCGGGCTGCAAGAGCTCGGCGATCTCCTGGCGGGGATCGTGGGCGATGGTGAGCGACCAGCGCCCGTGACCGCGCACGAACTTGTCGACGTTGGCCCGCTCTTGATCGACCGAGACCGCCAGCACGTCGATCCCCTGTCCCTTGAGCCGTTTGGCCATCGCGTCGAGCATCGGCAGCTCCTGCTTGCAGGGCCCGCACCAGGAGGCCCAGACATCGAGCAGCAGCACCCGCCCGCGATACGACGCGACGTCGATGGTCTTGCCGGAGAGGGCATCGACCTTGAGCAGCGGCAGGGGCGCGCCCACGGGACCGCCGGACCCGCCGCCCTCGCCTCCGGACGTGGCGCAGCCCAGCGCCAGCAGGACGGCGAAGACCGTGGGGCCCGCGCGTCTCAGTGACCTAGTTCGTCCTTGATCCATTCCTTGAGACTGTCGCTGTCGCGCGCGTCGGTGTACTCGCGCCCGTTGATGTAGAGGGTGGGCGTCGCCTGGATTCCGGCGGTGGTCCCGTCGGTGTGATCCTTCTCGACGTGCGCCTTGACCGCCTCGGAGGCGATGTCCTGGCGGAACTTGCCCACATCGAGCCCGGATTCCTTGGCCACCTTCTCTATCTCGGCCGGTCCCAGATCATCTTGATGCTCCCAGAGCTTGTCCTGGAACTGCCAGAACTTCCCCTGCTTCTGCGCCGCCACCGCGCCCTCGGCCGCCAGGCGCGCGTTGGTGTGCTGGGGCAAGGGGTAGTGCTTGAAGTAGAGCTTCACGTCGTTGGGGAAGTCCTCGACGATCTCGCGGAGCACGGGCTGAAAGCGCTTGCAGTGCGGGCACTCGTAGTCGGCGAACTCGATGAGGGTGATCTTGCCGTTGGGATTGCCCTTCATCGGCGCGGCCGAGATGTCGATCTTCCTGGGCGCGATCGGGCGGTAGCGCTTGGCCAGGCCCTCCGACACCTCGGAATCGGTGAACCCCTGCTCGACCAGCCGGGCGACGTAGCGGAGGGCGTTGACCGATCGACCGCAGTTCTTCTTGGCCGACACGATCAGGCTCTGCGCCTGGCCACAGACCGACGGCTCGCTGTTGGCGATCCGGAAGAAGACCTTCTTGCTGAAATCGTCGAGCTTGGACAGATCGACGCCCGGCGGGAGCGCCTGGTCCTCGCCGGCGGCCTTGGTCGCGACCGCCTCGGGCGGGGGGGCCTGCGCGGGCGCCTTGGCGCACGCGGGCGCCGAAATGGATACGACCAGCGCTCCGGCCAGGGGGAGCCACGTAGGGGCGCGTCGCATCGGGCGTCTAGATATAGAAACCTGCGGCTTCCAAGTCAATTGACTCATTCTCACGCAACCTCTATAAATCGCGGCGTCGGCTTCGCTCTTCCCGATGACATCTGACTACCTATCGGCGGCTCTCATGATCCTGGGTGGGGTCGGGTTCGCGTTCGCCCTGACGGCCGCCGCGAAATACCTGGGCCCTTCGCGCCCGAGCGCGGCCAAGGACTACCCCTACGAGTGCGGCTCCGATGTCATTGGCAGCCCCCGCGCGCGCTTCGAGGTCAAGTTCTACCAGGTGGCGATCGTCTTCCTGGTGTTCGACATCGAGACGGCGTTTCTCTACCCCTGGGCGCTCAAGTACCGGGCGCTCTCCTGCCTGGGGCAAGTGGATCTCCAGACCCGCGTCTGCACGGGCGGCGTTTCTTTCTTCGGCCTGGGCGAGATCCTGGTCTTCATGGGGATCCTGATCGTCGCGTTGGCCTATGTCTGGCGCAAGCGCGCCGTCGGCTGGGAATAGGCGCGGGAGCAACAGAAGATGGGTTTCGATTTCCATACCTCGTCCTTGAAGGCTGCGGTCAACTGGGCGCGGAAGTTCTCGCTCTTCCAGTACCCCTTCGTGACCGCCTGCTGCGGGATGGAGTTCATGTCGGTCGCCGCGCCGAAATACGACATCGCGCGCTTCGGCGCCGAGTTCCCCCGCTTTTCGCCCCGCCAGGCCGATCTGCTGATCATCGTCGGCACCATCACCGAGCGCCAGGGCCCGGCCCTGCGCCGCATCTATGAACAGATGTGCGAGCCCAAGTGGGTGGTCGCCTTCGGCGTCTGCGCCTCGACCGGCGGCTTCTACCAGAACTACTCGACCATGCCGGGGGCCGACCAGGTCGTTCCGGTCGACGTCTACATCCCCGGCTGCCCGCCCCGGCCTGAACAGGTGCTCGACGGCCTGATGCTGCTGCAGGAGCGGATCCAGCGGGGCGAGGGGCACAGCCAGATCGCGATCGAGGCCGAGAAGGGCTACGACGTGGCCTTGACCGCGATTCGGCCGCTGGGATCGCCGGCGCGGAAGGCGGAGCCGTAGTGGCGCAGATCGTCCTCGACCGGCTGGCCGCGCGGTTCACCGGCGGCGAGATCCTGGAAGCTGGGAGCGCGCACGGCGACGAGTGGGCCCGCATCCGGCGCGACGCCTGGATCCCCGTGGCGATGTTTCTGCGCGACGATCCGTCGACCAAGATGGAGATGTTCATCGACCTCACCTGCGTCGACCGGTTCGGCAAGGAACCCAGGTTCGATGTCGTGCTGCACGTCTATTCGGTCAGCCTCAAGCACCGCGTGCGCCTCTACTGCGGGGCGCCCGAGGAGGATCCCTCGGTGGACACGCTGGTGTCGGTCTGGGCCGGCACCAACTGGTTCGAGCGCGAGGCCTACGATCTGTACGGGGTCCGCTTCAAGGGCCACCCCGACCTGCGCCGCATCCTCATGTACCCCGAGTTCGTAGGGCATCCGCTGCGCAAGGACTACCCGAAAGAGAAGCGGCAGCCGCTGGTACGCCGCCAAGCCGGAGCGCCGGACTGACCGTGGACACCAACGACGGCCCCCTGGTACCGCCGCAGAATCGCCGCGTCGTCCTGGGCTTTCAGGACGCCGAGGATCTGGGCGCGCCCGATCTGCCCACCGAGTCGCTGCCCCTCAACATGGGCCCCTCGCACCCCGCCATGCACGGCACCGTCCGGATGGTGCTGGAGGTCGAGGGCGAGAAGATCTCCAGCGCCGACATCCAGATCGGATACCTCCACCGTTGCTTTGAGAAAGAGTCGGAAAGTGCGACTTGGACTCAGGTTTTTCCGTATACAGACCGCCTGAATTACATCTCACCGATGCTCAACAACGTCGGCTACGCGCTGGCGGTCGAGAAACTGATGGGGATCGCCGACGACATCCCCGAGCGGGCGCTCTTCATCCGGGTCATCGTGGGCGAGGTCTCGCGCATCTGCGACCACCTGACCTGCCTGGGCGCCAGCGCCATGGAGCTGGGCGCCTTCACGGTCTTCCTCTACGCCCTCAAGGCGCGCGAGTGGCTGTTCGAGCTGCTGGAAGAGGTCTGTGGCGCGCGGCTGACCTCGACCTACCTGCGCATCGGCGGCGTCTCGTTCGACTTGCCGGACGGGTTCGGCCCCAAGCTGCTCGACATCCTGACCCGCACCCGCGTCGTGATGAGCGACATCGGCAAGCTGCTCGACCGCAACCGGATCTTCCGCGACCGGATGGACGGTATCGGGATCATCACCAAAGAGGACGCGCTGGCCTACGGGATCACCGGACCGGTCGGCCGCTCGACCGGCATGGCTTACGACGTCCGCAAGGACCACCCCTACCTGGTCTACGACCGCTTCGACTTCGACGTGCCGGTTGGCTCGGTGGGCGACAACTTCGACCGGTACGCGGTCCGGGTCGAGGAGATCACCCAGTCGACGCGGATCCTCGAGCAGGCGCTGGCGACCATTCCGGCGGGCCCGTTCATGATCAACAACCCGCGGGTCGCGCTGCCGCCCAAGAGCGAGACCTACAACTCGATCGAGGCGATGATCGCCCACTTCAAGATCATCATGGACGGCATCCACGTTCCGCCCGGCGAGGTCTACTCCTACACCGAGGCCGGCAACGGCGAGCTCGGGTTCTACCTGGTCTCCGACGGCAGCGGCCGCCCCTGGAAGTGCCGCGTACGCCCGCCCTGCCTTCCGGCGACGGCGGTCCTCACCAAGGTCCTGCCGGGGCTGTTCATCGCGGACGTCGTCCCGACCTTCGGCATGATGAACATGATCGGCGGCGAGTGCGATCGATGACCACCACACCCATCACCGGAACCCCACCCTCCCCGGCGCCCGCCACCGAGCTGGTCACCGTGACCGTCGACGGCAAGACGCAGCAGTTCCCCAAGGGGACGGTCCTGCTGGAGGCCTGCAACCAGATGGGCGCCGGCGTCCCCTTCTTCTGCTACCACCCGGGCCTGACTTCGCCGGCGGTCTGCCGCCAGTGTCTGGTCGACGTCAAGGGGCAACCCAAGCCGGTGCCGTCCTGCTACACGCCGGTGGCCGACAAGATGGAGGTGATGACCAAGTCGCCGCGCGCGCTGGACGTCCGGCGGCAGATGCTCGAGTTCACGCTGGTCAACCACCCCATCGACTGCCCGATCTGCGACAAGGCCGGTGAGTGCCTGCTGCAGAAGCACTACTTCGACTGGGACGCCAAGCTGGCCCGCAACGACGGCATCAAGGTCAAAAAGGCCAAGGTGGTCGACATCGGGCCGCGCATCGTGCTGGATCAAGAGCGCTGCATCCTGTGCACCCGCTGCATCCGGGTCTGCGACGAGGTGGCCAAGACCCACCAGCTCGAGATGGCCGACCGCGGGGACCATGAGGTCCTCACCACGGCGCCCGGTCACCAGCTCGACAACCCCTACTCGCTCAACACCGTCGACGTCTGCCCGGTCGGCGCGCTCACCTCGAAGGATTTCCGCTTCGCGATGCGCGCCTGGGAGCTCTACACGACGCCGTCGATCTGCCCCGGCTGCGCCACCGGCTGCAACATCGAGGTTCACCACTCGCACGGCAAGATCCAGCGCCTGATCCCGCGGCAGAACGACCAGGTCAACGAGCACTGGATGTGCGACGAGGGGCGCCTCACCTACAAGCGCGTCCACGCGCAGCGGCTGGCGGCGCCGATGTCGGGCGGCGTGCCGGTCGACTGGGACAGGGCCCTCGACGATGCGGGCCGGGCGCTGCGCGTGGCGCTCGACGCCGGCCCGGCCCAGGTCGGCGTGGTGATGAACGCGCAGTCGACCAACGAAGATCTCTACGCCCTCGCCCGCCTGACCTTCGATCACCTGGGCCTCGGCAAGGTCTACCTGGCCGGCCTCGACCAGGGCTGGAGCGACGACATCCTGGTCAGCGCCGACAAGAACCCCAACACCGCGGGCGCCATGGCGATCGGCGCGGGCCGGCTGCGGACGCTGCTCGACCTCGCCAACGATCTCAAGTCGGGCGCGGTGACCACGCTGCTGGTGGTGGGCACCCACGGGGTGATCGGCAAAGACGGCGCGCCCGGCGCACTGCCGCTCGATCGCTTGACCACGCTGGTGGTGGTCGGCACCCACCGAGACGAGGTGACGGCCGCCGCCAAGGTGGCGCTCCCGCTCGCCGAATGGGCCGAGAGCGACGGCACCTTCACCAACCGGCTCGGCATGGTCCAGCGCGTGCGCGCCGCCGTGCCGCCCGCGGGCGACTCGCTGCCCGGCTGGGAGATCCTCTCGCACCTGGCGCGCAAGCTGGGCGCCACGATGGAGTTCACCGAGGCCAAGACGGTGTTCGCGGAGGCCAAACAGAAGCTGCCGTTCATGAAGGACGCCGAGTGGGGCCGGCCGCTGTTGCCGGTCCAGCTCCGCTTTGCGGGCTCGCGGGGCTGACGGCATGGAATACGGATCCCTAGCTTTCCAGGCCCTCGCGGCGACGATCAAGATCGTCTTCATGATCCTGGGCTTCCTGATGCCGCTGGCCTCGATCCTCACCTGGATGGAGCGCCGCGAGTCGGCGATGATGCAGGACCGCCTGGGTCCCAACCGCGCCAACATCGGCCCGTTCAAGCTTTGGGGAATCACCCACTTCATGGCCGACGCCGTGAAGTTCCTCTTCAAAGAGGACTTCGTCCCGCCCAAGGCCCACAAGTTCCTCTTCATGTGGGCGCCCATCATGGCGATGGCCCCGGCGCTGATCGTCGCGGCCATCATCCCCTTCGGGCCGCCCCTCTGCTGGAACGAGCTGCTGGAGAAGAATCCCGTCTGCGGGCAGCCCATCAACCTCCAGATCGCCCAGCTCGACGTCGGCTTGCTCTTCTACTTCGCCATCTCTTCGCTGGCGGTCTACGGCGCGACGCTGGCCGGATGGGCCTCGCACAACAAATGGGCGATGATGGGCGGGCTGCGCGCCACCTCGCAGATGATGTCGTACGAAGTGACGATGGGGATGGCGGTCCTGGGGTCGTTCCTGGTCTACGGCACCCTGGAGCCGGGTGCGATCGTGGCGCAGCAGACGCACATCTTCAGCCTCGGCCACTACCATTCGAGCTGGGGGATCTTCCTTCAGCCGGCGGGGTTCGTGCTCTTCCTGACGGCCGCCATCGCGGAGACCAAGCGCACCCCCTTCGACATCCCGGAAGGCGAGCCGGAGATCATCGGCTACTTCGTCGAATACTCGGGCCTGCGTTTCGGCATGTTCTTCCTGGGAGAATTCCTGGAGATCGTCGTCTCCAGCGCCATCATGATCACGCTCTTCTTTGGCGGCTACCACTGGGGCAACACGATCGACAACGCGCTCCTGTCGCACCTGCCCAACTTCGTCTTCGTGCTAGCGATGTTCGGGCTCTGGACCGTCAAGGTATTCGCCTTCTGCGGCTTCCAGCTCATGATCCGCTGGTCGCTGCCCCGCTTCCGCTCCGACCAGCTCATGCGGCTCGGGTGGCAGCGTCTGCTTCCCATCTCGATCGCCAACGTCGTCGCGACCGCGCTGGTCGTGCTGTGGGCCCAGCAGTAGGTTAGGAGAATCGATGGCCGTCGGAGTCAAAGTCGTCAACCGCCCGGGCAGCTTGGCCCAGCAGGCCTACCTGCCCGCGATCGCCGAAGGTCTGGGCGTCACCTTCCGCCACTTCGTGAAGAACTTCTTCGGCAACGTAACCGGGAACCGCAAGAAGACCGACATCGCGACGATGGAGTACCCCGAAGAGAAGATGAAGTACCCGGAGCGGAACCGCGGCCTGCACCGCCTCATGCTCCGCGACGACGGCCAGGTCCGATGCGTCGCCTGCATGATGTGCCCGACCGTCTGCCCCGCCCACTGCATCACCATCGTCCCCGAAGAGGCGCCCGACGGCCGCATCGAGAAGCGCCCCATGATCTTCGAGATCGACGAGCTCCGCTGCGTCGTCTGCGGCCTGTGCGTCGAGGCCTGCCCCTGCGACGCCATCCGCATGGACACGCTCGACCACGCCAAGCCGACCTACCGCCGGGTCGACGCGATATTGGACAAGGAGGAGCTGATGTCGCGCGGGATCCAGTCGACCGCCGTGCAGGGCGGCGTGGGCGCCTTCTGGCGCGAGCGGGTCGGCGGCCAGCCGCAGACGCCGCCCGCCGGCGCCGTGGTTCCCGCGGGCGCGCCCCACGGGCCGACGCCGCTCCGCGACCACGGCCACAAGTAGAGCTTCGGCGGGATCGTCCGCCGATGGGTACGAGGGCACCGAGAGGACAAAGGGGATTCACATGATCGGAAGACCACAGATGACGAAGACCACCACGCTTTTGGCGACCGCCCTCCTGGCGGTTTCATCGATCGCGCTCGCTCAGGACAAGCCGAAACCAGCACCGGCTGCCACGGCATCACCGACCGCGACGGGAGCCACCAAGCCCGGCGCGATGGCCGCACCGCCCGCCCCTGCAGCGGCCGCACCGGCCGCGCCGATGGGCCCGCCGAAACCGGCGCCCGAGAACGACATGTTCAAGAAGGTGGCCGGCACCTGGAGCTGTGAGGCAAGCGGCAAGGGTCCGGACGGAAAAGACATGAAGTCCAAGACCACCTGGACCTGGAAGAGCGTGCTCGGCGGACACTGGTACACCGTGGTCTACAAGCGCGCCAAGTCCGGCCCGATGCCCGCCTTCGAAGGCGACGCGACCATGGGCTTCAACGTCGTGGAGAAGAAGTACTGGTTCGTCGGCGTCGACAACATGGGCGGCTGGATCAACCTGAGCTCCACCGACGGCATGGCCTACGCCGGCGAAGGCCTCCCCATGGGCAAGAAGGGTCCGATGAAGTTCAGCTTCGCCAAGGGCAAGGACAAGAAGGGCGCCGAGAGCGACAAGCTGATGGACGTCACCCTCGACTTCGGCGGAATGGTCGCCACCGAGACCTGTAAGAAGTAGCGCCCGAGGCCGGCGCCACGACACTTCAGGGGCCTAGCAAGCGAAGGTCGATCGCCGCGAGGACGTTACTCGTTCTCTCGGCTCTCGCTTCCGGGCCCGCCCGGGCCGACGCGCCACCGGCTGCGCCCACCGCGGCGGCCGCCGCCGCGCCGGCCGTCTCGACGCCGGCGCCGGCCGATTCGGCGGCGCCTTCGCTGTCCATTGCCGCACCCAGCGCCGCCACGGCCGTTCCGCCGGCAAGTGATCCGCCGTCGACGGGCGCGCCGCCGTCCGCGAGCGCGCCGCCGCCATCCCCCGCCTCGCCCGTCAAGCCGCGCTATTTCTACTACGGGCGCGACTACGGCAGCGAGGCGCTCTACGGACCGCTCTGGGTGTTCATGAACCGCGGGTTCGACGTGCTGCAGGATCACGTGGCGAGCCGGAACATCTTCGACTTCGGCTACCGGACCAACGGCGGCAACGTCGCCCGGAACATCCTCAATCCGTTTCCGGCGATCTCCAACGACGGCTGGAAGACCTTCTTCAGCGAGGAGATCTTCCCGCTCAGCTTCACGCGGGACACGGCGCGCTGGACGCCCAACTATAGCCTGCATCTCATCGGCGGGGGGATGACCTACTCCTCCCTGCGCGAGTGGTTCGAAGACTACGACGTGCCGGTGCCGCGCCTGTTCGCGGCCATGACGCTGATGTCGGCGGCCTTCGTCAACGAGTCGCTCGAGAACAAGGGCGTGGTCGGGTTCAACACCGACTGCATCGCCGACATCTACTTCTTCGACATCGGCGGCATCATCTTGTTCAGCTTCGACTGGCCGAATCGCTTCTTCAGCCGGCAGGTCGTGGTCTCCGACTGGTCGCAGCAACCGTCGTTCACCTTGCCGAACGGCGAGCTGCACAACGTCGGAAACTACTTTGCGGCCAAATGGGCCCTCCCCTTCTACCGCCGCCTCTCGCTCTTTTCCTGGTTCGGCGAAGCGACCACCGGCGGCCTATCCTTCGCGATCGACGACGAGTACGCGATCTCCGCCTCCGCGGGCGGCGCCGCCATTCACCTGGTCAACCAGGGCACCAACACCGTCCAGAACACCGTAGATTTCGTTCCGACCGCCGCGCTGTTTTTGGACCGCCGCAACTCGCTGCTCGCGTCGCTCCAGATCACCAACGTCGACGACTACTTCATCCACTTCAACCTCTACCCCCACGCGCTCACCGACCGCGGGCCGGCGGTCGGGGTGTGGGGCGTCGTCGACAAGCGGGCCCGCGTCGCGGCAGGATTCGCGATCGGACGGCCCTTCGGGATCGGCGCGGGCTGGAGCGGCCTTTAGGAGCGGCGGCCTCCGAGGGAGGGGCCAACCGGCGGCCATGAACCAAGGCACCCAGCCGTGAATTCGGGCCGGCGGCTGTGGTTCCGATCACGGTCGGAGCTCCCGGGCCCGAATCCAAGGGTGTTGTATTTACCGGCGCGCTTCTTCAGAATATTCCCGGGTGGGGGTGAGAGTGCTCCAACACCGCGGTCCCGCTCTTCTATTCGTTCGTGGCCTCGAACAAACACGCCTAGCCCGGGGGAGATGCCCTTGACCAACCATCCAATTCGCTGGCAACCACTGGCGGGCAAGCGCCTCCTCGATGCGGGTCGCTGGGTCGCGATGGGCGTCCTTTTGGTCGGTTCGCTGGCCGGATCCCTCGGGGGTTGTGGCGGCAGCTCGGCGACAACCGATGGTTCGGCGACCGGTGGGAAACACGACGGCGGCACGACGGACGCCGGCGGAGGTTCAGGTGGGCACGCCGGAACGACCGGCGCGGCCGGAACGACCGGCGCGGCCGGAACGACCGGCGCGGCCGGCACCGGCGGTGCCAGCGCCCTGGCCGATCTCGGCAAGGCCTGCGCGGCGGACACCGATTGCACCGGCGGCCTCGTCTGCCTGACGGCCGGGAGCAACGTCATCATCGGGACCGAGGGGCCGGCCAACGGGTACTGCTCGAAGATGTGCGCGACCGACACCGACTGCATGGGCGCCGGAAACTGCCTCAACGTCTCGGCCGACAACGCGACCGCGGTCGGCTACTGCTTCCAGGGCTGCACCTTCGGCGGCACGACCGCCAAGTGTCACCAGCGCACGGACGTGGGCTGCCTCACCATCGACACCACGACGACCCCGACGACCGACGTCTGTTTTCCGATCTGCTCTCAGGACAGCGACTGCCCCACCGGGCGCCATTGCGACGTCGCCACCAGCCTCTGCGCCAACACCGCGGCCGCGGGCGATCCGCTGGGCACCCACTGCGTCTCGAACCCCGACTCGGGCGCCTCGAACTGCGCGGGTGGCTGCCTGCCCATCGGCTCCGCGGCGGGTGGCACCACGACCGTGGCCAGCTTCTGCTCGATGTTGTGCGTGGTGGGGAATCTCGACGCCTGCAACTGGACCAGCGGCGCCCTCACCTCGGGCGGGGTCCACGGCGTCTGCGCCCTCTCCGACGCCAACGCCCAGGTGGGCGACATCGGCTTTTGCAGCCAGGAGTGCGACACGGCCGCCAACTGCACCGACCAGACCGACTCGGCCGGCCTGACTTGCGACACGTCCCTGATGTCGACGATCGCGCATGGCATCTGCAGCTGGGGCTAGCCGTTCCAGCCGGGGGGCCGGACGTTTGAGCCGCAGGCTGCTCGCCGTCGCGATCCTGGCGGCCACCGCGGGTTGCGCCAAGGAGCGGCCCGCCATCAACCGCGTTCAAGCCGACGCGCTCGACAAGTCGTTCTTCGTCGGACCGGACCTGCAGGGGACCGAGGACGATCCGGAGTTTTACAAGCGGGGCACGGTGGTCGACGTCGCCTACGGGGCGGATCAGGACGGCCTGTTCACCTCGAGCTACGGCGAGCCGCTCTCCCGCATCCGCTGGGAGATCACCGAGAACACTTTGAATGCGCGCCTGTCGTACGAGCGCATCGCGGGCACGGACGACAAGGGCAACCAATATAACGGCGTGCAGCTCAAGGCTTCGAATGACGGCCAGATCATCGCCAGCTACAAGATCGAGAGCCACTTCGACATCAAGAACGACTACAACCCGCAGACCGGCGAAAACCTCAACGTCATCGTCGAAAACACCACCGACCGGGTGTGGTACGAGCGGCAATACTTCCGAGTCGACTGGTCCCAGAACCTGATCAGCGACGCCTACGACTACGACACCCTCTCGCTCATCGGGGTACTGGGCGGCGTCACCTACGAGCCGTTCGCCTACACGGTGCTGGATCCGGCCGATCCGGACGCGCCCCATTTCGACACCACCGACGGCTACTTCGACGTGACCAACAAGGTCTACGCGACGCCGCAGCAGATCGATCTGGCCAGCCTGGGCGCGGGCAGCGGGACGATCCCGGCCTGCTTTCTCGAGAGCGCCTACGTGACGGGCGGCACCGCGCCGGCCGCCGACTGCAACCCGGTCGAGCTGACGATCCGCGAATCGTATCGGCGGGTGGTCGACACCGACTACGAACCCGAGAACTTCGACGGGGTGCGGTTCCAGGCCATCGGCGCCTTCAACTTCGACTACCGCCGGGGCTACACCGCCGACTACGGCCTGGTCGACCAGGAGTGGAGCCGCTTCATCTCCCGCTACAACATCTGGCAGCAGAGCCACTACTACACCGACCCCTCCAACGCCGACCCGACGATGCGGGGCGCCCTGCCCTGCGCCACCCAGGCGACGACCGAGGAGCCCACCGGCGATCCGAACGCCGATCCCAACCGCGACGTCGACGGCAACGGGACCGCGGACGAGTGCGAGAACGCCGGCGCCGGGTCGCGCTGCGACATCTTCAATCAGAAGTGCACGCTCCCCTACGCCGCCCGCCAGGTTCGGACCATCCCCTGGTACATCGCCGGCGACACCAGCCTCTTCGATCCGACCAACTGGGCCACCGTCGAGTGGGATCTGGCGCTCAAGACCGCGGTCCAGACCGCGCGCCTGGTCGAATGTCGCAAGACCGCCGGCGCGACCGCGGGACCGGGAGCGACCGGCGGGGCCGCCGCCTGCGACGCCGCCTTCCCCATGTGGAAGGGACAGCAGGACGACAACGACGAGGCGGTCCGGATCGCGCGCGACGTCGACGCCTGCCGGCGCACCCAGAGCTGGGACGCGACCGCCTGCACGGATCTGGCGAATCAGGAAGCGACGGCGGTTGCCAACGCGCGCGGCGCGGGCGACATGTCCAGCACGCTGGCCATCGGCACGATCGCGGCGCTGCCGCCCATCATCGTGCTCTGCCACAACCCGGTGGTCGCGGGGGATAACCCGGCCTGCGGCGCGGTCGACCTGGCGCCCCGCACCGGCGACATTCGCTACAACATCGTCCTCGACATCCCCAATCCACAGCTGCCGAGCTTCTGGGGCATCATGACCGACGCCGACGATCCGCTGACCGGCGAGAAGGTGGCGGCGTCGATCAACATCTGGACCGCCACCACCGATCTGGCCGCGCAGCAGCTGGTCGATCTGGTCCGCTACACCAACGGCGAGCTGTCGACCAGCCAGATCACCAACGGGACCTACATCCAGAACTGGGTCGCCTCGGCCAAGCTCAGCGGCGGCGGCGGGTTGCCGACCCTCCCCAAGGACGACATCGCGCGCCGGCTGGCCAGCTCCGCCGGGATGAACATCACCGACTTCAACGCGCTGACCGCGGCCCCGGTCGGACCCGAGATTCAGGGGGTGCTCGACGCCGGCAAGGCGATCGCGCTGGACGTCGAGACCCGCAACGATGTCGCCTCGCCCGCCGAGATCCAGCTGGCCGCCACGCTGGCCAGCGCCCGCGGCAGCGACGTGGAGACCCAGCTCGTCAACCCGGCGATCCTCGAGCTGGCGGGGATGCCGCCCACCGCGTCGCTCTCGGGCGCCGTCGGCGCACAGATCTCGCCGCTCGGTCTCAACAACCCGCTGGCCCAGCGCCAGATCAACCAGCTCCGGGAGAACGCGCTGGCCGCGCGCGGCGCCTGTCTCCTCGACGAGGCGCCGGAGCCCTCGGCGATGACCGGCCTGGCCGACATCCTCGCCAAGAAGTTTCCCGCCGCCGCCAACGAGACCCCGGCCGCCCAGCAGACCCGCTACGACCAGATGTTCCAGTACGTCCGGCGCCGGTATCACTACGGGGTCATCTCCCACGAGATGGGTCACTCGGTCGGTCTGCGGCACAACTTCGTGAGCAGCTCGGCACCCCTCTTTTACCGCCCGCAGTACTGGCAGCTACGCACCAGCAACGGCACGGTCAAGACGCCCTGCACGGACGCCGTCGCGGACGGCTCGACCTGCGTGGGGCCCCGCTACTGGGATCCGGTCACGCCCGAAGAGCAGTCCAACCTGATCTGGATGTGGATGCAGTCCTCGGTGATGGACTATCCGGGCGACACCTCGCAGGACATGCTGGGCCTCGGGATCACCGACTTCGCCGCCGCCCGCTTTTTCTACGGCGACAGCGTGTCCGTCTACACCAACCCCAGCTACGCCGCCGGAACCGCCATCGGCACGGGGATCACGCTGGCCACCGACAACTTCGGCGGCCTGCTGGGAATTCGCTATGGCCTCAAGTCCACTGGCGGCGCCGGCACCGACGATTTCCACTACGCGCAGCTCCAGAACAACTACCAGGTACTGACCAACTGCGCGCCGACCACCCCGACGGCGCCGGCCAACTGGGATTCCACGCAGGACGGCGTCTGGGATCCGGTGCTCGACGGCCACGTCGTGTCGGTGGGCGGCTCGGCGCAGAAGTGCCGGCAGCAGCCGGTGGACTACGTGGGCTACGGCCAGCTCCGGGCGCCGACCACCGCCGAAGAGAACAACGGCTTTTATAACGGCGGTCCCAGCGTCGATCCCGGGACGCTCCGGCTCCGGGTGCCGTACGCCTTCGCCAGCGACAACTGGGCCGACATCGGGAACGTGTCGGTCTTCCGGCATGACAACGGCGGCGATCCCTACGAGCAGGTGGAGTTCCTGATCGGCACCCAGGAGGACCGCCACATCCTGGACAACTACCGCCGAAACATCTCGACCTTCAGCCTGCTGGGCGCCAGCGGGCGCTCGTTCAACCGCTACAACTCCAAGCTGCAAGGGATCTCGAGCGGGGTCGGGTTCCTGGCCTCGATCTACAAGGATCTCGGCACCAACCAGGGCTACGCCTTCAGCACGCTGTGGCCCTTCGTCGCCGCCAGCCAGGTGCACGACAACCTGATCGCCGCCACGGTCGCCTTCGATCACTTCGCGCGCGAGCTGGGGCGTCCCGAGCCCGGGCGTCACTACAAACGCCCCAGCGCCTTCAACGATCCGGTCCTGCACTCGGACAGCGATCCGGACGACTACGGTCCCCTCAACGGCATGCTCGGCCAGACCCCGGTGGTCATCCCGAATGGCTCGACCGGTTTTCTGCGCGACGTCGGCTTCGGCGGGCACCCGCTCGAAAACGCCCTGTCGACCACCAACGGCGACTTCAACGTCGAGTACATCGAGAACGCCGGCTCGTACTACGACAAGATCAATACCGCCATCCTCTTCTCCTTGTCGGAGGATCGCTTCATCAGCCAATCGCGGCGCGACTTCTACGACGCGCGTTTTCGCTCGGTCGGGATGGCCGACATCCTGCCGGACGGCTTCCGGCGCGTGATCGCCAACGGCCTCACGGGCGACCGATCGTTGCTGGCACCCCACCTCGAGTCCAACAGCACGGGGTCGCCGCTCCTCGACACCGGCGCCGACACCACGCTCGATCCGATGGCCAATCTCTATCCGGCCTTCCCGATCGGCTGGACCAGCTTCTGGCCCAGCGGCGGCCCCGAGGTCTGCTTCTCGACGGCGGGACGGAACGCCTGCACCAACTATTTTGGGGACGGCGGGTTCGCGCCCGCCGCGCCCGCCAACATGGTGGCCGTCGATCCGCAGGTCGGGTGGGAGGTCCAGAAGTACCTGATCATGTGGACCGTCTCCTTCATCAAGGCCAACCAGAAGACCAACTGGACCGACATGATGCGGATCTGGCGCCTCGGCCAGAACGTCGCGCCCGATGTGACCCCCCGGATCGAATGGCAGGATCCCGGCTCGGGCGAGCTCTATTACGCGCACTCGATCGGGACCGAGTGCCTGTTCGGGGATGCCACCAACAACTGCGCCGGCGGCCAGATCGCGCAGAAGGGAATCGCCGCGCGCGTGCTCGAATACGCGAACCAGTTGACCGCCAAGGGCTACGAGCTCGACCTCGCAAACAACCCCGCCACCGCGACCACGCCCGCCGGCTTCAACGCCTTCGGCCGCGCGATGGTCGTCCGTCAACCCGACGGCACGCCCGTGGTGGTGCACGACCCGGCGATCTCCAACGTGACCACCAGCGGAGCGCTGGCTCCCACCGTCACCTGCGACCTGAACGTGACCCCGGGCTGCACCCCGCTGACCATCGACGAGAACCACTCGGCCGTCGAGCTCCAGTCGTACAAGTCGGTTCCCGACTATCTGTGGCAGACCGAGGCCGTATACGGCTGGATCAACGCCGCGGGGACGCTGGGCGTGTTCTGAGGACGGCGCTGCGAGGATTGCCGAGGATTGCCTTGACGCTGGCCCGTCCCTCCACGCATCCCCTGCTGGTCTGGCTTGCCCCGCTTGCCTGGCTGGGCCTGGCGACGGCCGCGCGGCCGGCCGCCGCCCACGACGAGGCGTCCGGGGTCGAATCGTCGCCGACCGTGACCCGGGGGGCCGGACCCGAGCCGGACGCGCCCCCCAGTCGCTGGCGCGGCAGCATCCTGCTGTTCGATCAGTCGATGACCACCCAGACCATCGGCGTCGGGGGCGACTATCAAAGCTACGATCCGACCTACGAATGGTGGGTCGCGTTCAAACCGAAGTACACCCCGTTCGAACGCGAGAACGATTCGATCAGCCTCACCCTCTGGATGAATCTCTATCTCGAGCTGACCAACAGCGACACGACGACCGAATACCACGAGCTGCTGCTGGGCCCGACCTATCTGTGGGCAACCTACGGCCGCACCCTGCGCGACGTCCGCGGGTACAAGACGGCGTCGACCTTCGGCCCTCGGATCGCCCTGCCCACCGACAAGGCCGCCTACGACATCAGCGAGCTCTTCGAGCTGGGCGCGATCGGGAGCGTGTCGCAGACCTTTCCGCTGCGGGGAGAAGACGCGCGCACGCTCCGGGGCGCCCGCCTGGCGGTGGGCGCCATCTACGGCCACCCGTTCGACCGCTACACCGCACCGATCAACACCGATCTCCATCAGCTCCGCGACACCGTCGCGGATATCCCGATCATCGACGATCAGATCGCGGGCGAGATGAACGTGAAGAACGCCCTCAGCCTCTCCCTCGCGGGCGAGCTCCAGGTCCTGCGCCGCCTGAACCTGTCGCTCTCGTACGTGCTGGTCAATCAATGGCGGTATCCGACCACCAGCACCCAGGTCTCCTCCCCCGCGACCGGTCCCGCCGACCCGATCAGCATTCCCGATTCCACCACCTACACCGTGAAGACCTGGCTGACCTCCACGGTGACCTACGACCTCACCGACGAGCTGGCGGTCAGCGTCGGGTACTACAACCTCGCCAACCAGCTCGCCCCCGACGGAACGCGCCGCAGCCCGCTCTGGAGCCCATCGGCGCGCTTCTTCCTCACGCTGACCAGCAACCTGGACGCCGTGGCCCGTCGGGTGTCGAAGAAGCTCCGGGACGCGTCGGGCGGTTAGGCCGCTCACCGCCGCGGCCGCGTCAATTCAAAGGGGTCTAGACGCCGAAGGCCCGGAGCAGCTCTGGTAGGTCGACGTCGTCGGGCAACGGCCCGTGGGTGGCGCTAGCCGGAATACAGATGAAGCTCTGCTCGAGCGGGTTTTCGTCGTGGACCCGGCTCACGATGGTGGCGCGCCCGAGCGTGATCACCGCGCTGGCGGCTTGCGCCAGGAGGTGAAGCGGCAGATAGAGCGGGCCCAGGAGATCGTGCTGGCGGGTGTGGGCGAGCTCGTGCGCCAGCGTCAGCCGCGCCCTCGGCGTTCCGTTGTCCAGCAGGCCGGGCCGATGGACAATCGCGTGCCCCAGCGTGACCGCGCCGACCCAATCGAGGCCGAGACCGGAGCGGATCGGGTAGAGCCAACCGACCGCGGCCGGCCCCCCCACCCGTCGCGGCAGACGTCCGCTGACGAGGAGTCCGGCCGCGTGGCCGATGAGATTGGTCGGCAGCGTCCACAGATCGCGGATGAGGCGGACCAGCGCGAGCCGGCTGCGGGGTCGTGGCAAGCGAACGCGACCGGCGAGCATCTCGGGCCAGCGCGGGGGCGCCCCCTAGTTGTAGGTCGCCGAAAACAGGAACGAGAACGCGCCCGCCGACCAGGTGAGCGTCGGATCATTCTGATCCTTCATCGAGCCACCCACGAACCCGAGGGCGACGCCCAGGCCCCAATCGCGCGAGACCCACCACTCCTTGCCGACCTGCAGCTCGAAGGCGAGACCGATCTTGGAGGTGTCGAGCTGGTTGCCGTTGGTATCGTTGGCCCAAAAGCGCGCCATCGCGATGGTTCCGGAGAGATACAGATTGATGGGCTCGAAGTAGTAGGCGACGCCGGGGCCGATGCCTTGCAGCGCGATCTCCCCGATCGGGCTGGCCATGCTGGTGCCGCCGATCTTGACGTCGGGATCCACCGCGCCGGTATTGAAGATCGCGGCATAGAGCACCAGGTTGTGGGCGATGACCCCACCGATGGCGCCGCCCGTGGACAGGCCACCCCCGCCCATGGTGGTCTTCACCCCGCCCTTCGTCGACGACAGGCTGGTGAATCCGATCCCCGGCTGCACGCGGAAATAGAATCCGTCGTGGGTGTGAAAGCCCTCCATCGACTCGGGCGGCGGGGGGGGATAGCCGTAGCCCCCCGGCGAATACGCCGGGGGGTACCCGTAGTCGGGGACCGCAGCCATCTCGTCGGCGCGCAGGGAATTTTCCGGCGGGCGCCCCGGCGGCTGGGGAGACGCCTGTGGCGCCGACGCCGGCGCGGGCGTCTGAGCCAAGGCGATCCCCGGGACGCCCAGACCCAAAACGACGGTCAGAAATCGGTAGAAGACCTTTGCGCTGCGCATCCGGTAACCCCCTTTGCGGCGGATAGTCTCTGTTCGGACGGTCGACTTGTCCATGGCGACGGTCACTCTCAATTGTAGGTCGCCGAAAACAGGAGCGAGAAGCCAGTGGAGGTCCAGGTGATGTTGCTGTTGTTGTTGTCCTTCATCGACGCGGCGACAAACTCCACCGCCGCGCCCAGGCCCCAGTTCTGCGAGATCCACCATTCCTTGCCGACCATGACCTGACCACCGACGCCCGTCTTGGACTGGTAGAGGGGGTGCCGGTTGACGTCGTCGATCTCGACGTGCATCGCCGCCAGCGTTCCCGACAGGTAGAGGTTGATCGGCTCGAAGTAGTACGCCACCCCGGGACCGATCCCGCTCACCGCGACCGAGGAGTTGCTGGTGCCCGAGCCGAGTCCGGCGATAGTGACGGTGGGCTTCGAGACGCCGCTGCCAAAGAGATTTCCAAAGACGATGAGGTTCGGCAGGATCGCGCCACCGAGCGCGATGCCCAGGCTCCCGCTGCCGCCCGACGCCGTCAGCGCCTCACCGTACGCGTCGGCGCCGGACACGTGGGTGGCCCCGCCCCCGATGTGCATGCGCAGATAGAACCCATCGTGAAGGTTCGGAGCTGGCGGTGCCGGAGGCGGGAGATAGGCAGACCGTGGCGCATATCCCAGCGGTGGGGTCGCGGGCGCGACCTCGGGCGGCGGGCTTCGTGGGGCAACCTCGGGCGGAGCGCGCTCCGGCGGTGGCGGCGGCTCGCCCGTCGGTGGCGCGTATCCCGCGGGTGGTGCCTGCGGCGGGGTCGTCGGTGGTGCGTATCCCGCGGGTGGTGGCGCCGTGGTCCCCGCCTGGGCCAGAGCGAGCGCCGGCGCCATCGCGAGGGACGCGGCGAGGACTGCAGTCAAGGTCAAACGGCGGGGGATCCGTTGGTCACGCATCGGGTGTCCTTTCGTCCGCGGCAAGCGTTTCGATCGTGTATCCGAATGGAAAATTTTGTCCATCGAACCGATGCGCCCCAATGCGCCGAATTCCCGCGGATCGCGCTTGACCGGACGAAAACGAACGACCATGCTGATCTGGAATCTTCTGCACGGTACGACACGGAGAGCGATTCTTTTCCCTACAAGAACGCACAAGGGAACCGCCACTGGCCGATGGATGTGCACGCCCGCTAGTCGGGAAGCCCGATGCGGTCATACTAGTGGTTCCCACCTTACGAAAGTAGGGTCCGAGAATTCTTTCCGACCGGCCGAAGCGGAAGGTTCAAATTTTTGCAACGAGGCCGGCCGCCAGCGAGGCGCCTAGCCGCCAACTATCCAGAATGCTCCCAACGCCGGGCCGCAGGCGAGCTTCGCTCGCCGGAGGCCTGCCGATCGGAGGTCCGGAACCCTCCCAGGGTTCCAGAGTTGTTGAAACCTCACAGGGACGTGATGGCGGGGAGGCTGCCGTCGGCGTTGCGCTTGGCGGCGCTGGCCTTGGCGGTGGTGACGCTGGTGGCGCTCACGTCGCCGCTGTGGGAGATGCTCTGGAAGCTGCCGCCTTTGTTGTTCCAGGCGCCGCAGCCGCTGCAGGTGATGGTCGCAGGATTGCTGTTGTTGGTGAAGCCCCAGTCGGAGACGTGCGAGCCGCCCTTGGTCTCGTTGTTGTCGAAGGCGAAACAGCTCGACATGACGTGCGCCGCCGAGACGCTATCGCCGCCCATCTTGAATCCATTTCCGTTGCTGCCGGTGCCGGCGGTGTCCTGACCCTGCCCGAAGGCCCAGGAGTTCTTGACCGTCACCGGCGAGGTCCAGGCGAAGAAGTCGAAGCCGTCGTCGGCGTTGTCCCAGGAGCGGCAGCCGTTGAAGACGTTGCCGGTGCCGGTCCCCTTCTTGGCGCCGAAGCCGTCGGCGTTGGAGCCATCGCACTGGGTGTCGTCGTTGTGGTGCGAGTCGCAGTTGAGGATGGTCTCGTTGGTGCCACTGCCGGTGTAGCCCGAGCTGGAGCTGATGAGGATGCCCGTGTCGCCCGAGTCGTGGACGTCGCAGTCCTGGACCGTATCGTGCGCCCCCTGGATCAGGATCCCCGAGTCGTTGGCGTTCGCGACCTCGATCCCCTGGACCTTGTAGTAGTCGGCCCCGATGTCGATCCCGTACTGATTCTTGTCGGTCGGCTCGACGCCGCAGGCGAGCCGCGGCTGGGTCGAGAAATCGAGGATCGGCTTGGTCGTGGCCGCCGGATCCGCCATCATCGTGATGACCCGGCTGGCGGTCCCCATGCGGGTCTTCTTGAACTCGATCCGCGCGGCGAGCTGGTAGGTGCCGGCCTTGAGACACATCGTTTTCAGGCTGCCCGAGCAGGGGTCGCCGTTCGCCGCTCCCGTCACGCCCGGACAGAGCAGCTCATAGCCGGCCTGTGGCGTCAGCACGGGTGCACTCTGCGTGCCGGGGTTCGTGTCGATGCCGGTGGGAGCCACCCAGATGTCGCAGGGGCCACCGCTGGTGCCGGCCGCGCCGCTGGTACCCGCCGCACCCGTTCCGGCCGTTCCAGTGGTGCCGCCGCGTGCGCCGCCCGTTCCGGCCCCCGCGGCGCCGGTCGAACCGGCGGTGCCGCCGGCTTTCCCACCGACGGCGGTGGTGCCTGCCGCGCCGGTCGTTCCCGCCGAGCCGGTCGTTCCCGCCGAGCCGGTGGTTTTCCCACCGGCGCCGCCGGTGCCGCTGGTCCCGCCGCTGCCCGTGCCGGTCCCGCCGGTGCCGGTCGATCCGCTGGTTGATCCGCCGACGCCGCTGCCGCCGGTGCCCGTCGCAGTCGTGCCGCCCCCGCCGCCGGTCCCGCTGACGGTCGCTCCCCCCGAAGATCCGCCGGGGGCCGACGCCCCACCGACGCCCGTGGTGCCGGCGGCGCCCGACGCGCCCGCCTTGCCGCTCGTGCCGGCCGCGCCGCTGCCGTCGTCACCGCTGGTGGCGCAGCCCGCGCCGATCAGCAGACACAGTCCGAGGGCGCCCCAGGAAATTTTCAGCTTCGACATCGGATCCTCCAAAAAGGCTCGAAAATGGCTTCGCAGAAGGCTCGCAGAAGCTCGAGCCGTCGATCAGAACCAGGGATTCGCGCAGTCCCAGACCGTGTCCGCGGTCTGGAGCGTGCCGGGCTTGTAGACGCAGACGCAGTCCTGTGTGCCGCTGATGCACCAATTCCACTGGGTGCTGCAAGCGTCGCCCTTGGCGCCCGTACACACCGGCGCCGTCGCCGCCTTGGCGGGATCGAGGCCCGACTTGGCGGGATCCATCGAGGGACCCGCGCAGGAGCCGCAGGCGTACGAGCCGCCCGACGGGCAGTTGCACTGCTTGATGCCGTAGTCGCCCACCGCGCAGGGCTTCACGCAAGCCGCCAGGTTCGAGATGCAGGAGGTGCCGGCCGCGGTCGAGCTGGACGACTTCAGGTAGTTGGGGCACGCGGCGGCCGTCGAGAACCCGACCTCGGTCGAGTAGTTGAGCATCACCTGCACGTCGGACCAGGCGTACTTGCAGTTCGTCCCGTCGACGCCGTCGGTGGCGAGGGCGTTGTCGCTGGAGTCGTAGGGTTGGCACACCGTCGGCGTCTGGAACACGCAGAGTTTCGAGATGGTCGCCGTGTCGCGGCCGCTGGTGAGCCCCACCACCTCGTCGACGCCGATCGCCACCGTGTTGGTGATGGTCAGGTTCCCCTTGGTCGACCCGCAGGCGCCGCCGACCCCGCAGGCGCGGTACATCTTGCCCAGGCGCTGGCCGAAGAAGTTCTGGATGATGAACTTGCCGTGGCTGTTGTCCTGAAAGAGCTTGTCGTGCGCGCCCTGCGCGCCGCCTCCGTCGATGGTGACCGTCCCGGACGAGCCGGACGCAGCGGTGACCGCGTCGTCGCACACGTAGTTGAACCAGACGTTCTTGATCGTGCAGGTCCCGTCGCAGTGAATGCCGTCGGCGCCGTGATTGCCGATGATCACGTTCTGAATGGTGGCGCCGTCGGCCAGCTCGAAGAGCGGCTTGGTGGTGCCCTGATCCTTGGTCCCCATAGCGTTGCAATCGACGGCGAAGTCTCCGCTGCCGCTGCCGTTGTGGAGCGCCATCTTGCCGTCGTAGAGCTTCGCCACCTGCATCGTCGACGAGATCGACACGGGAGAACCGGTGGCGTTTGGCCAGGTTGGAACTTGGCAGGTCCAGGGCGGCACGAAGGCGCCGCCGCTGCCGCTGGTGCCCGCCGCGCCACTGCCACCCGATCCGGTGGTGCCGGCTTTCGATCCGGCGGCCCCGGCCGCGCCGGTGGTGCCCGCCGCGCCCTTACCCGCCACGCCGCTGCCGGCCACTCCGATGCCCGCCGCACCGGTGCCGGCCGTACCCGTCGTGCCGGCGACTCCGCCCGCGGTACCGCCCCGCGATCCGGACATTCCGCCCACGCCCGTCACACCCGTCCCCGATCCACCGCCGATCGATCCACCAGACGTGCCGCCCGCCGAGCCGGCGAGACCGCTCGATCCCCCCGAGCCGCTGGCGGTTCCCGGGCTCCCTCCCGTTCCCGCCGTCGAGCCCTGGGTGCCCGCCTGCCCCGTGAAGCCGGCCAGGCCCGTCGAGCCTCCGCTTCCGCCGGCGCCGCCGCCATCGGACGGCGTGGCGCAACCGGCCACCGCCATCGACAACACCAGGAACACGGAGCGACGGAGCTGCTGCATGGAGACGAAGTGTTCGAGGTGATCTCCGCCGGCTCACGCGAATCGGCCTCGATTCAGCCGATCGGATCTTCATTCGCGCCGCGGGGGCCCCGTTTCCCCAGGGTGGCATCGTTTCCCGTCGGTGGCGGGCTCTCAATATGAAAATCGACGGATGCTGACGTTCATGACCAGGCCCAGGGCTGCGGCGGTGGTCAGAATGCTCGAGCCGCCGTAGCTCACCAGCGGGAGGGTGACGCCCACGACCGGGAGCACGCCGCTCACCATCCCGACATTGATGAAGACGTGCCAGAACAGCATGGCCGCGACGCCGACGCAGACGGTGGCGCCGAAGCGATCGCGCGCGTCGCCGGCGATCTTGAGAATCCAGAGCACCAGGATCAGATACGCCAGCAAGAGCGCGAAGCACCCCACGAAGCCCCACTCCTCGGCCCACACGGCGAAGGGAAAATCGGTCCAGAGCGCCGGGAAATGGCGCAGGCGAATCTGCGTGCCGTGCAGGAACCCCTTGCCGAGAAACCGGCCCGAGCCGATCGCGTTGAGCGCCTGGCGGGTCTGATAGGCCCCTTCCGAGTTCGGGTTGAAGAACGATTCGACCCGCTTGCGCTGATATTCGTGCAGCAGATGCTGGTAGATCGGAAACGCCGCCAGCGTGGCCAGGCCAACGATCGCGCCCAGCGTCTTGAGCTTGAGGCGCGCGGTCAGCATGATGGTGAAGAAGATCAGCAGCAGCAAGAAGGCCGTTCCGAAATCGGGCTGCTTGGCGATGAGCAACGCCGGCACGCTGACGATGAGGACCGGGATGGCCAAGTGGCGCCAGGTTCGTCCCTCCAGGACTGGCGAGTCGTTCAGGTACTTGCCCAGCGCGACGCTGGTGAGGAGCTGCATCAGCTCCGAGGGCTGGACGTGGAACGGGCCGATCTCGAACCAGCGCCGGCCGCCGCCCACCATCTTGCCGAACAGAAGCACGCCCAGCAGCAGCGCGACGCCGGCGCCCTGCAGCACGTAGCCGTACCGGCTGATGGTCCGGTAGTCGAGGGTCGCCACCCCCAGAAAGACCGCCACGCCCAGACCGAGCCAGGAGACCTGGACCGAGAAGATGTTCGCCTGCCGGTCGTGAACGGCGCTCCACAGGTTGATGAGCCCGAGCGTGGTGACCGCCGCGGCGGCCAGCGTGAGCGTCCAGTCGAACCGAAAGCGCAGCCGGCGCCAGCCGACCGCCCGGGTCTGCATCATGGCCCGGCCTCGGCGGTGGTCGGCTCCGGGGTCGGGGCGCGCGGGCCACGCCGCCGCGGCAACCCGAGCCGTGGCGCCTCGCGATCGGCGGGCGCGACGGTGTCGAAATAGTTGTGGATGATCTCCATCGCCACCGGGGCCGCGACGTCGCCGCCGTGGCCGCCGTGCTCGACCAGGACGGCCAGCGCGATGCGCGGCCGACCGGCCGGCGCGAAGCCGACGAACCAGGCGTGATCGCCCGCTTCGTAGCCGCCGTTTTCGGTGTGGCGGCCGTGCACCTGCGCGGTGCCGGTCTTCCCGGCGACCTCGATGTCCTTCGACCGGACTTTGAAAGCCGTTCCCTTCGGCTCGTTCACCACGCCGACCAGCGCCTGACGGACCACCGCCAAGCTCTCCGGCGCGACCGACAGCTCGCGACGAACCCGCGGCGCGAACTCCTCCAGCACCTGGCCGTCGGGCGACTCGACCCGCTCGACGATCTGCGGCAGCCAGAGCTTGCCGCCGTTGGCGATGGCCGCGTACAGCGTCGCCATCTGCAGCAGCGTCACCCGGGTCGACCCCTGCCCGATCACGGCGTTGAGCGCCTGCCCCACCTGGAAGCCCTCGGCCTTCGGGTTCTCGCGCTTCTGCGCGCGGTACCACTCCTCGGTTGGCAGAAATCCCCCCTCTTCACCGTTGAGGCCGAGCCCGGTCGGCGCGCCCAGGCCCAGATCGGCGCCGTACTTGGCCAGGCGATCCATCATCCCCGGGCGCGCGCCCAGCTCGTAGAAGTAGACGTTGCAGCTCTGCACGATGGCGTCGTAGAGGCTCACGATCCCGTGCGTCTTGGTACACTTGAACCGCCGCCGCGCGATCTCGAACGAGCCGTGGCACTTGGTCTTGTCGTCGGGCGTGATGAGGCGATCTTCCAGCGCCGCGATCGCCGAGACCGGCTTGAAGGTGGACCCGGGGTAGTAGGTCTCGGCCAGGGTCTTGTCGTGCAGCGGGTGGTAGCGATCGGCGAGCAGACGCTGCTCGGCCTCGGGCGTGAGGTGCCCCGACATCTCGCTCGGATCGAAGCTGGGCTTGGAGGCCATCGCCAGGATTCGCCCGGTGTCGACGTCCAGCACCACCGCGCCCGCCGCCGACACGTTCCGCAACGCCCGCTCGGTGTAGCGCTGGGCGTCCACGTCCAGCGTGAGCACCACATTGTTGCCCGCCACGGCGGCCTGCGCGCTCGGCCCATCGACGACGTCGTGGATGTCGGTCTTGGGGAGATCGCGCCGGTCGACGACGATCTTCTGGAACCCCGCCCGCCCGCGCAGGTAGCCGTCCCACTGCCGTTCGATCCCGGTGCGGCCGACCAGGTCGCCGGCGCGGTAGCCCTCGTCTTTCTTGGCGCGCAGCTCCTCGGCGGAGATCTCGTTCATGAAGCCGAGCACGTGCGCCGCGAGGCCGCCGTACGGGTAGGACCGCCGCGGCGCCGAGACGATCTTTACCCCCGGCAGATCGACGCCGGTCTCGATGGCGGCCATCGCCTCCCGGGAAATGTCCTCCGCCAGCAGGACCGGTCGCTCGGCGACCCGGCCGCCGTTGGTGTTTTGCGCGGCGGTGGCCTCGCCGTTTTGGATCCGTTCCCAGACGTCCATCGCTTCATCGCCGTTCATGCCCAGGACCATCCGCAGGCGCGCGAAGCCGTCGGCGGTGAGCAGGCGCGGCGTCACGTAGACGTTGTAGGAGGGGCGCACGGTGGCCAGCACCCGTCCCTTGCGATCGCGGATCTGCCCGCGCACGGCGGGCAGCAGATCGGTGTGGATGATGCTATCCGAGGTGACCCGAAAGAACGCGTCGCCCTGGATGACTTGCAGATAGAAGAGGCGGCCGGCGATGCCGACAAACGCCACCAGCACCACCAGCGCGAAGTAACGGGACCGCCGGCGGATCTCGGGGAGCTCGGCGTCCTGGCCGGCTATTTCCACGGCGACACGTCACTGCCGAGCGCGCGCGGGCCGCGGGACAGGCCCACCCGCGAGCGGGCGCTGTCGACCTTGCCGTCGATGTGCCGGAAGAGGCCCAGGATCACGGGCCCAACGAAGCCGGTGAACAGCGCCTCGAGCGGCGCCTGGCGCAGGCCGCCGTAACCACCTTCGGGCGCGACCTGCGCGCGCACGAGGACGATCAACATGGACGCCAGCAAGCTGGCCACGAACGAGGTCGCTGCCGAGAGCACCACCCCCTGAACCGCGACCCGGGTCGTGAGCGCGCGCGCGAAGAGCGCCATCAGGACGAAGACGAAGGCGTGAACCCCCTGGGGGGCCCCCGACACCAGATCGAAGAGGTAGCCGGTCACGAAGGAGACCACCGCCGCCGACGAGATCGTCCACTTCGAGGACAGCCCCACGTGCAGGACGACCAGGAGGCCCAGGCTGGGCGCCACCATGTGGACAGGCGCCAGCTCCAGCACCGTCGACTGCAGGATCAGCAGCAGGTAGGCGACGGTGAGCGTGACCGCGGACCTCACTTGTAGACCATCAGGCCACGGGCCGGCAGGCGGTGCGCGGCCGGATCGGGATCGGGCGCGGGCGGCGGTGCAACCACCACCAGCACCTCCGACAGGCGTCCGAAGTCGACGTCGGGCGTGACCTCCACGTCCTGGTAGAGCCCGACGGCGCCGGGGATGACACGCGTGATGTGGCCGACGGCGAGGTTGCGCGGAAAGGCGCCGCCGAGCCCGCTGGTCACGACCGCGTCGCCCTCCTTGGCCGGCTCGCCGCGCGCCAGGTATTCGACGCTGCAGCGGTAGCCGTTCTCGCCCGACTTGCCGCGCAGGATCCCGCGCCCGCCGGTCCGCGGGATGACCACATCGATCGCGGAACGGGGATCGACCAGCAGCATGATGTCCGAGCTTTTCCCGGAAACCCGGTTGATGCGGCCGGCGACCCCTTCGGGCGTCAGCACCGGCATGCCGTGGCGGACGTTCCCCTCGCCGTGATCGATCTCGACCCGAGCGACCCGGAAGTATGGCGAGGCGTCGACCGCGATCACCCGGGCCGCGATGGTTTCGGCGGGCGTCACGTCGCGCAGGCCGAGGAGCCGCTGGTACCGGCCGCTCTCTTCGGCGAGGCGCCGCATCTCGGTCAGCTCGGCGCGAAGGTGCTGGTTCTCGCGGGTGAGCGCCTCGTTCTCCCCGCGCACGTGCGTCAGCTCGACGTAGCGCCCGGCCACGCTGGTGATGGCGCGCGCGATGAGCGACATGGCCGACTGGGCCGGCGATACCAGCCGCAGGACGCCCCGGTCGAGCGCCGATAGATCGCCCGGGTTCTTCGCGCTCATACGGAGCGAGATGATCGCGATCAGCAGCATCGTCGCCACGATCGCCGCTTCCCGCAGCCGTTTGCTACCGGCCACCATTCGACCCTTTTACTGTAGTGCCACTTCGCGGAGAAGGGCCAATTCGTCGAGAGCTCGGCCGGTGCCGAGGACGACGGCGCACTCGGGCGAGTCGGAGACCATCACGGGCAGACCGGTCTCCTCGCGCAGGAGCGCGTCCAGGTTCTTGAGCTGCGAGCCGCCGCCCGTGAGGACCACCCCCCGGTCGACGATGTCCGCCGCCAGCTCGGGCGGCGTCCGCTCGAGCACGGATCGAACCGCGTCGACGATCTGGTTGACCGGCTCCGCCAGCGCCTCGCGCACCTCGTCGCTGTTCATGACCAGCGTCTTGGGGACGCCGGCCACCAGGTCGCGTCCCTTGATCTCCATGGTGGTGACCTCGTCGGTCGCATAGGCGTTGCCGATGGTCTTCTTGATCGTCTCGGCCGTCCGCTCGCCGACCAGCAGGTTGTACTTGCGCTTGATGTACGCGACGATCGCCTCGTCCATCTTGTCGCCCGCGACGCGGATCGACTTGGCGACCACGATGCCGGCCAGCGAGATGACGGCCACCTCGGTGGTGCCGCCGCCGATGTCGACGATCATGTTGCCGGAGGGCTCGGTGACCGGCAGACCGGCGCCGATCGCGGCCGCCATCGGCTCTTCGATGAGATAGACCTCGCGGGCGCCGGCGGCCAGCGCCGAGTCGCGCACGGCGCGCTTTTCGACCTCGGTGATCCCCGAAGGCACTCCGATGATGATGCGGGGCTTGACCAGCGTCCGGCGGTTGTGGACCTTCATGATGAAGTACCGCAGCATCGCCTCGGTGACCTCGAAGTCGGCGATGACCCCATCTTTCATGGGTCGGACAGCGACGATGTTGCCCGGCGTGCGCCCGAGCATCTCCTTGGCCTCCTTGCCCACGGCCAGAACCTTCTTGGTCCCGTTGCCCGAGCGCTGCACCGCCACCACCGAGGGCTCATTGGACACGATCCCTTTGCCCCGGACGAAGGTCAGCGTATTCGCTGTACCCAGGTCTATGGCGAGATCGTTGGAGAAGAGTCCGTAGACCCAGTCGAGCAGCATGGATTGTGCGCCCCGCGCGCCGCCCCGATTCGCTGCGTCGACGAGACAAATGCTTTTATCACGGATGAAGGACCTCCGGTAGGGGCGCGCCCGACCTTTATGGTAGATTCCGCCCCGCCATGCTCGAGCAGATGCGGAAAGCCTCGCAGTCGCTGCTGATCTATCTCCTTTTCTTCATCGTCATCGCGGTCTTCATCATCAACTTCGGACCCCAGTCGCGCGGAAGCTCGTGCGATCAGGTCATGAAGGGGAACGATCACTACGCGGCGCAGGTGAACGGCGAGACGATCACGCAGAGCTCCTTCCACTACGCCTTCATGCTGGCGGGGGGTGCCCAGATCCCGCCACAGATGGCCAAGCGCGACCGGCTCAAAGAGACCGTCATGGACAAGCTGATCGAGCGCGAGATCATGGCCGCCGAGGCGGAGCGCCTCGGGCTGGTGGTCACCGACGACCAGGTCGAGGACCAGATCGCCGACGCCAAGATCGTCGGCCTCGGTCAGCCCCACACCGTGCCGCGGCTCCTCAAGGACGGCAAGTTCAACTACGACTCCTTCAAGACCTTCATCCAGTTCGAGCTGGGCGTCACGCCCAAGAGCTTCGTCGCCGAGCAGAAGAAGGAGATGCTGGCGCTGCGGGTCCGCGACCTCATGCGCGCCAGCGTCACCGTCTCCGCCGACGAGCTCAAGACCGAGTTCATCCGCAAGAACCGCCAGGTGAACCTGGAGTACCTGCGGTTCTCCGGCCGGCGCTTCGAGCCCGACGTGGCGCTCACCGACGCCGAGATCGCCGACTACGCCGCCAAGAACGACGCCAAGCTTCAGGAAGCCTACGAACAGAAGCGGTTCGTCTACGAGAAGGTGCCCGACGAGCGCCGCGTGCGGCAGATCCTGGTCAAGGTGCCGGCCGACGCCTCCCCCTCGGTGGACAAGGCGGCGCACGCCAAGGCCGACGCGCTGTCCGACCGCCTCAAGAAGGGGGCCAAGGCCGACGGCAAGGACGGGCTGACCTTCATGGAGCTGGCCAAGTCGGCCTCCGAGGACACCCGGACCAAGGCGCGCGGCGGCGATCTCGGTTGGCGGGCACGCGGCGCCATCAACCTCCCCGCTGCCGTAGAGGACAAGGTCTGGAAGGCCAAGCCCGGCGCGATCGTCGGGCCGCTGCGGGGCACCGACGGCTACGTGATCACCAAGGTCGAGGCCGTCCGCGAGGGGAACGTCGCCTACGTCGACGCGAAGCTCGAGCTGGCCGAGGAGAAGCTGCGCGAGGAGCACGGCAACGCCCAGGCCAGGGCCGCCGCCGACGCCGCGCTGGCCAAGCTCAAGGAGGCGCCCACCCCATCGATGA
>CALAOV010000019.1 GCA_937889515.1 uncultured Myxococcales bacterium | reverse complement strand
GCCCGCACTCCCGATCGTCCCGCCTCTACCCGCGCTCCCGACCGTTCCGCCCGCACCCGCGCTCCCGATCGTTCCGCCGGCACCCGCGCTGCCGGTCGTCGCGCCGGCACCCGCGCTGCCGATCGTTCCGCCTCTGCCCGCGGTCGTGCCCCCGCTCCCGGCCGTTCCTCCGGCCGTTCCTCCGGCAGTTCCCGCGGTGCTGCCCGCGAAGCCGCCTCTGCCCGCGCCTCCGCTCGTTCCGCCGACCCCCGTGCTTCCCGCGGTGCCCCCGGACCCCGCGCCGCCCGTCATGCCGCCGGTCGCCCCGGTTCCGCCGGCTCCGCCACCACCCGTGCCCCCGACTCCCGCGCCCGCCGCGCCGTCCATTCCACCCCGGCCAGCGCTCGAGCCCGCGACACCGCCACTTCCCACGGCCGAGGACCCCGCGGCCCCCGGGCCACCGCGTCCGCCCGTCCCCTCGCTGCCCGCAGCCCCAGGTCCCGCGTCCGTGTCCTCGCCGGGCGCCTCCATCCCACGGTTCGCGCACGCGGCCGCCCCGAAGGCGAGCCAGCCCGCCAGCATCGGCGCACACAGCGCCGAGACGGCCAGGTGATTCCTGCGCACGGGTGGCATCGCTCTATGGATCCCCGAAACACGCCAAAACGATCAAGGCAGCGACCATCGTGCCCGAGAAAGTTGCTTGGTTTAGCCACCAACTATCCGGGATCTATCGTCGAAACCGCTTGACCGTGCCCGTCGCGATGGACAGGTTCACCGCATGCAGATCCGCTTCGGCTATGAGCTCAACTACGACGAACCGCAGCCGACGCCGATGATCTTGACCCTGAACGTGCACCACAGCCGGGTCTCGGATCTGGTCCGGCCAGACCACATGATCACGACACCGTCCGTCCCGACGGCCGCCTACCGAGACGGGTTTGGAAATTGGTGCACGCGTCTGGTCGCCCCGGCGGGGCATTTTCGGGTGACCGCCGACGCGACCATCAACGACAGCGGCGAGCGGGAGCCGGTCGTTCTGTCGGCCGTTCAGCACCCCGTCCAGCAGTTGCCGGAGGAGACGCTGGTCTTCCTGCTGGGGAGCCGCTACTGCGAGACCGACAAGATGTCTCAGTTTGCCTGGAACAAGTTCGCGAACGTCCCGCTCGGCTGGGCGCGCGTGCAGGCGATCTGCGACTTCGTCCACCAGCACATCACCTTCGGCTACCAGTTCGCCAGATCCACCAAGACCGCCTGGGAGGCCTTCAACGAACGCCAGGGCGTCTGCCGCGATTTCGCCCACCTGGCGATCACCCTGTGCCGCTGCCTGAACATTCCGGCGCGCTATTGCACCGGCTATCTGGGGGACATCGGCGTTCCGAAGGACCCGGCGCCGATGGACTTCGCGGGGTGGTTCGAGGCTTACCTGGGGTCGACCTGGTACACGTTCGACGCGCGCAACAACACCCCGCGCATCGGACGGATCCTCATCGCGCGCGGTCGCGACGCCGCCGACGTCGCGATTTCCACCACCTTCGGACCCAACACCCTACAGACCTTTCAGGTCTGGACCGACGAAGTGGTCGCCTGACGCCCGCTCGCGCGCGGGCCGTTCGAAGAGTAGCGTGACGGGATGACCTACTGTGTGGGCGTGCTCCTCGAGGAGGGGATCGTCCTCGGATCGGATTCTCGCACCCACGCGGGCGTCGACGACTTCGCCTCGTTCTGCAAAATGACCGTCTTCGAGCGCGCCGGCGATCGCGTGCTGGTGTTGCTGAGCTCGGGAAGCCTGGCCGGAACACAGGCCGTCATCGGCCTGCTCACCCAGCAGGCCGACGGCGCCGGGATCCGGAGCGCCCGCACGATGTTCGACGTGGCACGCGTCGTCTCGGACGCGATGCGCGCGATCGACCGTCGCGACAGCGAACATCTGGAGAAGCACGATCTGTCCTTCAACGCCTCGTTCATTCTCGGTGGCCAGATCAGCGGCGAGCGGATGCGGCTCTTTCGCATCTACGCCGCGGGCAATTTCATCGAGGCCGGCGTCGACACGCCGTTCTTTCAGACCGGCGAGGCCAAATATGGCAAGCCGATCATCGACCGGGTCATCACCCCCGCCACCAGCTTGAGCGACGCGGCCAAGTGCGTGCTGGTCTCGTTCGATTCGACCATGCACAGCAACCTGTCGGTCGGCATGCCCATCGACCTGCTCTGCTACGAGCGCGACGCGCTGGTGGTCAAGAAGCGCCGCCGGTTCGGGGAAGGCGATCCCTACTTCGGCGCGCTCAGCAAGAAGTGGAGCGAGGGTGTTCGCGCGGCTTTCAAGGAGCTGCCCGAGCCCGAGTGGGGCGCCTGACGGGCTCGACTATTTGAATCCCATCCACGTCGAGCGAACGCATCGACCGTCGTCGTCGAAGGTGAGAGACAGCGCCGTGCCCCCGCCGACCGAGCCCTCCGGCAGGTGATAGAAACTGTAGTACCAGTGCTTGGCGACCGGGCAGGGGGCGTTGCCCAGAAGGTCACATTCGTCCGGGGGCCCGAGCTGCCGCCGAATGACGGCGCGCTCGACGTCGACCAGATCTTGGACGTTTATCTCGCGGCCCGTGTCGATGTGTTCATCGGGCTGCGCGCTCCTCACCCGTTTCCGCTCCGTGCGCAGGAGCTCGAAGGTCCGGTCGACGGAAGAGTCCAGGCCCGCGACGGCGTCCGAGGTGGTCTGGGGCGCCTCGGAGGTGGCACAGCTCGCCGGCAGGAGCACGACGGCAGCCAGCGCCAGGATGCGTGCGGATCTCGCGTCGCCTGGAAGCATGTCCGCCCATTGTAGCGAAACTTCGACCGATGCCGCATCGCCATCGCGGATGGGTCGGCCCGACCGATCCACTTTTTTTGCGCTTCGGCCGGAACGGCGGTCAACTCTCCCCGATGGCATCGACGGGTTCATCGCCGGAGGTGGGGCTGCGCGGCCGGCTGGAGCAGTTCGGCCTGGCGGCGGTCCTGACCTTCCTGGATCTCGAGAGACGTTCGGGTGAGCTGGTGGTGCTCACGGACGACAAGGTGGGGCGGCTGTGGCTGCGTCGCGGCCGGGTGCTGCGTGCGCGGGTCGAGGGCTCGCGCCGGCTGAACAAGTCGGCGATCTACGACCTGCTGGGCCTCGCGCGCGGCCGGTTCAGCTTCACCCAGATGGACCTCGACGGGCTCGCCGACGAGATCGGTGCCTCGACGACGCTGCTGCTCATGGAAGCCGCACGGCGGGCCGACGAAGCGGCCGCCGCGGCTCCTTAGCCGACCCCCGTAGCGGCGCATTCCTCCGCCGTGGTAAATCCGTCGGCCATGAGCACCGGGAAGAAGCTGTTCGTCGAAGACCTGAACGTGGCTGGCAAGCGCGTCATCGTGCGCGTCGACTTCAACGTCCCCCTCAAGGACGGCAAGGTGGAGAGCGACAAGCGCATCAAGGAATCGCTGCCGACCATCCAGTACCTGCGCAAAGAGGGCGCGAAGGTCATCCTGGTGTCGCACCTCGGGCGTCCCGACGGAAAGCGCGTCCCGGAGATGAGCCTCCGCCCGGTGGCCGATGCGCTGGCGGCCCTGCTGGGCGCGCCGGTCGCGTTCGCCGACGACTGCGTGGGCCCGGCGGCGGAGGCGGCGGTGGCGGCGCTGGCGCCGGGGGGCGTGCTGCTGCTGGAGAACCTGCGCTTCCACGCCGAGGAAGAGGAGAACGATCCGGCCTTCGCGAAGAAGCTGGCGGCGCTCTGCGATCTGTACGTGAACGACGCGTTCGGCAGCGCCCACCGCGCGCACGCCTCTACGGAGGGGATCACCCGCTTCGTGTCGCAGGCGGCGTCGGGCTACCTGATGAAGAAGGAGCTCGACTACCTGGGCGAGGCCCTGACCAACCCCAAGCGGCCGTTCGTCGCGGTGATCGGCGGCTCCAAGGTGTCGAGCAAGATCGACGTCATCAAGAGCCTGCTGCCGCGGGTCGACAAGCTGCTGATCGGCGGCGGCATGACCTACACCTTCCTCAAGGCGCAGGGGCTGGAGGTGGGCAAGTCGATCGTCGAGAACGACAAGCTGGATCTGGCGCGCAGCCTGCTGGCCGAGGCCGGCGGCAAGCTGGTGCTGGGGACCGACTTCGTGGTGACCGACAAGCTCGACTTCAAGGCCCGCACCGTGGGCGCGCTCAAGACCGTCGCCAAGGACGCCATCCCCGCCGACTGGGAAGCGGTCGACGCCGGTCCCGCGACGGTGGCTGCCTTCACCGAGATCTTGCTCGGTGCGAAGACCATCGTCTGGAACGGCCCGGTCGGCGTGTTCGAGATCGACGCCACCGCCAAGGGGACCATTGCCATCGCCGAGGCGCTGGCCAAGGCGACCGCCGGCGGCGCGACCACCATCATCGGCGGCGGCGACTCCGCCTCGGCGGTCAAGAAGGCCGGCGTCGCCAGCAAGGTCTCGCACGTGTCGACGGGTGGCGGCGCCTCTCTGGAGTTCCTCGAGGGCAAGGTCCTGCCGGGTGTCGCCGCGCTGACGGACAAATGAGCTCGGACGAGCAGAGCTCGTCTTCCGCCATGCGATCGAGCCCGGCCGAGCGTCGCGCGTTCTCGGTCGCGGTCTTCTGCCGGCAGGGCGGGGAGATCTTGCTCGTGCGCCACAAGCGCCTCGACCTGTGGCTCCCGGTCGGGGGCGAGATCGAGGCGGGCGAGACTCCGCTCGAGGCCGCCCGCCGCGAGCTGCGCGAGGAGACCGGCCTCGAGGG
Source organism: uncultured Myxococcales bacterium (assembly GCA_937889515.1). Taxonomy (GTDB): domain Bacteria; phylum Myxococcota_A; class Polyangia; order Fen-1088; family Fen-1088; genus JADGRB01. The sequence continues at coordinate 9,953 of CALAOV010000019.1, read as the reverse complement.
GATCTTTCCGCCGGGCCTGGGCGTCGACGGCACGCCGGCGGGATTGATCGGCTACGAGGAGCACCCCGCCGGCAGCAAGGGCCTGCACATGAACTTCGCGTTCGTGGCGGATGTGGCGACGCGGGAGCTGGCGGCGTGCGACGAGTACACGGCGGTGCGCTGGGTTGGGGATCCGGTGGCGGTGGAGTGCCCGCTGAATGTGCGGCAACTGGTGCGGCTGGCGCTGGGTCAATAACGATCGACGGGGGCTGACCGGGTGCACGGTGATGCGCGAGACGGTGCATACACGCGATCACGCAGAAGCCGGTTGCTGCCGGTGATCGGCTGCGGAAGGTCGCCAAGAGGCAGTCGAGGTGAACGCGGAGGGCGCGTATGCCACTACGCGCATCGAGCCAGGCGTCGCCCGGGCGGTCGTCATCCGCGGCGTGCCTCGATGTTGAGGCGGACGTAGTCGATCTCGGGGATCTCCATCCGCGTCGCGACGTCGTGAACGAAGGCGGCGCGGCGCGGCTCGGGAATCTCGGGCAGAACGTCGCCCAGGATGACGGTGCGCAGGAAGGCCTCCAGCGGCTCTCCGGGTTCGAAGCGGGTCGGCTCCGGCTGCAGCCAGGTGCGGACGTCGACGAAACCCGCGGCGGTCAGGCGCGCGGCGGTGTCCTCGGGCGTCGCGTAGTTCTTCGACTGGCGCAGCGTCGGATCGACCGCTCGGAGGGCCGCGGTGACGCGCGCGACGTTCCCCGCACCACCGCACTGCGCTACCAGACGACCCCCCGCCCGCAGCACGGCGGCCAGGTTCCGGAACAGCGCCGGATGGTCGAGGATCCAGTGGAACGTCGCGGTCGATAACACGGCGTCGACCGATTCGCTCAGAGGCAGCGGCCTGGCCAGATCCGCCACCACGCATTCGACGCGGTTGTCGCCGGCGAACCGCCGGCGCGCCTCGTCGATCATCGCGGCGGACCCGTCGAGCGCCACGACGCGCCCCCGCGCCAGCCGCTCCAGCAGCATCGCCGTCACGCGACCGGTCCCGCACCCGGCGTCGAGGACGGTCTCGTCTCCGTCGAGCGGCAGCCGGTCGAGGACCGCGCGCCCCCAGCGCGTTTGCGGCTCCGCGATTCGATCGTAGGTGGCGGCGTCCCAGTCTCGCGGCATTTCGCTTGCAAGCATACCGACGGCGCGGCAGCGGCGCGAGGTGTCGATGGCGATCTGCGAGCTATCTCAACCGTCCGGCCGATTGTTTTGTAACCTCCTCGGAGTCCGGGGCATCGAGTCGTGATGCGAAATCGTCTCTCGCCGGTTCTGTCAACTGCGACCCTCGCGCTCCTCTTGATCCCGTCGGGCGTTCGCCTGGCTTCGGCAAAGGCCGTCGGGCCACCCGAAGTCGCCTGGAAGGACATGACGGTCCCGCAAAAGAAGGCCTATATGAAGGTCGCCGTCATGCCGACGATGAAGCCGATCTTCCAGACCTTCGACGGCAAGAAGTTCAAGACCTTCACCTGCGCAACCTGCCACGGCGCAGACGGCGCCGACCGCAAGTTCAAGATGCCCAGCAATGGCATCCACCCGCTGCCGAACACACCGGCCGCCTTTCAGGCGAAGATGAAAGAGGAGCCGACGTGGCCCAAGTGGACAGAGTTCATGTCCCAGAAGGTCGAGCCCGCGATGGGCAAGCTGCTCGACGTTCCCGTCTTCGACCCCAAGAAGCCCGTGAAGGGCGCTTTCGGTTGCGCCAACTGCCATAAGCTCGAGACCGCAACGCCCTGACGACTCTGCAGGAGAGCCCATGCGCGCCGCCGTCCTCACCGAATTCAACCACGACTGGCAATTCCAGACCCTCGCCGATCCGCGCCCCGCGCCGGGGCAGGTGGTCATCCGCATTCGCGCGAGCGGGATGTGTGGGACCGATCTGCACGCCCACCACGGCCACCTGGGCGCGAAGCTGCCGATCGTCCTCGGGCACGAGCCGGCCGGCGAGATCGTCGAGCTGGGCGCCGGCGTGTTGGACCTCCGCGTCGGCGATCGGGTCGGCGTATTCTGGAACCAGAAGGGGTGCGGGCGTTGCGCCGCTTGCCAGTCGGCGCGGCACGAACACTGTCCCACCGCGCAGAGCTGGATGCACCTCGGCGGCGGCAATTCGGAGCTGATGCTCGCCTGGGCCTCGGGCTGCGCGCTCATCCCCGACGCCCTGTCCTTCGAGCTGGCGGCGCCGCTCTTCTGTGCGGGGTACACGGTGATGAGCGGGCTGCGCAACGGCGATCCGAAACCGGGCGAGCGGGTGGCGGTCATGGGGGTGGGTGGCCTCGGCCATCTCGCGTTGCAGGTCAGCAAGGCGGTGGGTCTCGAGACGTTCGCGATCACGGGCCAGGCCGACAAGAAGGCGGAGCTGGTCGCGCTCGGGGCCGACGAGGTCTTGCTGGCGGGCGACGATCCAGGCGTGGCGCTGCGGGACGCCGGGGGCGCGGATGTGATCCTCTCGACGACCAACTCGGCCAAGCAGATCGCGGCGGTCTTCAACGGCCTGCGGCCCGGGGGTCGCCTCGTCAACCTGGGGGTGCCCGATGGGCCGCTCACGATCAGCTCGCAGACGCTGATGTGGGGCCAGCGCCAGCTCCGCGGCAGCTCCCAGGACGAGCGCGCCGATCTCTACGAAGCCCTGCAGCTCGCCGCCGCCGGCAAGGTCAAGCCGGTGATCGAGCTCTACCCGCGCGCCCAGGCGAACGAAGCCCGCGAGCGCCTGCAGGCCGGCAAGGTTCGCTATCGCGTGGTGCTGCAGCACGGGGCGTGACCGGCGCTGGGCGCCGGGAAGACCACGACAGGCGTGTCACGTTTTCCGTCGAAGTTTCCGTCCGGCGGTGACTTGGTCGCGGCAATTGGGCGTGTCGAGTGGCATGAGATGTGCTCTGTTACGGGACATGCCTGCCGGCGACGAAACGACCAATTCGCCCAGCGAAGTGCCCTACGTGCTCCCGAAGTACCTGCGATTCGCCCGTTCGCTGGCGTTGGTGTCCGGCGCGGCCATCGGTATCGCCGCCGGCGCCGCGGTCCTCAGTTCCTCCGGTTGCAGCATGGGGTGCAATGGGATCTGTGGGGCTTATGGAGTCGGCCTGCCGATCGACGCGCGGTACGACACACCGACCGACAGTGGTGCCGACGGTTCGGACGGATCGAGCCACGATGGAGGCCGGCAGAACCCGCCCGACGGCAGCGCGGGCGGCGGTCCCCGTCCTGCGCCGCCTCTTCCGGCGGCCTGGCTGGCGTAAATGCCGCAGGGTGAGCCCGAGGCGCGCTGGCTGACGGCGGCGCTCTCGGATACGCCCATCGCCGACGAGTATCGATTCGTCGACTCGGCGCTGCGCCAGTGCGAAACGATCGCGCTCGTATTCGATCCGGCGCTCCACCCTCCGGAGGTCATCGACAAGGCGCGACGTTGGTGGCTGGCGGCGATGCGAACCGAATACGATTCGGCGTCGACCTTCATCGACATGGCGACGCAGGTGCGCCAGATCGCGGAGCCGCTCGACGTGCAAACGGTGGTGCTGCGCATGGCCCAGGACGAGCTTCGCCACGCGGCGATCTGCGCGCGGGTCATCGAGGCCCTGGGCGGCGAGGCCAAGATCCCGGCGGTTCAGCTTCCGCGCGCTGGGCTTCATCGGGATTGCACCGCCGACGAGAGCGTCCTGCGGACGATCATCTACGGGTGCTGTTTGAGCGAGATGGTCAATGTCGTGCGGCTCGCCAAGAGCGTCGGCGAGGTGGCTGACCCTTTCATTCGGGATGCGTTCCGTCTGCTCCTGGCCGACGAGAGGCTGCACGCCCAGTTTGGGTTCCACTATCTGGCCCACCGCCGCGCCTGGTTGGAGGCGCGCCCCGAGATCGCGCGATCGCTCGGGCGATACCTGCGCTATGCCTTCGCCCAGCTGGAGCAGGTCATGGGCGCCGTTCCGGCGGACGGTCGGCCGCGGACCGATGCCGAGCGCGCCATCGGTCTGCCCGATCTGACCGATCTATCGACGACGTTCCAGGAGACGATCCTCAACGCCTGCATCCCAGGCCTCGAGCGTTTCGGAATCGAGGCCGGCGCGGCCTGGCGCCGGCGGTCCCTGACCCCCGGGTGACCCGCCGTGGCACCGTGCGCAGGCGATCGCACAAAACGATGACTGGCGCGCACGCGAGGAGGGGATTCCGCGGGCGGCGTCTGCTATTGCTGATGGGTACGAGACCCGCGGTCTCGCGCCATTGATCTACCTCTCTTCCCTGGAGACAAAGCTTATGGATCGTCTAGTTGGTGGTACCTGCCCGCTCGCCGTCGCCTACGTGGGGATCGTCCTCGGCGCTTCCTGCGGGGGCGCGAGCGCCACCACGGACGCCGGAACGACCGGCCAGGCGGGGACCTCGGGTGCGGCCGGAACGTCGGGGTCGGCTGGAACGACCGGCTCCGCCGGAACGGGGGGCGGAAACATGGGGGGCGCCGGCGCTCTCAGCAGCGGTTGCACGCCGGCCCAGCTCGGCACCTCGGGCACGCTCAACGGTCGTTTCGGGACGGTGAACGTGATGGCCGGTGGCCGGGACTACTTCATGCAGGTCAACGAGTGGAACGCCAGCGCGACGCAGACCATGCCGTACGGCGGGAGCTTCGTTTTCCAGATGACCACGCAGATGGCGAGCGTTGCCACCAACGGCGGTCCCACCGGCTTTCCGTCGATCTTCATCGGCGCCAACTCGAGCAACGCCACCACCGGCAGCAACCTGCCCAAGGCGGTGACCGCGCTCACCACCGTGCCGACCACCTGGAGTTGGAACGACCACGGCACCCTCGCCGACGCGACCAACAACAGCTACAACGCGACCTACGACGTCTGGTTCAGCACCAACCCGGCCGGCGAGCCGACCGCTTCCGGTCCCTCGGGCGGCTACCTGATGGTGTGGCTGCACAAGCCGGCCGACGCGCAGCCGATCGGGAGCGTCTCACCGGCGAACAAGGCGGTGACCATCCCCGGCATTCCCGGCAGCTGGGATATCTGGATCGGGCTCAACGGCACGCGGCCTTGCATCTCGTACGTGAGCACCCAGACGACGCTGTCGCTCTCCTACGACCTGAATGTCTTCATCCAGGACGCCGTGAGCAACCGCCCCAACACCATCTCGAGCGCCTGGTATCTCACCAACGTCTTCAGCGGCTTCGAGATCTGGAGAGGCGGCGTCAATCTCGAGAGCACCGCCTTTTGCGCCATCGTCGACTGAAGCGGCCGGTTAAAGCCAGCGTCGACCACTGCCGATACGCCCGGGGGGGCAACACCCGCGGCGAAACGGATCGCGCGCGGCTATCGGGGGAGGATGATTGGCCATACAGTCGAAGAGTGGGGAGCTGGACGCGGTCGGGGGTTCGTTGCCCGCATTGATGGTGAACAGCGAGAGCATCCAGCGCATCCTGGATGTTGGGACCGGCGCCACGCGCACGGACCTGCTGCTCGCGGCGACGCGTGAGCTCACGGCGCTGCTCGGGGAGCGGGGGATCTGCATTTCGCTGGAGGGTACGCCGCGGATCGCGGTCGCGCCCTCCGACCCGATGGTGGAAGGCCGGTCCGTGGCGCTCGAGGACCACGCCGAGATCGCGGAGGCGCTGCGGGTTCGCGATCTGGTGGTGGCGAAGGATGGAGCTTCGATCGCGGTGCCCCTCTTCGGTGGTGGCGGCTGCCTGGGTGTCGTTCTCGTGCAGTCGAACCCGCGCCCGGGGGACGGCCTGGATCTGCCGACCGCCCGGCTGGTGGCCCGTCTGACGGCGGCCTTGCTGCCGGGAGCGGTCGAGCTCGCGGGTGCGATTGCCGCGCCTTCGGTCCCGAGCCCGAGCATGCCGATCGCGGTGGCTCCGCTGCAGACGGCCAGTAGCCCCCGGAGAATCCTGGTGGTGGAGGACGACGTCGAGCTGGCGGCCGCGTTCGGCGACGCGCTCGAGCGCGAGGGGTATCTGGTCGAGCAGGCCCGCGACGGGGGCGAGGGGGTCGACCGCGCGCTGTCGAACCGTCCCGATCTGATCTTGCTCGACGTCAATCTGCCAACGCTGGACGGCTTCGCGGCGGCCGCTCAGCTCCGGGATTCGCCGCTGACGCGCGAGGTTCCGATCATCTTCGCGTCGGCACGACACGATCTGTCCGCGCGGGTGCGGATCCTCCACCTCGAGAACGTCGACTTCATTCCCAAGCCGTTTCGGCAGGACGATCTCCTGGCGCGCGTCGAGCAGTCGCTGATCGGGTCTCACGCGCGGCAGAGGCTGCAACGCCGGGCCGCCGTCGACGACCTGACCGGCCTGGGCAACCTCAGCATGTTCCGGGCGCGCCTGGCCGAGGAGCACAAGCGCGTCTCGCGCTACGGCAGCCCCCTGTCGCTGGCGATGATCGACGTCGACAAGCTCAAGTCGATCAACGATCAGCACGGGCACGTCGCGGGCAGCGACGTCTTGCGCGCGATCGGCGACGTCCTGCGGCGCCACGCGCGGGCCACCGACCTCGCGGTCCGCTATGGCGGAGATGAGTTCGTGGTGCTCCTTCCCCAGACGACGCTGGCCGAGGCGGCGATCTTCGCGGAACGGGTGCGGAGCGAGGTCGCGACGCGGGACGTCCATGGCTTTCACCCGACCGTGAGCATCGGGGTGGCCTCCCTGAGTCGTCCCGACAGCGACGAGACCGACGGTCAGTTGCTCAATCGGGCAGACGCCGCCGCCTACATCGCCAAACGGCAGGGCGGCAATCGGATCTGTGCCGGGGCGTCCGAGAGCGACGCCGAGGAAGCTATGACCGGGGTCCTCCGACGGCCGAACGATACTGGGCCAGCGCCATCAGCGGGAAGTAGTGCCGGTAGTAGTGGTAGTTGAGATAGAAGACCTTCGGAAAGCCCGTTCCGGTCCAGAGCGCTTGTTCCCAGGTTCCCGCGCGCTGGCGGTCGAGGAGGTGAGCCACCCCTCGGCGGACGGCCGGGGAGGCGGCTTCGCCGGCGGCGATGAGGCCCATGAGAGCCCAGGCGGTCTGACTCGGCGTCGAGTCGCCCACCCCTTTTTGCCCCGGGCGGTCGTAGCTCGCGATGCTCTCGCCCCAACCGCCGTTGCGGTTTTGTCGCTCGGTCAGCCAGCGCGCGGCCCGGCGCACGTAGGGCGCCTGCATCTCCTCGCCGCTGCATTGCAGGCCGCGCAGCACCTGCCAGGTCCCGTAGATGTAGTTGACGCCCCAACGGCCGTACCAACAGCCTTCGGTGGTCTGATCGCGGCGAAGGAAACCGATCGCGCGTTCGACCTCGGGGCAGGCGCGCCGGTAGGCCGGGAAGTGGCTGAGGCATTCGAGCACCCTGGCCGTGATGTCGGCGGTGCTGGGATCGATCATCGCGTTGTGGTCCGCGAAAGGAACCTCGGTCAGCCAGCCCTGATCGTTGTCCCGATCGAAGCTGCCCCAGCCTCCGTCGCTGTTCTGCATTCCCATCATCCAGCCGAGGCCGCGCTCGATGGCTCCCGCCCGCCGCGGATCGGCCACCGCCGCCGGGCCCTGCGCCAGGACCATGAGCGCCATGCAGGTGTCGTCGACGTCCGGGTAGAACTCGTTGCGGTGCTCGAAGTACCAGCCGCCCGGCGGCGCGGCGTTTCGGACGGACCAGTCACCGGACCGCCGCGTCTGCTTGGCCATCAGCCAAGACGTGGCGCGCTCGAGGGCGGGCGCTGTCGGTGAGACGCCCGCCTGGAGCAGCGCGGAGCTCGCGAGCACCGTGTCCCAGACCGGCGAGAGGCAGGGCTGCATCCGGAGCGCGCCGCTCTCGTCGCGCAACAGCAGACCGTCCAGGTAGGCGAGATTCTGCGCCAGCAACGGATCTTCCTCGCGGTACCCCAGACAGCGGAGCGCGAGCACGGCGTTGGCCATCGCGGGGAGAATGGCCGACAGTCCGTCGGAGTCGTCGAGCCGCTCGATCATCCAGGCGGCCGCGCGCTTCACCGCGATCGCCCGCAAGGCGCCCGCGCCGGGGAGTCGTTCCCAGCGCTTGAGCAGCCGGTCGATACCGAGGAAGAGTCTCTTCCAGGCATCGGTCGTGGTGGTCGCCCCGTTCGTGCGGTTCCCGGCGCCCGAGGATTCCGGGTAGAGCTCTCGCACCCCGCAGGAGGGCGGGAGGGCCACGATCGGTTTTTTCGCCCAGAGGATCGAGAGCGGGATGAAGATCGTCCGGGACCAGCTGGAGAAGTCGTAGATCGAAAACGGCGCCGTGCGGGGCAGGAACAACAGCTCAGGTGGGATCGCCGGAACGTCTGCCCAGGGAAACTCCCCGAAGAAGGCCAGGTGATACTTCGTGTAGGTGTTGGCGCCCGCGATGCCGCCGAGCGCGAGGATGACCTGCCGCGATCGCCGCATGTGGGGGGCATCCGCCGAATCCCCGACGAGCTTCAAGGCAAAGTAGCTGAGGCACGAGACCGACAGGTCGGGCGGTCCGCTCGGGTACTGGCTCCAGCCGCCCGCGGGCAACACCTCGTCGCGAACGACGCGGGCCAGATCGCGCGCTTTCGGGCTCTCTCGCCGGCCGAAGAAGGCCTCCAGCAAGATCACGTAGCTCTCGAGCGTGGTGTCCCCCTCGAGCTCCCCGCACCAGTACCCGGCCGGTTCCTGTTTGCTGAGGAGCCAGTCTCGGGCGGCCACGATGGAGGCATCGACCCGCGCGGGGGCGGGTGCAGTGCCGAGGAGCAGAGAATCCGTTTGCGGCCCGGACAGGCTGACGTCCGCCATGCGATTATTCCGCCAAGTCTGGTGTCTAGATCGGCCCGCGTGGTAAAGACGAGAGGCCAGATGCGCTTTCCTTTCCATATCACGACCGACATGGTTGGCTATCAGATCAAGCAGGCCTTGCGCGGCCAGACCCGCTATCCGTTCGTCTTGATGCTGGAGCCGCTCTACACCTGCAACCTGGCGTGCATCGGCTGCTCGACCGAGCGCCACACGGGAAAGCTCGCCGATCGTTTACCGGTCGAGACCTGCCTGCGCGCGGTTGACGACTGCGGCGCACCCACCGTCTCGATCTGCGGCGGGGAGCCGACGCTCTATCCCGAGATCAAGGAGCTGGTGGACGGCATCATCGCGCGCAAGCGGCACATCTACTTGTGCACCAACGCACTGGTCCTGGACACGAAGGTCTTCGGTCGCATCCCGCCGCACAAGCGGCTGACGATCAACGTGCATCTCGACGGCATGCGCGAGACCCACGACAAGGTCTGCGCGAAGACGGGGGTGTTCGACACCGCGATTGGCCAGATCCGGGAGGCCAAGCGCCTCGGCTACCACGTGACCACCAACACGACGGTCTTCAAGGAGACGTCGGTCGAGGAGATCGAAGAGCTCTGCAAGCTGGTCACCGGCCTCGGCGTGGACGGCCTGCTGATCTCGCCCGGATATCACTACGAATCGGTCAAGGAGAACATCTTCCCGACACGGCTCGAGATCCAGAGCAAGTTCCAGCGCATCCTCGAGCTGTCGAAGAGCTACCAGCTCCAGTCGACGCCGATGTACCTGGAATTCGCGGCCGGCCAGCGCGAATACGACTGCTCTCCCTGGAGCACGGTCACCTTCACGCCCAAAGGGTGGAAGAAGCCCTGCTACCTGATCGGCGAATCGTACGTGGCCGACTGGAACGAATTTTGGACCAAGACCGATTGGGCTTACTGGGAGTCGCGAAAGGACGATCGCTGCCAGAACTGCGCGATGCACTCCGGATTCGAGGCGTCCGCCGTGAGGGGGTTGCGCAAGAGCCCGAAGGATCTGGTACGCATGGCGGCCTGGAATTTCTTGGGCTGAGACTCCCATGATCGCTGCCGGCTCACCCGACAGGTCCGTGACTGCCGTCGTGGCGGCGCTGCCCGAGGAACTTTCGCCGCTCCGCTCGCGCTTGTCCGGGATCGAACGGACGCGCGTGGGGTCGCTCGTGGTGGAGACCGG
>CALAOV010000018.1 GCA_937889515.1 uncultured Myxococcales bacterium | reverse complement strand
AAGAGCCCGGGATGCGGCAGGCGCTCGAGCACCTGCTCATGCGGCACGGCTGCAGGCGGGTGGCGTTCATCCGCGGCCCCGCGGTGAACGCCGAGGCGGAGCGCCGCTACGCGATCTACCGCGCGGTCCTGACCGAGCACGGCTTCCCGATCGATCCGGCCCTCGTCTGCGAAGGGACCTTCGAGAAGAGCTCGGGCGAGGCCGCCGTCGAGCTGCTGGTCGAGGAGCGCAAGGTCGACTTCGACGCGCTGGTGGCCTCCAACGACTACATGGCGCTGGCGGCCATGGTGGCGCTGCAGGAGCGCGGGCTGCAGGTGCCGTCCGACGTCGCGGTGGTCGGCTTCGACGACATCGAGGACGCCCGGTTCTCGACGCCGCCCCTCACGACGGTGCGTCAGCCGCTCTACCAGCAGGGCGAAGCGGCGCTCGACCTGGTGCTGGCCCAGCTCGAAGGGCGGCAGGTGGACCGGCAGGTGAGCGCGCCGACCGAGATGGTGGTCCGGCAGTCGTGCGGCTGTTTCTCGGGGCTGGCGCGCCCCGGACGCGCGGGCCCCGTCACGCTCACCCAGACGACGGTCGACAATCTGCTGTCGGAGCACGGCGAGGATCTGCGACGGGAAATCGCCCGCTCGGTGCGCGGCGCCGACACCGCCCTGCCCTCGGGCTGGGATCGCCAGCTCCTCGACGCCTTCGAGGCCGAGCTGCGCGGGGCCGGCGCCGGCCTGTTCACCTCGACGCTGGATCGGCTGCTGGGCGCCGTGGTGGCGTCGGGCGACGACGTCGCCGCCTGGCAAGGGATGATCTCGGCGCTGCGCAAGCTGCTGCTCCCCGCGCTGCCCAGCGAGCCGCTGCGCTGGGTCCAGGCTGAGGATCTCTGGCACGAGGCGCGGATCCTGATCGGCGATCTGGCGGAGCGCGCGCAGGCTCAACACCGCCTGCACACCGAACGTCTGGCGCACGCGCTCACCGTCAGCGGGGCGACGCTGCTGGCGACCCAGCAGGTGGCCGCTCTCACCGGCGCGGTCCAGCGCCAGCTCCCACATCTCGGCATCCCCGGCGCCTGGATGGCGCTCTACACCGGCGCGGATACGGCCCGGGTGGTCCTCGCGCACGACGTCGAGCGCAACCCGGGCGACGCGGAGCCGCGGCCCGGCCTCGAGATGGCGCCGGCGGCGCTGATGCCCGCGATCGTCGATCCGCTCGGCCGCCGCGCCTCGATCATCGTCGAGCCGCTCTACTTTCACGATCGGCCGCTCGGTTGCCTGCTCCTCGAGATGGGACCCCGGGAGGGGATCGTCTACGAATCGTTGGCGGAGCAGGTCTCGAGCGCGCTCGAAGGGGCGCGCCTGGTCGCCCGCCTGGTCGAGGAGGCGACCCGCCGCCAGGTCGCCGAGCGCGCCCGCCTCGAGAAGGAGATGGAGATCGCAATGCGGATCCAGACCTCGATCCTCCCGCGCGACGTGAATGTCCTGGGGCTGGAGATCGCCGCCACCATGCAGGCCGCGACCGAGGTCGGCGGCGACTACTACGACATCATCCCGGTCGCCGACGGCTGCTGGATCGGGATCGGCGACGTCGCGGGCCATGGCCTCGGCACCGGCCTCGTCATGCTCATGATGCAGAGCGGGATCGGCGTGCTGGCGCGAAAGATCCCGGACGCCTCGCCGCGCGATCTCCTGCTGGCGCTCAACGCCATGCTGGTCGACAACGTGCGCCAGCGGCTCCACCAGCGGGAGCACGCGACGCTGACCCTGATCCGCTACCACCAGGACGGTGGTCTGGCCTTCGCCGGCGCCCACGAAGAGATCCTGATCCTGCGCGCCGCGACCGGACGCTGCGAACGCTTGCCGACGCCGGGCCCCTGGGTGGGCGCCAAGGTCGACATCGCGGCCGGAACGGTCGAGAGCCGCGCCCAGCTCCACCCCGGCGATCTGCTGGTCCTCTACACGGACGGCATCATCGAAGCGGTGGCGCGCGATGGGCGCGACCGTTTCGGCACCGAACGGTTGATCGCGCTCATCGAGGAGCACAAGACCGACTCGCCGATCGCGCTGCGCGATCGGCTGATGAGCGCGGTCACCGACTTTGCGACCGCGCTCGACGACGACGTGACGCTGCTCTGCGCCCGTTACTTCGGCGGCTTGAGCTGAAGCTGCTGCGGCTGAATAGCGGGCGAGCTCGCCCGGAGCTGCAGCGGTTGGCCGTGCGATTGGCCGAGCTGCATGGGCTGGCCGTGCGGCCCGCCCATGCTCATCCCCGGGGGCTGCGCGCCGGGCGTGGGGGGCGGCGGTGGCGCCTCGATCTTGACCAGCTCGACGTCGAAGATCAGCGTCGCGCCACCCGGGATCGTAGGCGGACGGCCGCCGTCGCCGTAGGCGATGTCCGAGGGGCAGGTCAAGGTCGCCTTCTCGCCAACCTTCATCTTGCCGACGCCCTCGGTCCAGCACTTGATGACCCCGTTGAGGGGAAACGTCGCCGGCTGTCCGCGCTTGCGCGAGCTGTCGAACACGGTCCCATCGACCAGCTTACCTTCGTACTGCACGGTCACGCGGTCGGTCGCGCCCGGCGAGGCGCCGGTCCCCGGGGTGGTGCTGCGGAAGACCAGGCCCGACGGCGTCTGCACGGCGCCCGACTCGCGCGCCGCATTTTCGAGGAAGGTCTTGGCCTGGGCCTTCTCGACCGCGACGTGGGCCTGCGCCCGGGCACGCGCCAGCGCATCGACCTTGGGGCCGTACTTGTCGAGATCCACCAGGTGGGGCCGCTTCATGACCATGTCGGTGAGCCCGCCCTTGACCAGGTCCAGCTCCGACGACGTCAGATTGAAGGTCCCGAGGTTGCGGCCAAGCAGCATGCCGAGGGCATACAGCGTCTTTTCATCCTCGGTGCTCGGCGTCGGGCTTCCGCCCATCAGCCGTCGACATCCGACCGCCGATCCGAGAACCATCGCCCCGATCAAGACCCTCTTCCAAGTTTTCATCCGCCCCTCGTAACACAGGTCGGAGCCGGACAACAGCGCCCCTCGCATTTTTGAGGAAGCCAGGTTGAAACCGGACATTTCTGGCAGAGTGAAGCGGGCGCACCCTCCTCCGATCGCCAGAACGCTGGCGGTTTGTGGCCTTTCGGCGCGGCTCGACCCCGTGGCACAACGCTTGCTGTTCCTACGGCACCGGAGGAATCGTCCATGAAGAAGCGCCTCGGATTGGTCCTGGTGGTTGGCGTCGCGGCGCTCGGATGCGGCGGTGGGCCATCACAGGCCGACGGGACCGGCGGCGTTGGCAACCTCGGCGGCTCGACCGTCGATCCGATGTGCTCCGCCCCGGTCACGGGCGCCGGGGGATCGGGGGGCGGCGTCGTCGACCCCGTGCTCGGCCCCAGCAAGAGCCAGTTCCCCCCCAACCTCGGCACCACCTATTCGCAGGCGGTCGCCCCGCCCGCCGTCAGCGGCGGCACGCTGCGGGTCCTCGCCGACGGCACGACCGCCGTCGCCGCCGACCCGGATCGCGATCGGATCTACGTCGCCGACCTCCCGTCGCGGACGCTCAAGCTCGCCATCGATCTGATGGCCGGCGACGAGCCCGGACGCGTGATCGAAGATGCCGCCGGACGGGTCCACGTCGCGCTCCGACACGGGGGCGCGCTGCTCACCTTCGATCCGGCCACCGGCACCATCCTCGCGCGGCGGGCGGTCTGCCCGGCGCCCCGCGGCCTCGCCTACGACCCCGCGACCGACCTGGTCCACGTCGCCTGTCACGACGGCGAGCTGGTCAGCTTGCCGGCCGGCGGAGGCGCCGCCGTGCGGACGCTGCAGCTCGACAGCGATCTGCGCGACGTGGTCGTGAGTGGCTCGGACCTCCTGGTCAGCCGGTTTCGCGCCGCGCAGCTGCTCACCGTCGCGGCCGACGGCACCGTGTCGAACCGGGTCGAGCTCCCGGCGTTCAGCTCGGGCGAAGCGCGGGCGGGACAGCTCTTCACGGCCAGCGTCGCCTGGCGAACGCTGCCGCTGCCCGGCGGGGGCGTCGCCATCCTGCACCAGCGCGGCCTGGTCGATCCGGTGCAACCGGTCGCCGGCGGCTACGGCGGGCTCGACCCGTGCGACGCCATCGTCCACCCGGCGATCACGACGGTGTCGGCCGACGGGACCACCACCGCCAGCGGGCCGGCGCTGGCTGGCCTGGTCCTGGCGGTCGACATGGCCATCGCGCCCGACGGGCAACGTCTGGCGGTCATCTCGACGGGGAACTCGACCAACACGGTCGCGGGCGATATCAGCGGCACGCCCGCGCTCACCCAGGTGTTCGTCTCCGACCTCACCAGCACGACCGACAGCACGATCGGCTGTCGGCCCGACGGCACCCACGGCCCCTGCTCGCCCGGCGGGTTCATGACCGGGTTCGGAGGCGCCGGTAGTGATATCGCCCTGCCGACCGGCGCCGCGGGCGCGCCCGGCACCTCGGATCCCGGAATGACCGGCGCGAGCGGCACCGTGGGCACCACCGGCACCGGCACCGGCGCGGGCGGAACCGTCGGCACCGGCACCGGCACCGGCACCGCCGGCGCCAGCGGCGCCACCACGGGGGTGGGCGGCGACGGCACCGGAATGGGCGGCACGGGCACCGGCGGCGATGTCGGCACGGGCGGCTGCGGCGTTCCGGATCCAACCGTCCCGCAGGTGGTGGGACAGCCCATCGCCGTCGCGTTCGACGGGGCCGGCAACATCGTCGTGCAGTCGCGCGAGCCGGCGATGCTGGCCTTTGCCGACGGCCACAACCTCACCCTGTCGACGGTCAGCCGCGCCGACACCGGGCACACGCTCTTCCACGCCAACTCGGGTGGGTTCCTGGCCTGCGGCTCTTGCCACTCCGAGGGGAACGAGGACGGCCGGACCTGGAACTTCAACTGCGAGGGGACCCGCCGCACGCAGTCGGTCCAGATCGGCCTCGCCGGAACGGAGCCCTTCCACTGGGGCGGCGACGAGTCGAATTTCACGCAGCTCATGACCGACGTCTTCGTGGGCCGCATGTCCGGACCCGCGCTCACCGCCGATCAAGGCGCCGCATTGCTGGGTTGGTTGGACGCGCAACCGCGTGCCCCCAAACCCACCCCCGCCGATCCCGCCGCCGTGACCCGCGGCCAGGCGCTCTTCACCGACCCGCTGCGCGGCTGCGCGGTCTGCCACACGGGACCGCACTTCACCAACAACCTGACCATGGACGTGGGCACGGGTGGCGCCTTCCAGGTCCCGTCGCTGGTCGGCGTCGGCAGCCGCGGACCGTACATCCACAACGGGTGCGCGACCACGCTCGCCGATCGGTTCGACCCAACTTGCGGCGGCGGCGATCAACACGGCATCACCTCGAACCTGACGACCGCCCAGATCGCCGACCTGATCGCGTACCTAAATACAATCTAGGTCGGTTGCGCGGCCGGTGCCGCCACGTTAGGGATCTGGCATGCCGCTCATCCAGGTGTTCACCTCCGCGCCGGCGCCGGCGGCGGAGAGCCAGCAGGCGCTACTGGGCGACCTGTCGCGATTGCTCGCCGCTCGCTTCAAGAAACCCGAGCGCTGGGTGATGACCTGCCTCATCCCGGGGCTCGCCATGACGTTCGGTGGAACGCCCGCGCCGGCGGCGTTCGTGGCGGTGAAGAACATCGGCAAAATGACCCCGGGCGACACCACCGCCCTGTCGGGCGACATCTGCGACCGGCTGGCGGCCGCGCTCGGCGTCGCGCGCGATCGCATCTACATCGATTTCGCCGACGCGGTCGACTATCAATGGGGCTGGAACGGCGAGACGTTCGGCTGACGGGGCATCGGCCTCAGTGCCCGCCGGCGGGCGCGCCCGCGGCGCGCGGCTTGCGGGTGAGGAACAGCAGCGGAACCATCAGGGCCGTGAAGATCGCCAGCATCCGGACCGCGTCCAGGTAGGCCAGCGTCATCGCCTGCTGCTGGAGCTGCCGGTAGACCACCGACAGCGCCCGGTGGGACGCGTCCAGCGACGAGGCGCCCGTGCGTTCGAGCGACCGGGCGATCCCGCTCACCTTGGCCATGAATCCGGGGTTGTAGGGGTTGGTGCGGCCCACCAGGGTGTTCTGGTGGAACTGCACCCGTCGCGCGACCAGCGTGGTGACGAAGGCGATCCCGATGTCACCGCCCATGTTGCGCGACAGGTTCACGATGCCCGAGACGGTGTTGAACTTCTGCGGCGCCACCCCGGCGTAGACCAGCGTGTTGATCGGGATGAACAGAAACGGCAAACCGATCGACTGCAGGACCCGCAGCTTGATGGCGGTCTGAAAGTCCATCCCCTCGTAGAGATGGCCGGTCATGTAGAAGAGCGCCGCCGCCATCGCCACGAAGCCGAACCCGATCATGTAGCGGGCGTCGACCCGCGACACCATGAACCCCACGAACGGCAGCAGCAAGATCACCATGAATCCGCCGGGAGACAGCGCCATGCCCGCCTGTTGCGCGGTGTAGCCCATGATGACCTGGGTGTACTGCGGCAGCAGCACCGTCGTTCCGAAGAGCACGATCCCCAGCGTCAACATCATGACGTTGGAGATGGCGAAGGTCCGGCTCTTGAACATGTTGACGTCGACCACCGGGTTCTTCTGCTTGCGCTCCCACAGGACAAAGGAGAGCAGGGTCACCCCCGCCACCACCGACATGGCAAAGATGAACGGCGAGGCGAACCAGTCGTCCTCCTGCCCCTTGTCGAGAACGATCTCCAGGCAGCCGAGCCCGACGGCGATGAGGCCAAGCCCGATGTAGTCGATCCCGCCGGTTTTCTCCTTGGCCAGGCGGATGTGGGGCGGGTCGGTCACCAGCCGGTTGGTCAAGAAGAGCGACACCAGGCCGACGGGAACGTTGATGAAGAAGATCCAGCGCCACGAAAAGTGATCGGTGATGAAGCCACCCAGCGTCGGGCCAATGGCCGGCGCCAGCACCACCGCCATGCCGTAGACGGCGAAGGCCATCCCGCGTTTTGCGGGCGGAAAGGTGTCGGCCAAAATGGCCTGCTCGCTCGGTCCCAGGCCGCCTCCGCCGAGGCCCTGGATCACGCGGAAGAAGATCAGCAGGCCCAACGACGGCGCGACGCCGCACAGGAACGAGCTGGTCGTGAAGATCATCACACAGGCCATGTAGAAGCGCTTGCGCCCGACCTTCGAGGCGATCCAGCCGCTGATCGGCAGGATCACCGCATTCGAAACCAGGTACGAGGTGAGCACCCAGGTGCTCTGGTCCTGGCTGACCGACAGATTCCCCGCGATGTGGGGCAACGACACGTTGGCGATGCTGGTGTCGAGCACCTCCATGAACGTCGCCATGGTGACCACCAGCGCGATGGCCCACGGGTTGTGCCCGTTGGTCCAGCCGGTGTCGAAGTAGGCGGGGCGCGCCGGGGCCGCCGTCGCCGATCCGGCGGCGCTCACGGACGGATCCGCACCTTGGGCTCGACCGACATGCCGGGGCGCAGGCGATCGATCCCCGCCTGCCCCGGATCGATCCGGATGCGCACCGGGATGCGCTGCACGACCTTCACGTAGTTCCCCGAGGCGTTCTCGGGCGGCAGCACGGAGAGGCGCGACCCGGTGGTTCCGCCCAGGCTCTCGACCTTGCCGGAGAGATCCAGGGCCAGCGCGTCGACGTGGATGTCGACCGGCTGGTCGGGGCGCATCTGCTCGAGCTGCGTCTCGCG
This sequence comes from uncultured Myxococcales bacterium, assembly GCA_937889515.1. Lineage (GTDB taxonomy): Bacteria > Myxococcota_A > Polyangia > Fen-1088 > Fen-1088 > JADGRB01. The sequence continues at coordinate 42,998 of CALAOV010000018.1, read as the reverse complement.
AAAGTTGGCGGTGACCCACAGCACGTCGGTCCCGGCGATCGCAATTAGCTGCTGCCCGGGCGCCACGTGGTCGCCGACGCTGACCGCCTTCTTCGCCACCACGCCCACGATGGGCGCCCGGACCTTGGCGTAGCCCAGGTTCAGCTCCGCCTGCTCGAGCTGCGCCTTGGCCAGATCCAGGTTTGCCTGGCGATAGAGCACCGAGGCGCGCCGGGTCTCCACCTCGCGCGGGGCGTTCTTGCGCACCTCCGTCAGGTGGCTCTTGGTCGCCCCCAGCTGCGCCTGCAGCTGCGCGACCTTCTGTCGCGCCGACGCCAGCGCCTGGCGGGTGGCCTGCACCTCCGCCGCCGCCGTCTCCGCCACCGTGATCCGGCGGTCCAGATCCGCGCGCGGGATCGCTTGCGCGCTCCACAGATCCTCGCCGCGCTTGCGCTCGATCTGCGCCAGCCGGGCGTTCCCCTCGGCCTGCGCCAGCCGGGCCGTCAGCTGATCGACGTCGCTGTGCGATCCCGACAGGCCCGCCGAGGCCGACGCCAGCTCCGAAGACGCGCCCGCCACCGCGGCGGTGTTCGAGGTCTGCGTGATGGAGACGCTGGGATCCTCGGCCTGCAGCTGCGCCTCGGCCTGCGCCACCGCCGCCTTGGCCTGCACCACCGCCACCGCCAGGTCCGCCGGATCGATCTCGACCAGCACGTCGCCCACCGCGACAGTCTGGTTCTCGACGACGTGGGTCGCCGTCACCGTGCCCGTGACCCGCGGCCCCAGGCTGGTGATATTGCCGTCGATCTGCGCGTCGTCGGTCTCCTCGAAGCCCCGGCCGTGTAGGTAATAGAGGGTCCCCGCGCCTCCCAGCACCAGCAGCACCACCACGCCGATCGATCGTTTTTTTCCGTTCGAGGCGGCGGGGGCGGCCGGCGCCTCGGCCGGCGCGATCGCGGGCGGCGCCGCGCCCGGTCGCCGTCCATCAACTGCGGGCGCTTCTCCGGATGAGCTCATGGGGAGAGGGTCTAATGGGCGGCAAGCGCCCGCGCAAGTCGAAGAAGGACGTCTTTGGCCTTTTCCGCAGGCGGCTTTCGTGTCAAGAGTCCCGTCGTGCTTCCCTGGAAGACCCTCGATCGCGCGCTGACCAGCGATGGCAGCGATATGGTCCTGTCGCTGCGCGACAACCAGTACGCAATTCGCGTCGACGGCCAGGAGCTGATGAACAGCTGGTGCCACACCTCCGAGGAGAAGCTGGCGGTGCACGGTTGTGCGGGGCTCGCCGGCAAACGCGGCGCGCGGGTCCTCATCGGCGGTCTCGGGATGGGCTTTACCGCCCGCGCGGCATTGGACGTGCTCGGGCCCGACGCCGAGGTCGAAGTCATCGAGCTGGTCGGCGCGGTGATCCGCTGGAACCGCGAGATCTTGGGCAATCTGGCCGGCAAACCGCTGGACGACCCGCGGGTGCGGATGATCGAAGGCGACGTGGTCGACACCATCGCCTGCGCGGACGCGCGCTACGACGCCATCTTGCTGGACGTCGACAACGGCCCCTCCGCGCTCACCTCCTTCAAGAACAAACGCCTTTACAGCTCGTTCGGCCTGGTCAGCGCGCTGGGCGCGTTGCGCCCGGGCGGCGTGCTGGCGGTCTGGTCCAGCTTCGACGACAACCAGTTTACCGCCCGGCTGCGGCAGGTCGGGTTCCAGGCCGAGGCCAAGCGCGTGCACGCGGACAGCGGCAAGAGCCGACGTCACGTGGTCTGGCTGGCGCGCGCGCCCTCCGAGCGCGCGCGGCGACGCCAGGCCTGACGCGGACGCTCGCGCAACCCGTCTTAGAGTCGCCAATCACGAGCGCGTCCAGCCCGAGATGATCGCCACCTCCAACCTCGCCAAGGAGTACGGCGCGCGCGTGCTGTTCTCGGACGTGTCGCTGCAGCTCAACGCCGGATCGCGCTACGGCCTGGTGGGCGCCAACGGCTCCGGCAAGAGCACCCTGCTGCGCATCCTGGCGGGCGACGAATCGGCGTCCGACGGGACCGTGACCATCGGAAAGCGCGCGCGCATCGGCGTGCTTCGCCAGGATCGGTTCCTCGACGACCAGGCGATCATCCTGGACCTGGCCATGCGGGGCGACGCGGTGGTCTCGGAGGCGCTCCACGAACAGCGGCAGATCACCGAGGCGGCCCACGTCGATGCGGAGCGGCTGGCGGCGCTGGAGGACCTGATCGCCGCGCACGACGGCTACACGCTGGAGGCGCGCGCCAGCGAGGTGCTGGAAGGCCTGGCCATCCCCACCCGCCTGCACGGCGCGCCGCTGTCGACGCTGTCGGGCGGGTTCAAACTGCGCGTGCTGCTGGCGCAGGTTTTGGTGGGCGGCGTCGACGTGCTGCTGCTCGACGAGCCGACGAATCACCTCGACATCCTCACCATCCGCTGGCTGGAGAAGTTCATGGGCGGATACGCCGGCTGCGCCGTCATCGTCTCCCACGATCAGCGCTTCCTCGACAACGTCACGAGCCACACGCTGGACGTCGACTACGGCACCGTGACCCTCTACACGGGAAATTACTCGAAGGCCGTGCTCGAAAAGCAGGCCGCGCGGGAACGAAAGGAGACCGGCGTCGCTCGCGCCGAGGAGGAGATCGCGCGCAAGCGCGCCTTCGTCGAGCGCTTCGGCGCCAAGAACACCAAGGCCACCCAGGCTCAGAGTCGCCTCAAGCAGATCGCGCGGATCGAGGTCGAAGAGCTGGTGGCGAGCTCGCGGCGCACGCCGTACCTGCGCGTGACGCCCGAGCGCCCCAGCGGCCGCGACGTGCTGGAGCTGGCGGGCGTCAGCAAATCCTACGGCGAAAACCGGGTCCTCACCGACGTCTCGCTGGTGGTGCGGCGGGGCGAGCGGGTCGCCGTCATCGGCCCCAACGGTCTCGGCAAGTCGACGCTGCTACGAATCCTGGTCGAGCGCCTGGACGCCGACGCCGGGAGTGTCCGCTGGGGCCACGAAGTGCGCACGGGGTACTTCCCCCAAGACCACCGCGAGCTGCTGGACGATCCGGACGCGACGCCGCTCGAGATCCTGTCGGCGCTCTGTCCGGGCGAGAGCCCCACCTACGTCCGCGGACAGCTCGGTCGGGTGCTCTTCTCCGGCGAGGAGGTCGACAAGCGGGTGGCGCTCCTGTCGGGCGGCGAGGCGGCGCGCCTCATCTTCGCCTTGCTGGCGGTTCAGAAACCGAACGTGCTGGTGCTCGACGAGCCGACCAACCACCTCGATCTCGAAGCGATCCACGCCCTGTGTGAGGCGGTCAAGGCCTACACGGGCACGGTGATCTTCGTCTCCCACGATCGCTGGTTCGTGTCGGAGCTGGCCACCCGGATCGTGGAGCTGACCCCGGAGGGTCCGCGCGACTTCCCCGGCAGCTACGCGGAATACCTGGCCCGTTGCGGGGACGACCACCTGGACGCCGAGGCGGTGGCCGCGAAGGCGCGGCAGGAGCGCCGGCAGGCCGGCGGATCCAAGACCGGAAACGGCGACGGCCGTGGCGGCGCTGCCCCCGACGGAACCTGGGAGGATCAAAAGAAGCGACGCAACCGGATCGCCCAGCTCCCGAAACAGCGCGATCGCCTGCTGGCGCAGATCGAGGCCGCCGAAGCCCGAAAGAAGGCCATCGCCGATCTCTACTACGACCCTGAATTCTTCCAGCGGACCAGCCTGGCCCAGATCGACGCGCTCCAAAAAGAGCAGGCCGAGCTGACGCCCAAGATCGACGGCTGGATGGCCGAGTGGGAAGCGATCGAGCTCGAGATCGCCGCGCTCGGCGCCGACTGATCGACGGGATCGCCTAGGGCGCGATCGAGCTGCCGATGAGCGTGGTGACGATCGGCTTGCCGGGCGCCGCGGTCGGCGGGGGGAGAGCCGTTCGCTCGGCGGCCTGCAGCCGTTCCTTGACGCTGCTGGTCTCGGCGAGATCGGCTTCCAGCGTCGCGATCTCCGCGCGGTGACCCTGGAGCTGCTTTTCCAGGTCGGCGATCGTGGCGTGGACCGCCGCGATGCGATCCTGGATGGTCTTCTGTTTGCGGGACGCATCCTCGATGATGTCGGGCAGCCGGACGTTGAGCGACGCCAGCGTCGCCCGAACCACGCGCACGACGAGCTCGCTGTTCTGATCCCCGGGCAGCTCGCGCATCAACTGGATCGTCTCGGCGATCCCGTATCCGCGCGACGTCGCCGGTGCGGCGCTCGACGGCAGCACCGCCGCGTCCATCCCGAGCTTGGAGTCCCCATCCACCTTTTTTGCGAACATAGCCATATCGGTCCCTCCCACAGCGTTTTCGGCTGTTGCGAGCGGATCTTGAGCCTCGGCCCCCGCCCGAAGGCCACGAATCTCAGCGATCCGAGACGATCGGCACCAGCTCGGGCCGCATTTCCGCGGCGATCTCGAAGGAACGCAGCCGCGCGCGGTGATCGTGGATCTGGGAGGTCAAGATGAGCTCGTCGGCGCCGGTGCGGGCCACCAGGGCGGCCAGCCGGTCGCGAACCGTGTCCCGCGATCCGACCGCGGCGCAGGCGAGGACATCGTCGAGGAGGGCGGTCTGCTCGGGCGGCAGGCGCGTCGCGAAACCTTCGGCCGGCGGCGGCAAAGCGGTGGGCCGGCCGCTGCGAAGATTCACGAAGGCCTGCTGGAGCGAGGTCAGCAAGAGGCGAGCCTCCGCGTCGCTGTCGGCGGCCACCACGTTGACGCCCAGCATGACGTAGGGATGGGCCAGCGCCGCCGACGGGCGAAAGCTCCGCCGGTAGATCTCGATCGCCTCCATCATGTGGCGCGGCGCGAAGTGCGATGCGAACGCGTAGGGCAGCCCTAGCGACGCCGCCAGCTGCGCGCCGTACAGGCTGGAGCCCAGGATCCAGATCGCGACGTCCGCGCCCGCACCCGGGACCGCCCGCACGCGTTGCCCGGGCTCGGCCGGTCGAAAGTAGCCCATGAGCTCGACGACATCTTCCGGGAAGCGATCGACATCGCCTGCCAAGCTGCGCCGAAGGGCGTGCGCCGTGAGCGGGTCGGTGCCGGGCGCGCGGCCCACGCCCAGATCGATCCGTCCCGGATGGAGCGCGTCCAGCGTTCCGAACTGCTCCGCGATCACGAGCGGCGCATGGTTCGGCAGCATGATTCCGCCGGCGCCGACCCGGATCGTCGACGTCCCGGCCGCCACGTGCGCGATGGCGAGCGCGGTCGCGGCGCTCGCGATGCCGGGCATGTTGTGATGCTCGGCCAGCCAGTATCGGGCGAATCCCCAGCGCTCAGCGTGGCGCGCCAGATCGAGGGCGTTCCGGAGCGCCTGCCCCGCGTCGCCGCCCTCGACGATGGGCGCCAGATCGAGGACCGAAAAGGGGATCGCGCTCACCGGATCGGCCCGCCCCCCTCGACGACCACCGCGTCCGGCAGCTCGTTGGCATGGCGGTCCAGATCGGGCGGAAAGTGCCGGGCCAGACAGTCGCCGACCGCCGCGATGCCGTGGGCGAGGCCGCCGGTCAGATCCCCGGCGCGGAATTCGCGTCCCAGGAGCTCCGCGATCGCCGTCCAGGCGCCGTCCCCCGCCAGGCTGTGAATGCCCACGTCGCCCACGATCGCGAACCGCCGCCGCCGGGGCGCCACGAAGATCAGCACGCCGTTGCGCTTGCGGGTCCGTTCCATGTGCAGCCGGGCAAACGCCCCTTCGGCCGCGATGCGCACGTCGCCCCAAAAATAAAAGCGGGACACCGCGACGCGGATCTGTCCCGACGTGCGGCCCTCCGCCGCCCGGATGGCGGCCTCGACGCGCGCCACGTCGATGCCATGGACCAGCGGCCCGCCGGTCACCACGATCCCGACGCGCCTCCGCCGCCCGAGCTTCCCCCGCCACCGGAAAAGCCGCCGCCACCGCCGCCGCCGGAGAACCCGCCGCCGCCCCGCCCCGAGCCGATACTCATGAGCATGAGCCAGGCCAAGCCCGGGTGGGTCAGCGCGAATCCAATCAACAAGAGCAGCATCACGCCGCCCATCACCAGCTTCCAGGTGGGCGGCGGCGTTGCGGGTGCCCCGGCAGTCTGGCCCGGCGGCGCGCCGATGGCGGCGATCAGCGCGTCGACGCCGCCCCGCACGGCGCCGTCACGATCGCCGGCGCGTATCAGCGGAACCATCCGGTCGTTGATGATCCGCGAGGCGGCCGCGTCGGGCAGGACCGCCTCGAGCCCGTACCCGACCTCGAGCCGCAGGTGGTGGTCGTCGCTGAAGATGAAGAGCACCACCCCGTCGTCGATCCCCTTGCGGCCGACGCGCCAGTGCTGGAAGGCCCGCGCCCCCCAGTCCTCGATGGGATCGCCGCCGGTGGTGTGATCGATATAGACCAGCAGCTGGTGGCCGGTCTGTGCGGCGTAGGCGCCGAGACGCTGGTCGAGCTCGCCCGCGACGGCCGGCGAAAGGAAGGCGGCGTGGTCGGTCACCCATCGCGCGGGCGCGTCCGGCGTCGAGGTCGCCGCCCAGCCCGTCGCGCCGGCCATCGCCGCCGCGACCACGACGCCGGCGACCAGCAGGCGGAGACGCGCGCCGGTTGCCATGCTCGCTCCCTCAGAACTGAACGTGGGGCGCGGTGGCCGCGCCGGCTTGCGCCGTGAAGTAGGCCTTTTCGGCAAAGCGCTTGCCGAAGAGACCGGCCATCACGACCGTTGGAAAGCTATTCCGGGCGGTGTTGAATTCCTGCGCCGCCTCGGTGAACCGCATGCGCTCGACGGTGATCCGATTCTCGGTGCCTTCGAGCTGGACCTGCAGGTCCCGAAAATTCGCGGTCGCCTTGAGGTCCGGATATTTTTCGGAGACCACCAGCAACCGCGACAGCGCCGACGACAGCCCGTCCTGCGCCTGCTGGAACTTTTGCAACGCCGCCGGGTCGCTGGTGATCTGCTGGACGGCCTGCGCCGACACCTGCCCGACCCGCGCCCGGGCCTCGGTCACCGCGGTGAACGTCTCACGCTCGAACTTCGCCGCACCCTTGACGGTCTCGACCAGATTCGGCACCAGATCGGCCCGGCGCTGGTAGACGTTCTCGACCTGCGACCATTGGCTGTCCACGGCCTGACTGAGGCGCACGAGCTTGTTGTAGCTCCCCACGCACGAAGCCCCGCAGATGGCCACCAAGACCCCGAGCCCGATCAGAACTTTTCCCATGTGGGAAAGAACATACGCACGGGAGCGTCGGCGACAATCGCGTAACTTATATATTCAGTTATATTAATATCTTACTGGGGATAGTTTAAAGCTTTGCATCATACTATCGCAGCAGGACGTAGCGGCTGCGCAGCGTGTGGAGCACGGGATCGATGTCTTGCTGGTCGAGCATCTCGGCGAGGGCCGAGAAGAGATCGTCGCTGAAGCCCGCGGGCAGCAGACCGGACAGCGCCATAGCCAGCGCGCCCTTTTTGAGCAGCGCGTAGTTGGCCGTCAGGACCGCATCCGTATCGGGCGGCGGCACGTCGATGCGCGAGGCGAGCGTCCCGCGGGACTGGCTTATCGCCCTCTGCCCGTCCGGCGAGCCCAGGACGGCCAGCAGGCGCTCGACCCCGGCCCGGTTCTTGGCGTCGACCGGCAGCGCGAAAGCGTCGGCCGAAAAGACGAAGGTCCCGGCCGTCTCAGGGAAGGGGATCTCGCCGTAGTCCAGACCCAGCTTCAGGCCAGCGGCGACGAACGGCGCGCGCGCCCAGTCCCCCATCACCGTCATGGCCGCCTCGCCGTGGGTCACCATCTCCACCGCCTGCAGCCAGGAGAGCTCGCGGTGGTTGGGGTTGACGAAGGCGAACAGACCGAGCCCCGCCTCGAGCGTCCGAATGACCCGCGGATCGGCCGCGTCGAGCCGACCGGTGAAATAGTCCCGGTACAGGGCGGGGCCCTCGCGGGCGACCAGCAGGCACTCGAACATCAGGAGGGCCAAGGTCCAGGGCTCGCGGCTGCCGACCGCGATGAGCGGCACCCCGGAGCCGCGGAGCTTGCCGCCCATCGCGACCAGGTCGGCCACCGTCTTCGGTTCACTGAGGCCGTACTTGGCGAAGACCCGCTTGTTGTAAAAGACGGTGTTGTTCCGGTGCAGGTCGGCGGGGACGCCGTAGATCTTTCCGTCGTAGCTGACCCGTTCCAGGAGCTGCGCCGGCATCGACTCCCGCCAGGAAGCCGCCCCGCCCACCAGGTCGTCGAGCGGCAGCAGCTTCGATTCGCGCGCGTCCGATCCGTTGGTGAGCACCCACTGCATGAGATCGATGCCGGCGTTCGCCTGGAAGGTGTCGGGCGGCTCGTTGCGCAACATCCGGCTGCGCAAGGCCTTGCGGGCCAGCCCCGACAGTGCCGCGCGCGCATTGATGATCACGTCGTCGGGATGATGCCGGCGGTGCTCCGTCGCCAGCGCCCCCAGCGGATCGGAATCGCCGATCCGTTCGAGCCAGCTGAACATCTCGATGGGACGCTCCGACGTCGGGGCGACGGCCCCCGGGCGGGGGCCGTCGGCCGCACCCCGCCCGCAGGCGCCGGCCGCCAAGGTCGCCAAGACCAAGGTGACCAGACCGACGGTGCGCGCGCGCGGCCGGGTCATGCGCACACGCCGCGGTGGCATTTTTGACCGTGAGCGCAGCCGTGCCCGCAACGCCCGCAATTCCGCTGGTCGTTCATGACGTCGACCTCGCACCCGTCGTCGACCTGCGCGTTGCAGTCTCGAAAGCCGCCCATGCAGCGCCAGATCGTGCATACATCGCCACACCCGCGCTGCGCATGAGGAATCAGGAGGCACCTCCGCCCGCAGTCCCCACAATTGTCCGGATCGGTTCGTACGTTGGCTTCACAACCGTTGCTGCCGTCGCTGTCGCAGTCCTGGAAACCCTTGTGACAGACGGCGACGTCGCAGAGATCGAACTGATTGCATCGCGCGGTCGCGTTCGAAACATTGCAGGCGTTGCAGCCCTCGCCACCGCAGCCGCGCTCCGGGCTGTCGACCGACACGCAAGCACCGTCACAGGCCTTCGAGCCGCTCTTGCAGCTCTCGTCAGCGCCCGGCCGGCCGGCCGGGGATCGGGTCGCCGTCGTCCGCTCTGCCTCCCAGGACGTACGACGGCCGCCTGCGAAGACCCCCGCCAAGAGCAGCATACTCGCCACGACCACCACGCCCGGCAGCGCGATGAAGCCGACCCACTTGGAACGGCGCCGGGGTGGCGCCGGTTGCGTCGGAGACTGAGGCTGCGACTGCGACTGCGGTGCCCCGGCGCGGGTTTGCCCCGCGACCGTGTCTTCCAGCTTCTTGGTCTCGCGGATGTGCGACTCGATCAGCCACTTGGCCGACTCCCGCTCCTGGCTGAAGATCTCGCGCATGTAGGCGCTCAGCTGCACCGCCCCGATTCGATCCGACCAGGTGGCCAGATACTGCTCGAGATCCTGCTGGAATTCTTGCGCCGTCGCGTAACGGTCGGCGGGCTCCGGCGCCAGCGCGCGCGCGCAGATCGCGGCCAGTTCCGGGGGAACATCCACCTCGGCGGGCATGGCCGGCAGCCTCCGCGACGACAGCTCGCGGACAACCTCCTCGTCCGTTCGCGCTCCCCAGAACCGCCGACCCGCCAGCGCCTCCCACAGCGCGACGCCCACCGCGAAGATGTCCGCGCGGCGGTCCTGGGGAAGATGCAGGAGCTGCTCCGGGGGCATGTACCGGATCTTGCCTTTGAGCGTGCCCGCCTGGGTCTCCACCTCCGACCGGTCCGCCTTGGCGATGCCGAAGTCGAGCACCTTCACCTGACCGTCGTAGAGCACGAAGATGTTGTGCGGCGAGGCGTCGCGGTGGATCAGGTTGAGCGGCGTCCCGTCGAAGTCCCGCAGATCGTGCGCCGCGCCCAGCCCGGCCAGTACCTTCGTCAAGACGTAGAGCAGAAGGCGCCTCGACGGCTTGGTCGGTGTCGCGGAGCCGTACATGAGCGCCGCCAGCGTTTGCCCCTCCAGGTACTCCATGACGATGGTCGGCATCTCGCCGTAGTCGATGACCTCGTAGACGTCGACTAGGTTGGGATGGGTCAGGCGCGCCGAGATGCGCGCCTCCTCCAGAAACATCCGGCGCGATTCGAAGTCCGCCACCAGCTGCCGCCGCATCATCTTGAGGACGACCAGCTTGGTGAAGCCTTGCGGCCCGCGCGACATCGCCAGGTGGACCACCCCCATACCGCCCCGCCCCAGCTCTTTCAGGAGCTGGTACTTGGTCGCGGTGGCTTTGCTGGGTGTCGGTTGGTCGTCTGGAATCATCGAGGCGGCGTGGGCTCCCCCAACGAAACCGGATCGGAGGCGGGGGCTTGGGTTCAGATTGTTGTCCTGGTACGCCCCCCGGCCGCCCAGCTAGCAACCCGCAGCATCTTCGCTCGGGCGATTCCGGTCAAGGGCACCTGTTCCCGCGGGGGCGCCCCCTTCCCCTTCCCCTTCCCGCCGATCGGCTAGGAGCCGACCGACTTGCGCAGCGCGAGCGCCCGGCGCAGGTCGGGAATGGCCATCGCGAAAACAAACACCGCAATGATGGGAATCGCGTACGGGAGCACGGCGTTGCTGACGCCGACCAGCTTGAGCGCCGACGACGACAGCGCGACCACCAGGATCGGGCGCAGGACACCATCGGGCGCCCGGGTCGACAGCCGCGCGCCGAAATAGACCCCCGGGATCGCCCCCACCAGGATCGATCCCGTCAGCGCCAGCTTGAAATCCCCCAGCAAGATGTGGCCGAGGGCGGCGGAAGAGACCAGGGGAATGGCTTGCACCAGATCGGTGCCGACCAGGTCGGACAGGCTGTATTGCGGGTAGAGCAGCAGGAGCAGAACGATCATGAGCGATCCCGACCCGACCGAAGTCATGCCGACGATGAGCCCGCCAAAGGCGCCGATCAGAATCGTGGGCAGGATCTTGACCGCGACATTCGCCGCCGGCACGACCTGGGTCCGGCGCCGGACCAGCAGCGGGCGCACCAGGATCCCGGCGGAGGCCAGCAACAGCGCATAGCCCAGGCCGAGCTTGATGTGCGCCTGCAACGCCTCGCCCGAGCCGGTGCTCTTGAGCAGGAGCACGCCGGCGAACGCACAGGGCAGCGAACCCACCATCAACCACTTCACGAGGCCGAGCTTCACCGTGCCGCGACGCAGATGAACGCCGCCCCCGATCGGCTTCATGATCACGGCGGCCACCACATCGCTCGACACCGCCGCCAGCGGGGGCACCCCGAAGATCAGCACCAGCATGGGCGTCATGAGCGCGCCGCCGCCCACGCCGGTCAGGCCCACGATGAAGCCGACGATCAGACCTCCGACGGCAATGGGCAGATCGATCACATCGTCCTCCGCGGGTTCGCGCTACGCGCCGGACCATGGCACGACCTGCGCGCGCACCGCAATGTCTAGCGGGTCACGCTCGAACCGGTATTTCGATCTCGACCGCCGTGCCGGCGCCCGGGCGCGAGGTCAGCGTGAAGACGCCACCACGCGCGCGAACCCGCTCGCGCATCCCCACGACGCCCAGGTGACCGGCGGCGGCCGCCCCGTCGAGCGTCCCGGTATCGAACCCACGCCCGTCGTCTCGGATCGAGAGCGACATGCGGTCGCCCTGGCCGGTCAGCTGCACCCAGACGTGGCGGGCGGAGGCATGGCGGAGAGCGTTGGTGACCGATTCCTGGACCACGCGAAAGCAGGCGATCTCGAAGTCCGGCTGTCGGGCATCGGCGGCGAGCGGCGCGCCGGCGTCGAAGTCCATCACCACCCCCGACAGCACCTCCTGGCTCTGGAGATAGGCGCGCAGCGCCGGAACCAACCCCACCTCGTCGAGCAGGGGTGGCCGGAGATCGCCCGACAAGGTGCGCACCTGCGTGATGATCTGATCGACGAGCTGCAACGGGTCGGGGAGGCCCTCGACCGGCGCGGCGGTCTTGCCGCCCGGACAGCTGCTCGGATGCAGTTGCAGTCGGAGCTTGAGCGCGGTGAGCATCTGCCCGAGCTCGTCGTGGAGCTCGTGGGCGATGAACCGCCGCTCCTCCTCCTTGGCGGCTTCGAGACGCCCGTGGAGCTGGCCCAGACGTCGGTGGGCGAGCCGCAGCTCGACCAGGGCCGCGGTGGTGGCGCGGAAGCTGGCTTCGACGTGGCGAATCACGAAGTCGATCGCGCTGGTCAGCAGACAGCTCAGGACCGCGAAGGCGATGCCGATGCGGGTCCAGTTGCGCATGCGATGCGGATCGAGCTCGACCGCCGGAATGGTGAGGGCGCCGCGCGCGGCCAGCGCGCCGATCACGAAAAATGCCAGCACCGAGAGCCCGATGAACAGAAGGCCCCTCAGTCGCCCCAGGAAGATCACGGCGAAGATGCTGGTCGCCGCCAGGACCACGCCCGGCCCCGCGCTGAACCCAGAGGTGACGAGGGCGATCACCGCGGTCCCGAACGCGAGCACGATCGCGAGAGAGGCCCGCAGGGGCACCGACAACCGCGGGACGAAGCGGAGCACCGGGAAGCAGATCCCGCCGGCCGCGAAGAGGACGATCTTCGGCCAGGTGTGTGGGGTCGACGGTAACGCCATCGCCACGACCGCGACGATCGGAGAGGCCACGGCGGCGACCGTCAGCATCCCGTGCAGGACCTCGGCACGCCACGATTCGAGGGTGGCCCGCCGCCCGGGCAGCGCCGCCCCACCGGCCCCGCTCTCTTCTTCCGCCATGGGCTGTCCCCCGGTCCGGGAGGCTACCGCCTAATCCGGTGACCCCCTCGAAAATCGGCGCCCGAAACTTGGTCATCCTTACCTCTGGGCGACTACCATGTGCTGTTCGAAGCAAGCTGCCACCGTCAACCAGGGAGACCCCATGAGCAAGAGCCAGGATTCGAAGAAGAACGTCAAGAAGGCGCCCAGCAAGACCCCGAAGGAGAAGAAGGAAGCCAAGCGGCTCAAGAAGGCCGAGAAAAAGTATTGATGGGGTGAACCGCCGGGGACGGCGGCCGATACACTGATCCGCGCATGCAGCTCGTGATCGCCGAGAAGCCGTCCGTCGCCCGCGATCTCGCGCGCGTGCTGGGCGTTCGCGGCTCGGGTCGGCACGCGCTCGGCGATTCCCGGCGGGTGATTACCTGGTGTATCGGGCACCTGGTGGAGCTGGACGAGCCCGCCTCGTACGACGGTCGCTGGAAGGCCTGGCGGCTCGACGCGCTGCCGATGATCCCGGCGGCGTTCAAGCTTCGCCCGGTGGAAAGCACCCGCGACCAGCTGCGCGCCGTCCGCGAGCTGCTTTGCGATCGGCGCTTCTCCGAGGTGGTGAACGCCTGCGACGCCGGCCGCGAGGGAGAGCTGATCTTCCGGTATGTGTACGAGATCGCCGGCAGCCGTCTGCCCACCCGGCGGCTCTGGATCTCGTCCATGACCGACGAGGCGATCGGGCGCGGCTTCGCGGCGCTGAAGCCGGGCACCGAGTACGACGCGCTGGGGGATGCGGCGCGCTGCCGATCGGAAGCGGACTGGCTGGTCGGCATGAACGCCACCCGCGCGGTCACGGTCACCCACCGAGATCGTTCGCCCGCACCGCGCCCCCAGCGGACGCCGGCCCGGGCCGCGGGCCAGCGGGGGGGCCACCCCGCGCGTTCGCCGGTCTACTCGATCGGGCGCGTGCAGACGCCGACGCTGGCGATCGTCGTGAGGCGCGAGCAGGCCATCACCGCCTTCCGTCCGAAGGACTACTGGGAGGTGCGGGGGACATTCGGTACCGGCGGGGACGCGCCGCGCGCGTCGTTCCACGCCGGCTGGGGCACGCGCGGCGCCCGCGCGGGTGCCAACGATAGTGCGACGGTCAACCGGCTCGGGACGCTGGCGCTCGCCGCCGAGGTCGTCGCGCGCACCTCGGCCCATGGCGCGGCGGCCGACACCCAGGGCCCCGTGGTGGAGAGCCTGCGCCAGAAAAAGACCCGCGAGCCCGCGCCGCAACTCTTCGATCTGACCTCGCTGCAGCGAACGGCGAACCGGCGCTTCGGCCTGAGCGCCACTCGCACGCTGGAGGCCGCGCAGGCCCTCTACGAGCGCCACAAGATCTTGACCTACCCGCGAACCGACGCGCGCACGCTGTCCAGCGATCTGGCCGCGGAGATGCCCAAGCTGTTCCGCGGCCTGACCCAGATCCCGGAGTACGCGCCATTCGCACAAACCCTGCTCGCCGCACCACCCGCCAAGTCCAAGCGGGTGTTCGACGACGCCAAGGTTCACGACCACCACGCCATCATCCCCACCGGCAAGGCCGTCCGCCTGGATGCCCTGCAGACGGACGAGCGGCGGGTGTTCGATCTGGTGGTGCGCCGCTTCCTGGGGGTGTTCTACCCGGACGCGGAGTTCGCCCTCACCGACGTCGTGATCCGCGTCGGCGGGTCCGGCGTCGCACCGCCCGGAGCGAGCAGGACCCCAACGCCGGTGGAGGCCCCCTCCCCGGCCGAGGAGACGGTGCTGGCCGCGCTGCCTGGGCCGCCGGACAGGTTTTTCGCGCGGGGCCGGGTCCGACTGGCGGCGGGTTGGCAGGAGGTCGCCCAGCTCGGCGAGACCCGGCGCGGCGACGGCAAGGATCCCGACGCCGAGGCGGAGCTGGCGTCGACGCTGCCGCCGCTTTCGGAGGGCCAGCGCCTCGACGGCGCGTTCGACAGCCTGGCCAAACAGACCAAGCCGCCGCCGCGCCACACCGAGGCCACGCTGCTCGGCGCGATGGAGTACGCGGGTCGCGAGATCGAGGACGAGGCGCTGCGCGCCGCCATGAAGGACACCGGCCTCGGCACGCCCGCCACGCGGGCCTCGACGATCGAGACGCTGGTGCGACGCACCTTCGTCGCCCGCCAGGGCAAGCAGATCGTCCCCACGGCGCTGGGCATCGCGCTGGTCGAGGGGCTGCCCGTCGCCAGTCTGGCCTCACCCGAGCTGACCGGTTCCTGGGAAGCCCGCCTGGCCCGCGTCGCACGCGGACAGGAGACGCGCGCGGCGTTCATGAGCGACATCGCCCGCTACGTGGGCGAGGTGGTGGACGCGATCCGGCGGTCGCCGGTGGGTCGGGGCGCCGCGGCGGCGCCGCCGGCGAATCCGGAGGCGTCGGCGCCGCCGACAGCCGCCAAGGCCCCGGCGACCACTTCCACGGCAGAGTTGACCTGCCCGCGCTGTAAACGGGGGCCGCTGCTGGCCGGCAAGCGCGGCTGGGGCTGCTCCCGCTGGCGGGAGGGCTGCTCATTCGTGGTCTGGTTCGAGTCCGCCGGCAAACGACTCACCGACACGCAGCTTCGCGATCTGGTCACCAAGGGCAAGACCCGCAAGGCCGCCTGGACGCCCCCTGGCAGCCCCCAGATCCCGGGCCGTCTGGTCCTCGACGTCGCCGCTTCCCCGGAGTCGGGCGGCGCGCGCTTCGAGCCCGCCTGACCCGAGGGGTCGCATGCCCGGGAACCGGTGGATTGACCTGCGCGATTGTTGCGATAACATTGGAGAGGTCTCGCCTCCCTATCCTTATTCGTCGTTCGTCCCGCAGGAGGTCTTATGCAACGCCCCTCTCTTCTAGCCGCCGGCATCGGCGTCCTGATCGCCTCCGGCTGCGCAGGCCGCGGCAACATCGGCGGCGGAGACAGCGGGACCGGCGGTGGCGGCACGGGCGGCGGCGCCAACCCCGACGCCGGGCCGACGGTGATGCAGCAGCCCAGCACCTTGAGCCCGCCCGATCCCTGCACCAGCAACGCCCCGGGCCCGCGCAAGCTGTGGCGTCTGAGCGGACCCGAGTTCGCGGCCAGCATCCACAGCATCTTCAACGACACGGCGGGCACCGCGCCCGTCTCGACGGTGTTCAGCGATCCGACCACGCTCGGCTTTTCGATCGATGCGAACTCGCTCCTCGTGCAGGGCCTCAACGCCTCGCAGCTGGAGGACAACGCCGAGGCGGTCGCGGCCTGGGCGGCCTCGGCCGGGCAACTCAATCAGTTCGCCGCCTGCGCGGCGACGTCGACGGGAACGCCCGCCACCACCTGCGCGACACAGTTCATCCAGGCCTTCGGCCGGCGCGCCTTCCGCACCACGCTGGCCGCCGGCGACCCGCGCATCGCCACCTACAGCACGCTGTTCATGGCCGGAAGCTCGAACTCGGACGGCGCTCAGATCGTCATCTCGGCGATGTTGCAGTCGCCCTACTTTCTCTACCGGAGCGAGCTCGGGGCCAAAAGCGGCAGCGCCTTCGCGCTGACGGCCTACGAGGTCGCGGCCGAGCTGGCCTACACGCTGAGCGGCAACGCCCCCGACGACACCCTGCTGACCGCGGCCGACGCGGTCGCCAGCGGCAGCACGACCATGACAGCGATGGTCGACCAGCAGGCGCAGCGCCTTCTGGCCACCAGCAGCGCCAGCAACGCGACCGCCGTGATGGGCTTCATGAACGGCTGGCTGGGCCTGCCGCGCCTTTACACCACCGCCAAGGACAACACCGTCTACGTGCTCACGCAGTCTCTGCAGGACGACATGGCCACCGAGTCGCAGGATCTGATCTTGGAGGCCTTCAACGGCAGCGGCACCATCGGTTCGGTCCTCACCGCCGACCACTCGTTCTTGAATCAGGAGCTCGCCACCTACTACGGGATCTCGGCGACCGGCCTCACCACCGCGTTCAAGAGCGTCCCCTACGCGGGGACCAGCCGCGATCCGGGCCTGCTCGCCACCGGGACGATCTTGAACGGGTACGCGCGCCCCAGCACCGACTCCCCCACCCAGCGCGGCCACATGGTCCGTTCGCGGATGCTCTGCCAGGACATCGCGCCGCCGCCCCCCGGCCTCAACACCACCTTCATGCCGTCGACCACCGTGGAGACCACCCGCGACCATTTCATCAACGAGCACGAACAGGGCACCTGCGCCAGCTGCCACAAGCTGATGGACTGGATCGGGTTCGCGTTCGAGAACTACGACGGCTGGGGCCGGTACCGCACCACCGACAACGGCCTGCCGGTGGTCGACACGGGCACGATCTTCGGCGATCCGGAGGGGAAGGACGACACCATCACCGGGTTGTCCGGAACGGGCAGCCTCTCCGCCTACCTGGCGCAGAGCGACGACGTCTCCCGCTGCATGATGCGGTACTGGACGTACTTCTCTTACGGCTCGAGCTCCTGGAGTCAGGACGGCTGCACTTACGACTCGATCTACCAGGAGGCGCAATCCAAAGGCTTTGCGCTCCAGAGCGTGCTGATGGCGATTCTCCACGCGCCGAACTTCACCACCCGGGTTCAGGACTAGAGGGGAAACGCATGCGCAAGCCTAGCCGCAGACAGTTCGTGGGCAGCGTGGGCGCCGGCCTCCTGCTCGCGCCGTTCATCAACCTGAGCCTGCGGCGCCAGGCCCGCGCCGCGGCGGCGAACCAGTCGTCGCGCGTGCTGCTGTTCTGCACCATGGGCACCTACCCGCCCCTGTGGACCCCGCCCAGCATCGCCTCCGACGGGAGCATCACGACCTGGAGCGCGATGACGCAGCCGCTGTCGACGGTGGCGAGCAACGTCGTGCTGGTCGAGGGAATGCCCAGCGGCAACCCCAACGACGGGCACGGCAGCTCGGACAGCCTCACGGGCCAGGGCAACGGGTACTACGCCGTGAACAACGTGCCGGTCATCAAGATCTCCGTCGACCAGTTCATCGCCAACAAGCTGGTCGCCTCGGGCGTCAACCGCCCCATTGCCTCCTTGCTGCTGGGCGCCAACACCAGCGAGAACAACGGCAACACCCAGTTCTATGGCGGCGCCAGCGGTACCAACCTGCCGACGACCGGCTCACCCCTTTCCGCCTACACGACGGTCTTCGGCAGCGCCCTGCCGGCTGGCATGTCGGCCGCCCAGCTGCTGGCCCGCCGGCAGAGCATCCTCGATCTCATCACCGGTGAGATCACCACCCTCAAGGGGACGCTGGGCAACAACGAGAGCGCCAAGATGGACGCGCACCTCGACTCGATCCGCCAGCTCGAGAACAAGCTCTCGCAGACCGTGCCCACCGGCAACGGCTGCATGAAACCGCCCACGCCCGGCGCGGACAGCACCATGCAGTTCATGACCGACCTCGACGCGCTGGCGGCGAACCTGATCCACCAGCAGATCATCGCCAGCGCCTTTGCCTGCGACATCACCCGGGTCGCCGGCCTCGAGTACGGCAACGACCAGCGGCTCATCGTCAACACGCCGGGCATCCCCTCCGACGACCAGCACGGCGGCTACATCCACAGCGGCGCCGCCTCCAACTACGCGAACCTCACCTTGTTCGAGGCCTACCTCTGCAAGCAGTTCATCGCCCTCATCAACCTTCTCAAGGGTTTCCAGGATCCGCTGGACTCGACCAAGACGCTCTTCGACACCACGCTCATGGTCTGGGCCCGCGACATGGGCGACGCCCAGAACCACAACCAGCAGTCGATGCGGTTCGTGCTGGCCGGCGGCAACAACGGGTACCTCAAGACCGCCGCCAACGGCCGCTACATCAACTCGACCGAACGGCACGAGCGCGTGCTGCTCAACATCTGCGAGGCGATGGGGATCACCAGCTACACGGGGTTCGGGGATCCGGGGCTGACCGGGACGAGCAAGACGCCCCTGCCCGGCATCGCCGCCTAGCCTCGATCGCGCCGCGTCACGATCGGCCCGCCCGGCTACCCACGGCGGATTTCGTGTCTACGATCTCCTCAGCGGCCCGGGAGGACCGCGACGATTCGCGTTCGAATCGTCGGCAGGCTGCGCCCGATTGACTGTCGGGGCGCGGAGAGGAGACCGCCATGAAATGTGCAGACATCATGACCAAGAATCTCGAATGGTTGACGGAGCAGGACAGCGTCCAGAAGGCCGCCTCGTTGATGGCGGAGGCGGGAATTGGCTTTCTGCCCATCTGCGACTCTGCGAATCGGGTCGTCGGCGTCGTCACCGACGGGGATCTCACGACTCGGGCCCTGGCAAAGCGCGTGGCGGCCGAGTCGACCTCGGCGGCGCTGATCATGACCTCCCCGGCGGTTACCTGCCTGGATACCGCCGGCGTTCACGAGGCGGAGGAGCTGATGGCCACCGAGCGGAAGGCCCGCCTCGTGATCGTCAATTCCGAAGGGAAGCTGGTCGGCGTGCTCAGCCTGGGCAATCTCGTCGAGCACGCGCCCGGGCGGGAGACCCTCCAGACGGTGCGCGCCGTGCTGTCGCGCGAGACGCTGGGGCCTCGTGGTGGCGCCACACGGAATCAGCCGCTCCTCAAGGACGATCCCATCGCGCAGAACCTGCCGGTGCCATCGGACGACCTGAAGGTCAACCCGAGCGTCTTCACCGGCGGCCACCAAAATACCGACACCAAGGAATTCCCCGGCTGATCGGTCGTCCCCGGAAGTTGTGACCGGGCGGCACCCGGGCGATTCTCCGGCCATGTCGCCGCGCGCTCTGCCGATTCGCCTGGGTCTGCTGATGGGCGCCGCGGCATCCTTGCTCGGCCCCGTCGCGCGTTCCCAGCAGACGTCCGTGTTTGGCCGCCCCCGCGACGGGGGATCGGTGATTGATCTCCGGGGCGGCGCTCCCGATGGTGCGCAGGTCGTCGACGCCTCGGCACGCGGATCTCTCGACAAGGAGATCATCCGACGGATCATCCGCCGCCACATCAACGAGGTGAAGTACTGCTACGAGAGCCTGCTCACCCACGATCCTTGGGTGGGCGGAGAACTTCTGATCAAGTTCACCATCTCGCCGACGGGAGCCGTGACCGCGACGTCGCTCGAAGACTCGACGATGCTGGCGGACAAGGACCACGCCGTGTCCGACTGCATCCAGGGCGCCCTGAAGAAGTGGCAGTTCCCGACACCGCTGAACGGCGGCTCGGTGATCATCACCTACCCGTTCGTGCTGACACCCGGGGCATTCAAGCAGATCACGACCGGGCCGACCCCCAAGGAGGAGGTCAGCGTCGGCGCGCTCGACGGCTCATTCTTCCCCTATCGCGCCACCAGTGCGGGGGGGATCCCCGCCAACGGCCTCGTGGTGAGGACCGACGCCGGTCTCCTGCTGGTCGACGCGATCTGGACCGACGCGCAGACCGAGGCCGTCCTCAAATGGGGAGACGCCCGCTTCCACCAACCCTGGATCGGCGCCGTGATCACGCACGACCATGCCGATCGCGCGGGCGGGATCGCGGCCTTGCAGCGGCGCCATATTCCGGTCGCCGCGCTGGACCTGACCGTCGCGCGGCTCCGCAAGCGGGGGATCAAAGGCGTCTCCGTCTTGCTCGAGGCCGCCGCGAAGAGCCGCCGCGACCCGCGCGGCTTCGAAGCCTTCTATCCCGGCCCCGGCCACACCCGCGACAACATCGTCCTCTGGTTCCCGGCGCCGAAGGTCCTGTACGGCGGGTGCCTGATCAAGGACCAGAACGCGACCGACCTCGGCTTCACGAAAGACGCCGACCTCGCTTCGTGGCCGGAGGCGGTTCGCAGCGTCGCGGCCCGCTATCCGGCGGCGAGGGAGGTGATCCCCGGGCACGGGGAGCCGCTGAGAATCGACCCGTACGCGCACACGCTGGAGCTTCTGGCGCGCCATTGATGTGCGGCGCTCTGCTCGATCGGCAGCCGGACCCGCCAGCTCGGCCCTTTTTGGTTCTCGCCGGGCTCGGGGGCTGCAATATTGTCCGGGGTGGAGACGGCCGACATCGCGGACGCCAGAGCCGGCGCGAACTCGGCGCTGGGCGTGGTCATCATCGGTCGCAACGAAGCCACGCACCTGCACGCCTGCCTGGCTTCGGTGCGGGCCATCCGGGGGGTGCCGGGGAGCGTGCCGACCATCTACGTGGACTCGGGCTCCAGCGACGGCAGCCCGCGCCTGGCCGCCGAAGCGGGCGTGCAGGTGATCGAGCTTGCGACCACCAAGCCGACGGCGGCGCTGGGCCGCAACGCCGGCTGGCGGGCGCTCGGAAGCGAGCTGGTGTTGTTCTTGGACGGCGACACCACCCTCGACCCCGACTTCCCGCGGCTCGCGATCGAAGCGCTCGGGCGCGATCCGCAGATCGTCGCCGTGTGGGGACACCGGCGGGAGATTCACACCGACCGCTCCATCTACAACCGGGTGCTCGATCTCGATTGGGTCTACGCGGCCGGGTTCACCGACTACTGCGGCGGTGACGTGCTCATGCGCCGATCGGCGCTGGAGGCGGCGGGCGGTTACGACGCCGAGCTCATCGCCGGCGAGGAGCCGGAGCTCTGTCGCCGCCTGCGCGCGCGGGGCGGCAAGATCCTGCACGTCGACGCGCCCATGACCGGTCACGATCTGGCCCTCGGCCGCTTCAGACAGTATTGGCGCCGCGCCGTTCGAACCGGCTACGCCTACGCCGAGGTCTCCCGGCGGTACCGGCACACGCCCGATCCGCTGTGGCTGAAAGAGAGCCGCGGCAACCTCGTTCGGGGCGGCTTTTGGATCGGGACGCCCATCCTGGCCGCCGGCGCGTCGATCGCGGCGCGCTCGCCGCTTCCGGTCCTGGCGTGGGTCGCGCTGCTGGGGGCGCTGGCGCTGCGGTCGGCCTGGAAGACCCGCTGGAAAACCCGCGACCGGGTGGCGCTGGCCGCCTACGGGCTGCATTCGCACCTGCAGCAGATCCCCGTGCTGTGGGGGCAGGTCCGCTATGCCCTCGAGCGCGTCCGCGGCAAGAAGGCCGCGCTCATAGAGTACAAGCGACCGGCGCCGCCCTCAGGCGGCTCGCCGGGCCAGATGTCGGGTTAGCCGCTTGGCCGTGTAGCCGGCCCCGAACGCGAACCGCATCAGCGGACCGAAGGCGTTGGCCGAAGCCAGCCCCACGAAGTAGAGGCCCGGCGCCGAGGACTCGAACGACTGCGTCAAGACGGGCGAACCGACCAGATCGGCGATCGAGCGCCGCAAATCGGGATCCAAGAACGGCAGCCGATCGAGCGACGGGCGGTAGCCGGTTCCCGCGATGACGTGGTCGGCGACCAGCTCCTTCGCGGCGCCCGCGCCGGTGAGCTGCAGATGCACCCGGCCGTCGCGCATCTCCGCGCCCGACAGGGTGAGACCCATGTGCATGGGGACCTTCCCGATCATCTTGGCCTTGACGAACCAGCCGGGCGCCGGGCCGAGGTGCCGCTTGACGATCCGCAGCCGGAAACGCTCCGGCATGGCGTGGAAGACCATGGGCGCGTCGGTGCAAAGTCGCGACCGCCACCCGATGCCCAACCCGGAACGCGGGCTCAAGATGCGCTCGATGAGCGGGCGTGGCTCCTGCGACGGATCGTGAAACTCCACCCGGGGCGCGCGTCCCGTCAGCTCCACCTTTGCCCCGAGCTCGTGCAGGATCGCGGCGATGTCGACGGCGGAGGCGCCCGCGCCGACAACCACCACCTGGCGATCGCGGAAGCGCGAGAGGTCGGCGTGGGCCGAGCTGTGGGTGACCGATTCGCGCGGCAGCCGCTCCAGGACCGGCGGCAGATAGGCCGAGGCGGAGATGCCCGTGGCCACCACCACCCGCCGGGCGACCAGCTTCTCTCCGGCGGCGGTGGCGAGCTCGTATCCGTCGCCGGAGCGCTTGAGCGAGGCGATGTCCACCGGCTCGAGCGCCGGAACCAAGCGCCTCTGAAATTCCGCGCCGTATTCGATGAAGGTCTCGAGCGGTACCGGCTCGCCTAGGTCGGCATATGGACGCCCGGTCTCCCGGCAGAAATGCCCGAGCGTGAAGCTCCCCTCGGGATCGTAGAGGTTCGAGGCGAAGCCCTCCGACTTGAGGAACATCCCCCGCGGCATCATCGTACGCCAGCTCTGCATGGGCGAGCCGAAGATTCGATGATCGATCTTCGCGTGGCGAAGATATGCCGCGATGGACAAACCGAACGGACCGGCACCGACGATGGCCACTGCGACGGGATTGGACACGAGCGTGTTATTCTATGGCGTCTATTGTGGAACCTGTAAAGGCGCCACGGGTGATGTTCGCGGCTACGGCGTGGTGGGCCCTGGCGGCGAGGTTATCGCTTCGTTTCCTGGAACGCGGGACCTCGGTCGCGGCGCTCTGTCCGATCGGCCATCCGCTGCGACACGTCCCGGGGATCGATCGGATCTACACCTACCGCGCGCTCGGCTCCTTGCGCTCGTTGGAGTCGGCGCTCGAGCTCGAGGCGCCGGACCTGGTCGTCCCCTGCGACGATCGGGTGGTCTGGCAGCTGCACGAGCTCCACTCGCGCCGGCCGCGCTGGCGCCCG
Source organism: uncultured Myxococcales bacterium (assembly GCA_937889515.1). Lineage (GTDB taxonomy): Bacteria > Myxococcota_A > Polyangia > Fen-1088 > Fen-1088 > JADGRB01. The sequence goes on along the minus strand of CALAOV010000018.1, from coordinate 19,766 downwards.
CTCGTCGAGGCCTCGCTGGGCGATCCGCGGTCATACCCCATCGTCCGCAGCCGCGAACGCCTGCTGGCGCTGGCCGCCGAGCTCGGGATCGACGTCCCGGAGACGGCCCCGGTCCGCTCCGAAGAGGCGCTCGGCGCCTGGCTCGATCGAGAAGGCCCGAGGGCCGTGCTCAAGATCGACGGCACCTGGGCGGGCGAAGGCGTGCGGATCGTCGACTCTCGCGAGGCCGCCCGACGGTCCTTCCAGGATCTCTCGAGGCCGTCGGGGCTGTCGACCGCGCTCAAGCGAACGATCGTCAACCGCGACACACTGGCGCTGTGGGCCTGGCGAAACGCCGGGCCACCGGCGGTGACCGTGCAGCGCTTCGTGACCGGCCACCCGGCGAACGCCATGCTGGCGTGCTTCCAGGGCCGGCTGCTCGGCGCCGTCTGCGTCGAGGTGCTGTCTTCCGAGGGACCGACCGGCGCGGCGGTCGTCATTCGCCTGCTCGACAGCCCGCGTATGCGGACGGCCGCCGAGCGCCTGGTGGAACGGCTCGGGCTGACCGGCTTTTGTGGCCTCGACTTCGTCATCGACGATGCCACCTTCGTCCCCTACCTCATCGAGATGAACCCCCGCTGCACGCAGCTCGGCCATCTGTCGCTGCCCGGCCAGGGAGATCTGGCGGGGCTGTTGCTCGCCCAGCTGCCCGGCGGCGCGGCCGGCGCTCCGCCGGCGCCCATCGCGGCCGACACGATCGCGCTATTCCCCCAGTACCTGGCGGCCGGGGCGGCGGGTGCGCCCCGGCCCGGCCTTCACCACGACGTACCGCAGGCGTATCCCGAGTTGGTGGCGGAGCTGTCGAAGCCCACCTGGCCCGAACGGCGCTGGATCGCCCGTTGCTATCACTTCTTCCGATCGCAGCGGCGCGTGCCGACGATGGACTTTCGCGTCGCCGGCGCGGGCCCTGAGGAGTATCCGCGGCGCTAGAACAGGACGCCCGCCCCCAGCGACGCGACCGGGACCCATTGGTCGACGACGCCATGGTCGGGATCGCGGCTGGCGAAGGTCGGAAGCTCGAGATCGACAAAGGCGACGAGGCGCAGGTCCGACGTCCGCAGAGCTTCGACGCCCAGGCGAGCGGTGACGGCGAGGCCGCGCCCCGTCGCGACGCCGCTGGCTCCCGGGCCGTCGAGCGGCGCCGGCCCTTCAAAGCGCTGGTAGTCGAGGCCGACCAGCGTGCTGGCGAACAGCGTGAACGCCGATACGGGCCGGAAATAGAACGTCGCTTCGATCTGGGCGTCGAACTGGGCGGCCAGGTGCAGCGTGGCCCTATCGCCACCCGGATCGAAAGCACCCGCCAGCCGCACGCCGATCGACACCTGGTCGACCTCGCGCAGGAGCGAGAGCGCCACACCCGGCAAGGTTGCCAGTCCGCCGCCGACCGGCGCCGCCAGCTCATAGGTCTCGAGTCCGTAGTGGGCGGTGCTGTGGAGCGCCATCGCCCGCTCCTGCCTCACGAGCCAGCTCTGCGACTCCGGCCCCCGCAGGATCAGCGGATCGTTGTGAAGGACCACGGTGACGAGCCGCTCGACCGCGGGCGCGAGGCCGTCGCCGCCGACACGCTCCCGGTGCGGGACCTGAGTCGCGATGCGGCCCGTGATCCATTTGCCGCCGCCCGGTCCGAGATCGATCACCTCGACGGTGAGCATCGACTCGCAGTCGCCGGTAACCGCGCGGTGCGTGGGGTGCCGATCGATCTCGCTCCGAACGAGGCGCGTCAGCGGGTCGGTCTCGGCCGGCGTCGCCGCGACCTCGACGCAGGTTCGCAGCTGCGCCCGCGCCAGGCGCGGCTGCGCCACCAGCGCGACCCCCAGCAGCAGGCCCAGCGGCGCCGCCCAGGTCCGGCGACCCACCGCCGGCTCCGCGGACATGGCTAGAAGATGATCCCGATCTGCGCGACCGCGCCGGGCATGTAGGTGTCGATCGAGCCGCTGTCGTTCTCCGTCTTGAGGAGATAGGTCGGCACATCGAGCTCGAGCTGACCGAAGAAGTGGATCGAGCTCGCGCGCAGGAACTCGTAGCCGACCAGGAGGTCGACGTTGAGACCGCCGCCGACCAGGACGTCTCGGTCGGTGGTGGCGGTCCGCTCCGCCAGCGGGCGGATGGCGTCGAAGAACGCCAGCTCGAACGCCGCCCCGCCCCCGAAGTAAAACGAGTTGATGCCGGGCGCGTCGAGGTAGCGCAGGAAGTGCAGCCCCGCCGACAGGCTGAACGAGTAGTCGACGTGACCGCCCAGATCGTTGTCGTGAATCCCCGTCTGCTCGGTGCCGAGATCGACACGCCCGAAAGCGTCGAATCCCCAGGCGTGCAGCTTGCGCCGGTAGCCGGCCTGGACGCTGACGGGCGTCAGCAGTCGCAGCTCCGAGGCGGCCGGCAGCGACTGCCCCTGCGCGGTCGGCAGCTGGGCGAGGCGGACCTCGGTCCCCATGCCGAAGATGAAGTGGCCCGTTCCCTCGACGGTGCGCAGGTCGCGCTCGCTGTCGGAGCGCAGCACGTTCTCGCGCGTGATCGTCTGGCCGACCGTGCGGCCGCGCAGCAGCGCGAACGCCAGCCGCTGCGCCAGCTCGACGAACTCGTCGAGCTCGGCCCGATCGACCTTCTCCTCGCGCTCCCCGAAGTGGCCGAACACTGTCCAGCCGCTCTCCAGCTGATAGAGCTCGACGACCAGGTGCTGCTGGCAGCCGTCTGCCACCGCCATGAAGCCATTTTCGTGCGTCACCTCGTACTCCAGCATCCGCTTGAGATAGAGCGTCGGATCGATCTCGTGCGCCGCCGCGTGCGCGTGGGCCGCCGCATCGGCGTTGGCAGACGGCGGCGAGGTGGGCGGGGGCGGCGGCACCGGCGCCGCCCCCGGCGGCGCGGCGGGCCCGAGCGGTCCGTCACCCTCGGTCGTGGAAGGCACCGCCGTGAGGTGCGGCGGCGCCCGATACCATGACTTCTGCTGGACGCTCACACAGACCCGGGTGGCCGCGGCTGCGGCGTTCGACCAGATCAGGATCGCGAGCGAAACGAATCCGAGCCAACTCGGCTTCATGTGAGCTCCTTGCGGGTACGGGTGCGTTGCCCGATGACGAGAGCAGCGGTTTGCCGTCCGCATTTTGCAGGGCTTGTGCCAAACGACATTCCGCCATTTGCCGGCGCCGGCGACGCGCGACTGTCAGAAAGCGAACGGAGCGCGTCGACGGTTCACACACCCGTGCCGAACCGCCGTGACGACGATCGCGTGTCGATAACCACGGCGAGAGGCCGCGGCCTTCATCCAGAAGGTCGGCTAGCCTGTCCGTGCGTCGGCTTTGACGTCTTCCGTCAGCTCTTCAATGAACGCAATTAGACCGTTCGGGTCGGCCTGACGCGATCGCTCTCGGTCTGCCTCTTGGCCATATCCAGACACCGCGACCAACGAAACATTCTGGAGCTCGTGCCGTTCTCGTAGTCGGCGGGCAAGCTCGTAGCCGTCCATGCTCGGCAGGCCGATGTCGAGCAGCGCCAGATCGGGAACAAACAAGTCCAGGATTCGTAGAGCGGCTGGCCCATCGTGTGCAACCCGGACGACGTGGCCCACATGTTCGAGCAACTCCGCCAGCAATTCGCTCAGGCAGCCTCCCCGATCGCCAAGCACGGTCAGATGCGTCGCAACCCCGAAAAGGCGATCCCGCGCTCGCTTCGCGCCGGGACCTCGTTCAGGTGGGCCCGGGCCGCGGTCACGAAGACCTCGAGCATCGCCGAGGTGAAGAGTACGAAGCGCACCCTGAGCGGAGCGGCGTGCGCCCGAAGCTCGGCGATGACCGTCCCCACGGCGATCTCGGCCGCCAGCGAGGCCGGGAAGCGATGGATGCCGGTCGCGATGGCCGGGAACGAAATGGAGCCGAACCCGTGCTCCCGCGCCAGACGGAGCGCTTCGACATGGCAGGCCGCCAGGTTCTCGGCCGCCGCGATCGGATCGTCGGCATAGACGGGCGGGCCGCAGTGGATGACGTGGGCCGCAGTCAGATCGAAGCCCGGCGTCAGGATCGCGCGTCCGGGGGACAGCTTGCCCTTCGGAAGGTCCCAGGCGCTCCGGTGAAATGCGTCCAGCAACTCGGGCCCGGCGGCACGCCGAATGGCCAGATCGACCAGGCCAGCACCCGCCGGGTTGACGATGGCGTCGGAGACCTCGTGCGTGAGGTCCCCGACCACGAATTCGAGCACCGAGCTGTGGGTCGGGCGTACGAGAGGACCTTCGATGAAACGGGCCGGTCCGACGGACCCGGGGAAGGTCGGCAACTGGACAGGGTTGGTAGCGGTTGCGGTCACGGCTGATTTCCTTGAACAACAGTCTACTATAGTAGATAGACCTCGCGCAAGCGTTTCCCGGGCGCCCCGGGGATCACTCAGCGTTGATAGATGATGACGTCGTGGTATCGCGCTTCCGACGTCCCTGGATTCTCGTAGACGTGCGGAAGAGCCGCGTTGAAGACGACCGAATCGCCCGCAGCAAGCTCGTCGGTGCGGTCCCCGACGGTCAATCGAAGCGCCCCGTTCAACACCACGACCAGCTCGCGGGTGCCAGGACCATGGGAGTCCGAGGCATGCCGAGCCCGCGCCGAGAGGCGCAGCTCGTACATCTCGATCTGGGAAATGCCCGCCGGCGGCATCAGCGGGCGACTCTCGAATTTCTTATCCAGCGAGAGCAGCACCTGCGTCTCCTGCCGACGTTGCACCGAGATCCCAAGCTGGGACTCCCCTACTAGATCCGCGAACGGAATCCCCAAACCCGAGGCGATCTTCCACAGGACCCCGATGGTCGGATTGGTCTTTCGAGTCTCGATCTGAGACAGCGCCGCCCGGCTGACGCCCGTCAGTCGCGTGAGCGCGTCGAGCGAGAGGTCTCGCCTCTTGCGTTGGCTACGTAGATTCTCGGCAACCCGCCGGGCCAGATCTGCCGCTCCGATTTCGTCGCCCGGCGGCGCCGGGGCGCGGCGGGTCGCCCGGCTGCCCGCACTCCTGGTGACCATGACTCGAACGTATCACGGTGATCGGACCGCCGCTCCAATCGGGTTAAGCCGCCCCGACGCCCACCAGCCCGTGCAGCAGCGCGGCGAATTGGGTCGGACCCATTCGGCGCACGAGCTTGAGCGCGCGTTGCCGGCGACGGGCCTCGCGGCGCGCCGTACGCACGGCGTTGTGGCTGTTGACGTCGGTGACGACGACGACCAACTCGGACCGTCCCACCAGCGCCCGCAGCGTCGACGCGGCGGCCGCGCTCGTCAGAACGCCGGTGTGCAGCTCCAGCTGGTGCCCGTTCGCGCGGGCGATGTCCTGCAGTGAGCCGGCACTCCGGTCGACGCCGCCAACAATCCCGATTCGCATTTGTCTTATATACAAGACGCACATCTATAACGCAAGATGGGGATGATCGCGGCGCTTATCGGTGCGCCTGCGCGCGCCGGCGGTCACCGCTTGCGTCGCCAGCATGCCGAGCACCATCGACGACACCGCCACAGCGGGACCGATCCGCCCGGCACCGAGCGCCACCAGCGCGGGGCCCGGGCAATAGCCGGTGAGCCCCCAGCCGACGCCGAAGATCGCCGCGCCAGCCAGGAGCTGGCCGTCGATGCGCGACCGGCGCGGCCACCCGAAATCGCCGCCCAGGAAGGGATGGGCGCGGCGTTTGGCGGCGCGAAAGGCCCACAAGCCGACGACGATTCCCCCGCCCATCACGAACATCAGGCTGGGATCCCACTTCCCCAGCACGTCGAGGAACGCTTGCACCTTGAGCGGATTGGTCATCCCGCCCAGCCCCAGCCCGAGGGCGAACAGCAGACCGCAGATCGCCGCCACGGCGTCCTTCTTGTTCCCGTTGCTCACAGCCGGCCTCGCGTGACAGCGACGGTGAGCATTCCGGTCGCCACGAATACCAGCGTCGCCACGATGGACCGGGGCGACAGACGGCTGATCCCGCACAGCCCGTGTCCGGAGGTGCACCCGTTGCCCAGCGTGGTGCCCACGCCGACCAGGAATCCACCGGTGGCCAGCGTGGCAAGGCCTGTCGAGCTGGCCGCGCCGAAGACCCCCGGCGAGCCGAGCCGCCAGAGCAGACCGCCGACCACCAGCCCGCCCAGAAAATACAGGCGCCAAGAAAGATCGCCGCCGCGAGCGCCAAAGCTCCGCCCCACGATTCCCGAGATCCCCGCGATGCGCCCGTCGAAGAGAATCAAGAGCGAGATCGCGACGCCCAGCACCAACCCGCCGAGGGTCGAACCAACCGGTGTGAAGCCCATCATCGCCGGAGTATAGGGCGCGCCGAGCGTTGGCGGGTCGCGCGCGGGCGGGCCCGGGCTTGTCGGCGCCAGGCCGATCGGCTAACCCTAGAGCATTCGCTGGGGAGCACTGAAGCAGCGCGTGCGGCGGCTGGGGCGGCGGCTGCGGCCGTCGTGGCGCGCGCTGCCGAAGCTGGCTCGGTGGTGGCGCTGGACGCTGGTGCTACTGATTCCGCTGTGTCTGATCAACGTCTCCGTCGCGACGTTCGGGCATTGCCGGGTATTCCCGCTGTCGCCGTTCTTCCTGCGAAACAAAGTGTCGGCGCTGTTTTCGTACGCCTGCCACCGGCCCCGATGCCTCTTCAGGGATGACGACATGTCGCGGGAGCTGGTGGTGCGCATCGAGAACCGGCACCACTTGCCGTGCGGCCTCTTGGGCGCCATCGTGCAGGTCGAATCTGGCGGCCACGCGCACCGCATCTCATACGCCGGCGCGATGGGACCAGCCCAGCTGCTGCCCTCCACGGCGCGCGGGCTTGGCGTGACCGATCCGTTCGACCCGGAGCAGAGTCTGGACGGCGCCGCACGTTACCTGCAGGCGCAGCTCGCGACCTTCCACCAGATCCGCCTCGCGGCGGCCGCCTACAACGCGGGCCCGGGCGCGATCGCCGGCCGCGCCGTCCCGCACAACGGCCAGACCGAGATCTACGTCGAGCACGTGCTGTATGCCCTGTCGGTCGAACGCCGCGCGCGCTGCACGCCGCAGCGGCGTCGGCACTGAAGGCTCGCGATTCCGTGAAGAGGGTTCAGGCGGCCTTCAGGTCGACCTCCAGGCAAAAAGCGCCTCGAACGACGCGACGGTACGCTCCCTAGATCCGGGAACCACACCATCGGGGCGAACAATCTTGGCGTCCCGAGTGTCGCCAGCCGATCCGCGCGGTCGTACACTTGCGCGATGCCTGCCCTCGAACTGGCTGAGTTCATCGACAAGGAGCGGCTGACCATCGTCGCCTTGGCCCGGCCATTCCTCAGGAGGCTCTGCCCCACATCTTCGAACCAATGGTCCGTCATGTCGAGGACGAGCAGACGAACACAGGGTTGGGATTGGGACTCATCATTGCCTTTCAAGTGGTCATGGCGCACGAAGGGAAGTTGGATGTCACTTCTACTGCCGACGTCGGCACGACCTTCACCGCTCGTCTCCCCAGACATCCTCGACCACAGCCATGAGACTCGAGAGGGAGGCCGGCCCTCTCCTCCTATGGCCCGACCGTCGGGGCGATGAGATCGACCGTGCTATCGAAGACACAGGCACGGTTTCCGCCCAACCGTTTCGCCCGATAGGCGGCAGCATCGGCGGGGGCGAGGAGCGCGTCTCCGGTTCGCTCTTCGGAGGTTCCCAAGCCGGCGACTCCCACGCTCATCGACACGTCGAGGCCTTCAGGCCGAAGCTCGCGGAGCCGGTCTAGGAAGCGCTCGGCGAACACACCACCCTCGGCAGCCGTCGTATGCGCCAGGATGACGACGAATTCGTCCCCCCCATAACGGGCGGCCAGGTCCGTCTCGCGGATTATGAGTCGTATCAATTGCCCGATGGCTTGGAGAACCCGGCTTTCAACGACGTGCCCGTGTTGATCGTTTATGGTCTTGAGCTTGTCCACGTCCATCATGACGATCGCCGAGGTTGCCCCGTACCGTGAAATGCGGAACTGCTCGACGGTGAGGCCCCTGTTGAGGGCGCGTGCGTTGCCGAGTCCCGTCAATACGTCGACCTCGGCCTGAGCCAGCAGCTCTGCGCGCGCTTCATTCCGGTCGAGCGACCTCTCGATGCGCGTCAACAGCTCTGGTGCCGAGTACGGCTTTCGCAAAAAGTCGATGCCGTCGGGTTTGAGGCCGCGGATACGGACCAACAGATCCTTGGCGCCCGAGAGAAAGAGAACCGGGACGTTGGAGGTACGCGCATCGGCGTGCAGCCGTTCAGCGGCGTCGAACCCGTTCAGCAGAGGCATCTGGCCATCGAGCAGGATGAGATCAGGCGGGGCACCGAACGCGCGGCTCAGCAACTCCTCCCCGTTGCTGGTGAGCACGACCTCGAAGTCTTCTCTCACCAGAAGCGCTTCGAGGAGCGCCCCCTGATCGGGATCATCTTCCGCGACCAGAATCCGCCGCTTGTTGCCGACCGGTGGGGCCGGGGGTGAATCCGCGGCATACGGGGCTGGAGAGTCGGGGGTGAGCGCGCCCACCGCCGGAGCCATGAGGTCGAGCTCCTTGTCGAGCTCGTGTCCGAATTGAAGGTCCAGCAAGGTCGCCACCAGACGGCCATCGAGTCGAGCCGCCGCGACGTCGGCGGGGGACATTTCTCTCGGACGTTCCGACTGGGCCATGATGACACCCAGGCATCGAGCCCCGACCACGAGCGGAATCACGACGACAGCTCCCAGACGGTTGGGCAGGAGTTTGGCGATCGGCTCCAGCATGGCCGAGTGGCGTACATCTTCGATGGCGACGACCTCGTGGCTGGCGAGGGCAGCCGCGATCTCAGGGTAACGCGCCAGGTCGACGCTGAAGTCGACCATGCTGGGAACCTCCGTGGACAACACGACGCGAACGCGGCCGGCAATGAGGATGCACGATCCGCGATCCCCAAACCGCCTGACCAGCGCTCGGGTGGCTTGCCCGATCATCGCGCGGCCCCCTTGGCCCACCTGCCCGAGCAGCCCCTCCAGAGTCGGGCCGTCGGTCCACGATCGTTCATCTACATCGGTCATCACCACCTATCAGCTGGCTCGTACTCCCTGCCGAGCCAATCCGCGAAGTGAAAGTAGTCACGATACGGCGAGGCGCACGCGTCACTGCATCAGCCGCCGCTTCCGAACGCCGTCAACGTGGACCCACCCCACACCCGCCCGATCGCCGCGTCGATCTCGATCTCCCGCAGGAAGGCGTCGAGGGCGATCGATGTCAGCTGAGGCTCTGAGCCCCATCTTGAGCGAAGGTGTGACTGAGCACGCTGTCGATCATGTCGGCCGTCTGCTTCAGATTTCGCCGGTCGACATACCGTTCGGCGTGATCGCCAGCACCGGCGTGGGGGTTCAAATCTTGCAGCGGCAAGAGAGTCCGGCATTCCCCCGGATGAGGGCCGCACGCCATGTCGCAACACGATCAGCACTGGGACAGAGCTCAGACCCTGCGCGGATTCGGGCAGCTCGCCGAATCACCGACCTTCTCGGGCGGTGGTGAGCCGGGCTTCATTCAAATCGGTGCCCGCGTGAGCCAGACCGGACAGGTCTTCGAAACAAACGCCGGCCCGGGCTCTGGCCCGATGGTGATCAAGCTGCTGGGCTGGGGCGTCGGGCTCGACGATCGGGTGGTCCACGATTTCACACGCGAGGCGATGACGGTGGCGAATCTGCGTCACCCCCACATCGTCCAGGTGACGGACGCGGGCACTCTGCCCGATGGAACGCCGTTCATCGTGATGGAGCGGCTCCGCGGCGAGACGCTGGAAAAGGCGGCCGCTCGGGGGCCGATCCCGACGCTCGAGCTGCTGGCGATTCTGCGGGGCTTGGCCTCAGGGCTGTCGGCGGCGCATGCCGCGGGCGTCGTCCATGGGGATTTGCGCACCGACAACGTCTTCATGGCGGACGTGGCCGGATATGGGCGGGGCTTTCCGAAGCTGTTGGATTTCGGCGTCGCGCGCCTGACCGCCGCAGCCCGTACCCGCGGCCACGTTGCGTATCAGCCTCCGGCCGAAGCGAGGCCGTGGGACCGGCTACCGGACCTCGCCCGTGGCGCCGACGAATTGTCGGATCAGCTCGCGCTGGCAGCCTTGACCTATCAGTTGCTCACCGGAACCGACCGCGGCGTCTTCGAAGCGCGCGGGTTCGCGTTCGAGCGTGCGGACACCGAGGTCGGCCGTCCACGGTTGCTCCTGGCGAGTTCCGCCCCCTCTGCCCACCGGGTGCTGAGCCGGGCGATGAGCGAAAATCCAGCGCAGCGGTTCGACTCGGTGACGTCATTCCTCCACGCCCTCGAGGAGGCCCTCCTGGCGGCTGGGCCGCCTCCGGCGGTGATCCTAACCCCACCGCGGCTGGCCGCGCCGGAGCCGGCGTCGCTGACGCAGCAATTTTTCGCCGACGGAGAGCGGCAGGACATCGCGCACGCCCAGGCCACGGGGCGCGACGGCGAGGAAGAAGATGATGATTCCGGCGCCGAGGAGATCGCAGCCCTCTCGGGCACCTTCGACCGCGTTCCGCGGAATCGCACGCGCATGCTCGGGACAGCGTCGCTCGCTTTGGCCTCCGCGGTGCTCATGGGGTGGACGGCCCTGGCTCTTTCCCGAGCGCGCGGCTCGGCGGCGCCACTGTCGACGGAAAACCCCTCTCGGGTCGTCGCCCCTCAGTTGAAGGCTTTGCCTACGACGGCCCGGGTGCGCGTCGCGGTCCGTCGCGCGCGGGCGGCCAGCGCTTCCGGATCCCCGCGGCCGTCGCGCATCGAGCCGCCGCCGGTGGCCCCGATGTCGGAGCCGCCACCTGCAGCCTCGACAGCCACTGCGCTCCCCCATGCGACGGCAACGTCCGCACCCGTCGCAGATCCGTCCCCAGCTGCCGCGACACCCGCGCCCCTGACAGACGAAGACTTTACCCGGCCCTGGGAACAAACCGACGGCGAACCGACCGAGGCGCCTCCAGCGTCCGCTGCGCCTCCAGCATCCGCTGCGCCTCCAGCGTCCGCTGCGCCTCCAGCATCCGCTGCGCCTCCAGTGTCCGCCGTTCCCGTCCCTCCACCGTCGCCATAGCGCAGCTCAGCCCGTCCCTCGATCGATGTTCTGCCTGTCCCATGGGAACAACGCGCCTGCGCGAGTTTCCGCGACGTGACACCAGATTGCCGGGAGCCGCTGGAGGGCGGCGGCTCTCGTTTTGGCACGCTCGTCGCATACGTGCGGAACATGGTGAAAAACGTGATTTTGATCGTCGATAACGATGACGACGTACAGGAGGTCATGGCCGACGCTCTGTCACACGTCGGTTTCTATCCGTTGAGCGCCCGCTCCGGACGACAGGCGCTCTCCTTCCTTGAGGACATCGTCCCAAGCGTCGTCATCCTCGATTTTCTGCTAGCCGACATGGACGGAGTTGAGCTGGCCCGCGCGATTCGAGCCCGACCGTTTGGAATGCTGATTCCAATGCTCATCGTCACGGGGGCAGAGGACGCCGCCCGGAAGCGACTGCTCAGAGAAAACTTGAATATCCAGGTTCTGGTAAAACCGGTGAGCGTCGCGCTTTTCACCAGCACGATCGAAAATCTCTCCGCGGGTGGAGTCCCTTCCGGGCGGAAAATGCCGGTGTGGTATTCATCGCCGGGCGCCTGAGATGGAAATCGGAGTCAATCTGCGCCTTGCGTTCCTCCGGGTAACGCCCGAGGTTCGCGCGTAGTCATGAGTCTCGGTCGCGACCGGGATCACCTCCTCCATCAACTGAGCAGATTCCGGCGTACCGATTTGCGTTCCACCAGGCGCCGCCCGGAGTCACTGGGCGCTCTAGCATGTCAGTGGGGACCTCCCCGCTCCCACGCCTCGTCCCCATCTGCGAACGTCTGCACTCGATGAAAGTGACCGTGCAGATACGTCCCGAGCGCGGCAACTCCTTCGCAGCCACTGTCGCGAGACGCGGCCTCGAGTCCGGTCGACCAGAGCACGTACTTCACGCTCGACCCATCCAGCTCTTCCGCCGCCCGACGACCCTGCTCGCCGGTCGTCTGTCGGCTGGGGATGGCAGCGTCGAGGTAGAGCGGGCTGCGCACTTGGAGAGGGAGGTAGACGCTGGGACGGTTGACGGCGAAGAGTAGCCCGCCCGGCGGGTCGTGGCGCGTGAGCCACTCGAATTTCTCGGCCCTCGGCGCGTCGGTGGCGACCCGTCCTCCGGGGAGGTTCACGACGACGGAGTGGTTGCGATACGTGGAGTGGACCAGAATCACGGCGAGCGCCGCCACCCCGATCCACAGGGCCGTGCGCCGCACGCCGACCAGCCATCTCTCTCGATCGAGCGCCCAGACGAACAGCACCACGCCCGGCGCCGCGACGGCGAAGAGGCACACCCACGAGAAGCTCGCGCACACCTCGACCAGGAGAGTCACTCCCACCAGCCAGAGAAGGACCACGCGGTCGCGCACCGAGCGCGGAACGCGATCTGGCTCGGGACGCTCGAGGGAGACGCCACGCGCGAAGTCGGGGGAGGCATCGGGCCTTGGTGCGGTGAGATGGCGGCCCCGGCGAAGAAAGAGGAGGTAGCTGGCCGGCACCATGGCGTAGACGAGGAGGTACGGCGCGAGCGAGGGGACGCTCTTCCACGTCAGCTCCTCGGGTAGCCCGAGGTCGCGCCCGGGGACGTCCCTCACCATGTGGCGGAAGACATACGACACGAGACAGGACGCGAGGGCGCCGAGGCCGGCGGTGGCGACGAAGTACGCGCTGGGGACGACCAGCCCGGCCAGAAAGCCGGAAATCAGCACCGCCACGGCCGCGGCGCGCCCGCCTTCGCGCGCCTGCCACGCGGTGAAGACCCCGAAGGCCACCAGCGCCGCGAAACCATGGCTTTGCGTGCAGAACGCCGCGAGGCCCAGCAGCGATCCGGCCGCGGCGAGACGCCCGCGACTCGGGCGGTCCGCTCCGCCTCCCACCACCACGACCGCCCATAGGATCGCCAGCTCGCTCCATCCGTGATGCGTCGTGGTGAGCGCCTGCCCGAATACGAGGACAACGAAGAGCGCCGTGGCCAGGGCTGCCTGCGCCTCGGGGAGGATGCCGCGGGCGATGCGAAAGCACGCCGCTCCGAGGCCGAGCCCCAGGCCCACCACCAGCGCGCCGGTGACCCACAGGCGCGCTCCGAAGAGCGCGAACGCCGCCAGGTGGACGACGTCGGCGCCGGGAGGGGTGAACTGGAAGAAGTCGCGGTAGGGGACCTCTCCCCGAAGCATGCGCTCGCCGTACATCCAGAAGAAGCCCTGATCGCCGCCGAGGAGGACCGGCATCACGCCCCCGCCTCGGAAGACGAAGGTCCGTGCAGCGAGGTACGTGCCGACCCCCGCGAGGACCGACGCCGTCGTTCCCGTGCCTCCGCGCCACTTCATCATGTTCACCGTACTCCCAGTCATCCATTTCGGAGGAGCATGCTGCTGCATCAGGGGCAGCGGAAGTAGCTCCCGCTCCGGTGCTCGCAATTGAACGGCGCCAGTCCACCGCAAAGAAAGCAATCGATGGTGGGTTTCGGGGCGGGGCTCGTCATGTCGTGCTCGCCCAGTTGCCGTTGCGTTCGTGGATGGCGCGCGCTTCGCGCGTCGTCAACCTTGCCCGGCTACGGCAGCGATTTCCGTAGTGGCGGCGCGACGTCCTCAGTCGCGGGGTAGCGCAGCGTCCCGTTCCCCATGACCCACGCACCGGGCGTGAGCGTCGCCGGAACGACTTTCCCCAGTCCCATGACCGGAGAAGGCGCGAGCAGCGACGGCTCGTTTGCGAGCGATCGAGAGGACGGGAATCATAGCGGCAGTCCACCTTCAACCCGCGTGACCCGATACGAGCGGCGGCGGTCGAAGCGCCGGCTTGCCGGCTCCCGATCGGCCACGCGCTCTGGCCAGAGGGCGAGAAGCATCTGGCAGAGGTGCTTGGAGCGCGCAGGGTCGGTGATCTTCTCCATCGTGGCCTTGTCGCGCACGTAAAACACGTCGATCGCGCGGTTGGCCTCGCTCGTGATCTTCGAACGGTGGATGTCGAGCCCCTCTTGGTAGAGCGCGCGGACGATGGCATACAGCACGCCGGGGCAGTCCTCGGTGATGATCTCGACGACGGAGAAATCGCGGCTCACCTCGTTGTCAATCTTGCACTCGGTCGGGACACTGGGGGTGCGCCAGGCGGCCACCGAGCCGACGTTCGGGCGGGTCGCGACCAGGCTCTCCGCCTTGATTCGCCCGCTCAGTACGGCCTCCAGGTCCTCCCGAACCTTGTTCCAGCGCGCCTCGTCGGTGACTGGGCGCCCGATCGCGTCGCGCACCCTGAAGATGTCCAGCGCCGCCGGCGGCTCGCCGGCGTCCGCCGGCCACCGCGAGTAGATGGCGGCGTCGACGACCTCAATGCGGTTCGCGTAGAGCACGCCCGCGAGGTCGGCAAGGAGCCCCGGCGTGTCGAGCGCGACGAGCACCATCTCCGTGATCCCGAAGCGGGCGTCGTGTGACACCTCGACGAGCGAGCTCCTCGCGGCGGACCGACGCGCCCGGATGAGGCGTACATGGGCGGCGATACGCGCACCGCTGTTTTCGGCGAAGTACCGCGCCGGGAAACCGCCTAAAAGGGCGGCGACCGCCGTTTCTCCCTCGGTCGTCCCCTCCCCGAGTAGGCGCGCCGCGTCTTTCTGCCGCTGTTCGACGATCTCCGCTCGCTCCGACCGCAGCAGGTCGGGACCGTCGCGCATGAAGGTGAGCGTCCGGGTGTAGAGGTCAGCGAGCAGCGTCTCCTTCCAGCTCGACATCGCGGCGGGTGAGACCGAAGCCAGATCGCAGAAGGTGAGGATGTAGAGCTCGCGTAGGTTTTCCTCGTCGCCGCACAGGCGGGCGAAGTCGGAGATCGTCCCGATGTCATCGAGGTCTCGGCGCTGGGACATCTGCCCCATGACGAGGTGCTGGCGGACGAGGAACTCGACGCGCCGAAGGTCCTCTTCCTCGATACCGAGGCGCCGGCAAATCGCGAGGGCGAAGCCCACGCCGATCTCGCTGTGCGGGCTGCCGTAAGGCATGCCAACATCGTGAAGCAGCGTCCCCAGTGCGAGGGCGACCGGCCGGCTCACCTCGCCCACGGTGTCGCGCGGCACCGGGAACTCCTTGCCGTGCTCGCCGCGACGGACGGCGTTCAACCGGGCTATCGCGTGGAGCGCGTGCTGGTCGACGGTGTACACGTGATAGATGTCGTGCTGCACGAGCCCCGCGGAGGGCTGCCACTCAGGCATGAGGGCGCCGAGCAGGCCGAGATCCTGCATCTGCTCGAGACGCGAAGGGTTGGCGCGGTCGCGTCCGTCGCAGAGGAGCTCGACGAAGAGCCGCCCGGCCTCCCGGTCCTCGCCCAGCGCCGCCGACGGCGAGGCGGCGAGCTCCCCGAGGAGCTCGAGCGTCCGCAAGGCGAGCGGCAGATCGAGCCTGATCGCGACCTGGAAGATCCTGATCATCTCCGAGGGCTTGCGCTCAAACACCGAAGGGTCGGCAGGTTCGAGCGCGCCATCGCGGACCACGAAGCTTTCGTCGGCCGGCCCCTGGAGCTTGCCCCCCTCCAGGGTCAACACCGGCTGGGTCTTCGGGCGCTCGTCTTCGCGGGCGGAAGCGTGCTGGAGGAGCCGCTCGGTCTCGTTCCGGATGAGCCTGCCGTGGGCGTGGTACTGGTGCATGAGCGCCTCGACGGCGGGGTGGATCGCCGGGCGGATTACGCCCCCCAAGTCCTGGGCGTCCGGGCAAAGTACCGGCGCGATCTCCTCCTGAATCTGGAAACGCAGGTGCTCCTGGCGGCGTCCGGCCGCGGCGTGCATGGCGATCCGCACACGCATCAGCCATTCGGTTGCGGCGGCGAATGCTTGGGCTAGCCGCCCGGTCATTACCCCCCGCGCCACGAGCTGTTTCGGATCGCAGGTGCCGAAGCGGGCGATCGCGGCCCAGCGCCCCACGCAAAGATCGCGCACTCCACCCGGGCCGTTCTTCAGATCGGGCTCGAGGAGAAAGATCGTGTCGCCGAAGCGGTTATGCCGCTCCCTCTGCTCGGCGCGCAGGCGAGCGACCAAGTCCTCGGCGGCGGTCTTGGTCACGCGCGCGCGGTACTCGCTCATGAACTTGCCCGCGAGCGCTTCGTCGCCGGTCAAAAAGCGCGCGTCCAGAAGCGCGGTCGCCGCCGCCAGGTCATTGGCCGGCAGGGCGAGCGCTTGATCGCAGGCGCGCACAGCGTGGCCGGCGTCGACCTTGGCGTCCCAAAGCGGGTAGAGGATCGCCTCAGCCAGGGCCTGCACCTCCGTCCCCGGGGTCTGGGCGCAAAGAACCAAGAGATCGAGGTCCGAATAGGGCATTAGCTCGGCGCGCCCGAACCCGCCCGTGGCGAACACCGCGACCGGCGTCTTGCACTTCGACACCTCACGTCCGGCGACCTCGATGATGATGGCGTCGGCCTCACCCGACAGGGCGCGGGCCGCCTCGACGCCGTTGCCGCCCGCGCGGACCACAGCGCCGGCCCTCTCGCGAGCGACGGCGAAGGCTTGAGCAATGTCTGTCATCGCCATCTGACACCCTCCAGCTACTTCTGGGAGCTCGGAAATTTGAGAGGCGCTCGGATCGTGTCTCCAACCACCTGACTCAGGAGGTGGTCACCCAACCCAAGTGAAAAGCAGCCCACCGATGAAGGCGCTATGTCAGTGAGAAAGCGAGAAAGATGGGCCACGCCAGATCATAATCACGCTCGCCCGCTTTGGCTGTTTATCCTTGCAGCGATGGGCACGTCGGTGGATTTCAGTGCTTCAGGTAGCGCGCCGATCAACATGACTCGTCCGCGCGATGAGCCGCTGGCCACGGCGGTCACGTCTCTGCAGGTCCGACCTGCGGCCAATCTCGGACAGCGCGCCGCAGGCGCGGCTGCCGACCCGCGTCCCGTCCAGTAGGGCGCGAGGTCGTGGTTCGAGAACGGCCCGTCCTCCCCGACGTCCAGGTCCATGAAACGATCAGGTGCCGCAAGACAGCTTCCTCCACGATCGTGCTCACGTGAACCTCCAAGCTAGGGCACGCTGGCCTGCTGCGTTCCGATCACCAGGATTCCGAAAGACGCCGCGCGGGCGTGCCACGAGACGCGCGCGTCGCGGAGGACGGCCACGCAGACCGATTCATCTTTTTGAACGTAGAGGTCGGACTCTCCGTCCCAGTCGATGGGTGCACCGCGCCGACAGTCGGGGACGGCGCCCGCGTAGCCCGGGACGCGGAGGAACGTCGCACCCGCCGCTCGGTCGACGTTGACGTGAAGAAGGTCGCCCGGTCCGGCGACCAGCAAGCGTGGCTCCGGCGTGGAGACGTTTGCATTGCCCCTGAGATCAGGCACCGCGGCCCGCGGCGCCGACATCGAAGCGCAGCTGCCCACGGCAAACGTCAATCCAATGAACGCGATCGCGAACCGCCCCCAATCCCCCCGCCCCGATGTATTCATGCGTCCTCTCACGCACCGTACACCGACAAACACATGCGAACCGTGTTTCTATCGTCAATTATGTGTAACTTCTTGCCGGAGAAACCGTTGCCAAGGCGCGGAGCGCGTGCGGCGTCTCGCCGAGGCGATATGGCAGAGCCTCGGAAATCCTGCCGCCGCTTGCTTGAACGCTTCGGGGGAGCTGTACGCCCGCGTCGTCATGCGGCGTCCTCCGAATGGCTCTAGCGCGCGCTCGACCTCGCGTAGACCGGATTGCGCCGCGAGACCGCGACGTACAGAGCGAGCGGAGATCGTTGGCGAGTTGCTGGTGAGTCTGGACGGGTCGGCAAGCGCAGTGTGGCCGCGGGTCCCCTACCCCCGGTGAAGGTGCCACAACCGATGTGGGACTTTCTATCTCGGGAGGAGACGGTGAAGGTGCTGGGCGCGGCTCGAACCGAGGAGGAGCGCTCGATTCTTCTTTTCGCGCTGCACACGGGGGCACGGGCCTGCAGGCGCGCTGGGCTGCGAGAGATCCGGTGGCACGACCTCCGGCACTCTTTCGCGTCCCAGCTCGCAGCAGCGGGTGTCCCGCTGAGGCAGGTGCAGGAGTGGCTCGGGCACTCGACCATCAACATGACGGTGCGCTATGCGCACCTGGCCCCGGGGAGTGGGGCGAGTCTGATTCTGGCGCTGGAGCCATCCGCCGTGGCAACCACGTGGCAACAGGAAGGAGCGTGATCCGAATCTCCGAGGAGATTCAGCTAGCTGAGTGGTGACCCCATCGGGAATCGGAAGCATCCCAGACGTCACGAAACAGCGCGAGGATTCGTCGTTTCCGACGGAGAATCGTGAAACGAGATCGTCGAAAAGGCGCATCGTCACGCTAAGCGGTAGCAAAGTAGCAAAAATCGCTGCAATAGCGCGAAATGCTTTGAGAAATTACGATCTACATAGAGCGATCGAGGTACTGGAGGAGCTGCGGCGGCTCGGCGAAGGGAAATCGCGATGAAGCCGCCGCCGACCTCGATCCGGTTACTAGAATCGTCCACTTGCACAGGCTCAAGTTCCAGATCGCAGCTTGGCGGATTCGCGCCGACCGAGAGCGCGGGCCCATCCGCTGGCAATTCTCCGCCTCCGACGCCAGGCGAGTCTTCCGATACGATGGAATCATCATGCAAAGGACGGAGCTTTAGTGCTGATGTCCGCCCGGTTCGTTGTTCTCGTCAGCTCGACAGATCTCCCGACGGTCGAAGATGTACGTCGTGGAGACCATGCGGCCCGGCGCGGTCGCTGCCGCGGGGATCTTCCTCGTCCTCTGGCGCCTCGTGAAGGACGCCGCCGACTCGCGTTCTTCGCACGCGGTGCCGCAAGCCGTGCATCTCCACTTTTCGCACTCTTCCCCTCCACCGTCCGCCAGATGGGTTGTGCCGGCTTCGGCGGCGGACGTCGTCCCAGCGCATCCCCCGGAGGCGGTCGGCCGCCCCGGCTCGCCGCCCCCGGCGTCAGGTGTCCGGTCAGGTGCCCGTCCTCCGGGGAGCCACCGTCAGGTAGCGTCAACTCCAGCGGTGGCGGCTGCCGTCTTCGGACGCCTGCTGGCCGAAACGATGGTCAAGGCCGATACGCGACATCGATGTCTCGATCTCTTCGCGCCTCCACGCTGGGAGACCAGGCCCTACTTGGCCTTGGGGCCTCAGGGTCGACTTTCGATGACGGCGTCCGGATTTCAGAAAAGTGAGGTGGCTCATGGCAGGCCACCACGAGATTCTATGGTCGCCTTACGAGTTCTCTCGACCATGCTTGGACTTCAGCATGGCGCGAAATTTGCAAACATGATGGACGTTCACGATGGATCCCCTTGAAGCGGCGCTTTCGGTAGCGCGCTGCCTTCCGGTGGCACCGAGGGTGGGCGGCGGATGCCTCAGAGGCCACGCTGGACAGGCGCCCCCTCCAAGGCGGCGCCTCTCGATTCACACCAGCCACCTAGTCGGAGGGTAAGGAAAATGAAAATGCGAAGCGTCATCTTGGGAACGCGTGAGATCATGACTGCGCTCTCGCGAGGTTTCGCAGCGTGTGCCATCCCAGTGGTGCTTGGTGCAATGGTGCCGCTGTCGTTTGGTTGTAGCAACAGCTCGCGCGTCGAACAGAACGACGCCGGCTCTGACGCCGGCTCTGTTGTAAGCTGCGATCCGAACACGCAGCCGATAACTCTATATTCGGCAAGCGATGGCGGCATAGTGCAGCAGCCGGTTGTCTCAGATGGCACGGTGTTCATCGCCACGACTGATACGGTCGTT
>CALAOV010000017.1 GCA_937889515.1 uncultured Myxococcales bacterium | reverse complement strand
TGTCCTTCACGACCGCCGACCTGGCCCGCCCGCGCGCCGAGCTCCTGGCGCGCCTTCCCGCCGCGCGCCCGCCCGGTGCTCCGGATCCGGCCGCGCTGGCCGACCGCGCCCGCACCGAGATCGCGCCGATCGTGTCCGAGATCGCCGACGCCGCCGCCGCCGCGCTCCCGACCGACCAGAACCTGGCCCGCGCCGCCGAGCGGACGCGCGCCACCGTCGCCCGCGCGCTCGACCGTCTGACCGGCCACTACGCGCGCAAGCTGGCCGAGCGCGACGGCATCGCGCTCGAGCGCCTCGCCCGCCTCGAGATGGCGCTGGCGCCCGGGGGCGTCCCCCAGGAACGCTTCTACGCCTGGCCGTCGCTGGCCGGCCGACACGGTCCCGCCGCGCTCAAGCGCGCCGTGCTCGAACGCCTGGAAGCGAGCGGCCCCTTCTCCGCCACCGTCGAGGAGATCGCGCTATGAGTCGGGAGAGCCTGCGGGTCGGCGTGGTCTGCTTCTCCACCTTCGGCGGCAGCGGCGTGGTGGCCGCCGAGATCGCCACCTCGCTGGCCGGCCGCGGCCACGCCGTGCATGTGTTCAGCGACGACCTCCCCGGCCGCCTCGATCCGACCCGCCCGAACCTCACCTTCCATCCGGTGGTGCCGCGTGCCTATCCGCCGCTCACCCATACGCTCTACCCGCTGGCGCTGACCTCCAAGATCGTCGAGGTGTCGCGCCGCGAGCCGCTCGACCTCATCCACGTGCACTACGCCCTCCCCCACGCGACCAGCGCCTATCTGGCGCGCGCGCTGCTGGCCGCCGAGACGCCCGGCCCGGCGCCCAAGCTGGTCACCACGCTACACGGAACCGACATCACGCTGGTCGGCAGCGACGCGAGCTTTCTGCCGCTGACCCGGTTTTCGATCATGGCCAGCGACGCGGTCACGACGCCGTCGGCCTGGCTGGCCGCCGCGACGCACGAGAAACTGGACGTGCCGCGCGACTTCGCGATCGACGTGGTCCCGAACTTCGTCGACACCGATCGCTTCAGCCCGGGTGAGCCGACGACGCAGGCGCCCGCGCCGACGCTGGTCCACGTCTCGAACTTCCGCCCCCTCAAGCGGGTCGACGACGTGGTGCGCATCTTTGCGCGGGTGCGCGCCGCGCGCCCGGCTCGGCTGCGGCTGGTCGGCGACGGCCCCGAACGACCGCGGGTCGAGGCGCAGCTCGCCGCGCTCGGCCTGATGGACGACGTCGAGCTCCTCGGGGAGCGGATCGAGCTGCCGAGGGTCTTGCGCGACGCCGCGCTCTTCCTGCTCCCCAGCGAGACCGAAAGCTTCGGTCTCGCGGCGCTGGAAGGCATGGCCTGCGGCCTCCCGGTGGTCGCCTCCGCGGTGGGCGGTCTCCCCGAGGTGGTCGTCGACGGCGAAACCGGCTTCTTGCGTCCCGTCGGCGACGTCGAGGCGATGGCGACCTGCGCCCGGCGCCTGCTCGACGACGAGCCGCTGCGCCGCCGGATGGCCGCCGCCTCCCGCCTCCGTGCCGAGACCCAGTTTCGCGTCGAGCCGGCCGTCGACCGCTACCTGGCGGTCTACCGCCGCGTGCTCGGCTAGCCGAAGGGTGGCGTCCGCCTGACGGAGGGCTAGCGGCGTCCGGCTAGCCCTTCTTCTTCCACTCGGCGAGCGTCTTCTTGATCTCGGGCTCGAGGAAGAAGCCCTCGGACTTCTTCCCCATCTCGTAGGCCCGATCGCCCTGCGCCCGGGCGTCCTTGAAATTCCCCTTGGCGGCCAGCACCTCGGCCTTGACCCAGACGTTGAACCAGTCTTCCTTCAACGCCAGCGACTGGTCGATGTATTTGGTCGCGGTGTCGTAGTCCTTCTTGGTCTCCGCCAGGTAACGCGCGGCGTTCGCGTAGGTGCGCCAGGTGCCGTCGATGGTGGCGGCGACGCTGGCCGACGCCTGCGCGGCCGTCGCGACGGTGATGGGAATCGACAGGCGCAGCTTTTCCCACTCCAGGTCCAGCGAGGCCTTGTCGTCGGTGAAATCTGTGACCAGGTAGGCCAGCCGCTCGCGCGCGGGGGCCGCCTTGGGGGCAATCTGGACGCGCAGGAGATCGTCGGCCTGCTTGTAGTCGCGGCCGGTGCCAGCCTGATCGGCCCGCTTGTTGAGGATCACCGTCCAGGCGCCCTTGGTGGGGATGACGAAGAAGGCGTAGGTGCCGGCGGGAACCGGCTTACCGGCGAAGGTGACGTCGCGGCTGAAGGTGATCTTGGTGGCCTGGTTCGCGCCGGCCCGCCACATCTGATCGTAGGGGACGACGACGCCCCAGATCTTGCGGCCCTTCACGCCGGGGCTGCTGTAGTCGACGGTGATGTCGGTCAGGCCGACCGTCTGCACGACCTTCGCGAACGGGCTCGGTCGCGGCAGATCGAGATCGGCGTGGGCCAGGCCCGCGGTGCAACAGAGGAAGAGAATCGACGACGAGACGCGCGCGAGGTTCGACATGGCGGCGAACGTTACGGGTCACGACGCCGACGCGCAAGATCCCCCGGCAATCCGGCCATTGTCCACGGATGAGCTGGGGGTGCGTATGAGCTTACCGTTCGGATTTTTGCCGACAGCACCATAGTAACTGTTGTAATAATTATTACGTTGGATTACATATTTAAGTACTTAAAACAATCGGACGACGGCGTTTTTCGGGAATTCAGCGAACGGCGAAGCCCGCCGCGAAACTTGGAGGAGCTCGAGCGTTTCATATGTCGGTCACGGACGATTTCGGTGAGGGGGAGATGAAATCGCGCGCGGAGCAACGGGGAAACGTGGCGGCCAGACCGCGGGCCACGCCCCTCATCCACCTGCCGACCTGGAGCCGGCTGAACGTCGCCACCAAACAGTGGGCGTTGGGCGGAAACGGCGGTGACTTCTTCGAGGTGATCCAGCAGCGCGACGGACGCGTCACCACCGTGATGGCCGATGTCTGCGGCAACGGGCCCAGCGCCGCCGCGCCGGTGGCGAGCCTGCGCTGGATCCTGCGGCAACAGATCGCGGCCGGCGGCGCCCCGGGTGCGGTGCTATCGACGCTGAACGACTGGCTGCTCCAACAGAAGATCGACGACCGTTTCGTCACCGCGGTCTGCGTCCGCATCGACGTGGTCGGCGGCCGAGCGGAGATCGCCAGCGCCGGACATCTTGGCCCGTTCGTGAAGCGCGCCGGTGGCGCCGCGGAGGATCTCCCCTGCGCGGTCGGCCTCGCGCTGGGAATCTTGCCGGGGCAAGCGTACCGGGAGACCTCGGTCGATCTCGCGCCGGAAGACGCGGTGGTTCTGGTCACCGACGGGATCACCGATCGACTGGCCAGCACCGACGATCCGCTCGGCCAGCGGGGTCTCATCCAGCGGCTCGCGCGCGCCCGTCTCGGGACGGAGAGCATCTGCGGCGCGTTGCTGAGCACGGACATCCGCGACCAGGACGCGACGGTCGTCGTCATGCAGATGCCGCGCCGCCACCGCCGCGCCACGCCCGTCGCGAACATGGGCTGACGGCCGCCTCCCCGGTGGCGGTGTCGCCAACCGGGTTGACGATCCGGGGCGCGAAGCCCGCGAATTCAGCGGATTTCGTCGGGCGCGGGCCTTGCACCCGCTGGGGCCGCTGGGCGCTCGGCTGCATGACTGCTCCCTCATTCAGAGCTTCGTTCCTGGCCGCGCTGTTGGCGCTCGGCTGCGGCGGCGGCTTGCCCGTCGCACCGGCGTGTGGCGACGGAGCCTGCGGCTCGGAGGAGACGGTAACCTGGGAGATGACGGGAGCGAGCCGCAACGTCGATCTCGACGTCCTCTTCATCGTCGACGACACGAGCGCGATCGCGGGCAGCGAAGATTCGCTCGCCGCGGCCTATCCCCAGATCGCGCAGCTCTTCGAGCGCTTCCTGGGCGGATTGCCGTCGCTGCATCTCGGCATCGCCGCCGCCTCGGTGGGCTCAGCGCCGTCGTGCGACGTCGCAGCCGGTGGGCCGCCACGAGCTCGGGCAAGTGTTTGCGCCGTGACCGGCGGCGGCCCGAACCAATTCCTGACCACCAATTCCTGCGGCTATGACCCGAGCTTCACTGGATCGCTCGCGGACGCGCTGTCCTGCCTGGGCGATCTCGGCACCACGGGCTGCGCGCCGGCACAGCCGCTCACCGTCGCGCGCGAGATCCTGACCGCTTCCTCGGTCGCGGGCTCCGGTTGGACCGGATTCCTTCGACCGAACGCGTATCTCCTCTTGATCTTCGTCGCCGCCCAGGACGACGCCTCCGGACCTTCGGACGATCTCACCGACGTCACGGCGTTCGCCTCGTACGTGCGGGGGCTCAAGGGTGATCCTACCTATCAGATTCTGGTATCGGCGATCGCGCCCTCGGCGAGCTGCGCGAGCGGTTCGACGACCGCCGCGCCTCGTCTATCGGCGTTCGTCTCGGCATTCGGATGGAACGGGATCGTAGGGTGCACCGTCGGCGACCTCGTCTCGGACCTGGGGTCACTGCTGTTCGGGAACGGCGGCGAGACGGGGGCGCCCAGGTGTCTGACGGGCATTCGCGATACCGATCCCGCCACGCCCGGTCTGCAGGCCGACTGCGTCGTCGAGGATCGCGTGACCCGAACGGACGGCTTCTGGTCGGAGGGTCTACTGGAAAGCTGCGCGGTCTCGACACCACCTTGTTGGACGTTCACACCGGGCACCGGCGGCAGCGCCGGCGCCTGCCCCGGTCGCCTGCTCTTCACCGTCGAACGGGGCTCCGACTTCTGCCCGCAGGACTCCAATATCTCGACTGTCGTGACCTGCCTGGGTTGCGTCGATCCGGCCGATCCCGCCTGCCAGCTACCGCCGTAGCGTCCGCGCGCCGGCCTCGGGTACCATCGGCGCCGTGAACGGCGCCCTCGAAAAGCTGCGGCGCCATTGTTGAAGCGTTCGATCGCGATCGCCGCATTTTGGATCTGGCTCGGTGCCGGCGGCGCGAACGCGCTGGCCCATCAGCAGACGACGACCTTCGGCGAGGTCACCTATCCCGAGGCCGGCGCCGGCGGCGCCGATCTCACCTGGCGATTGCGGGTGCGGATCTTCGATCTCGCCGCCTTGCTGGACGGCAGCGGCACGGGGCTCGGCGACGTCGCCCGCGCCGGCGCCGCCGGACGGCAGGCGCGGGCCGTTGCCACGTTGCGTGCGGGGTTGCGGGTGTCGGCCGCCTTCGGCGACGAGATCCGCCCGTGCACGCCGGGCGCGGCGACGCTGACCCCCGATTCGACCGC
This sequence comes from uncultured Myxococcales bacterium, assembly GCA_937889515.1. Classification (GTDB taxonomy): domain Bacteria; phylum Myxococcota_A; class Polyangia; order Fen-1088; family Fen-1088; genus JADGRB01. The sequence goes on along the minus strand of CALAOV010000017.1, from coordinate 15,616 downwards.
GCCGACCGCGCCCGAGCCGATGCTGCTCTTCGTTACGCCATTCACCTGCGGTCCGGGCGCGCGCACGCTGCACCTCCGCTACGATCTGTTCTTCGACCACGACGCGCTCCACGAGAGCTTCACCCGCCTGGAGCTCGGCGAGGCGCGTGGCGGCGACGACCCCTCGGCTTCCGTGGTGGTCTTCCAGGATCGCCAGCGCGAGATCGCCGTCGACGTGCGCGCACCGGAGTCGCTCCGGCGAAACGCCCTGCTCTACCTGCGGCTCGGCGTCGCGCACATCCTGACCGGCTACGACCACCTGGCGTTCTTGATGGCGCTGCTGCTGGCGGCAGGGCTGCGCGAGCGGACCGCCCCCGGCCGGATCGCAGCGGCGGCCTCGCGGCGGGAAGCCGTCCGCGGCACCGTCACGATCGTGAGCGCGTTCACGGTCGCGCACTCGATCACGCTCATCACGCAGGTTCTGCACCCGGGCTGGATCTCCACCCGCTGGGTCGAGCCGGCCATCGCCTTCTCCGTCGCCTACGTCGGTTTCGAGAACCTGCTCCCGCGCCGCCCGCGCGGGCGCTGGCTGCTGGTGTTCGGATTCGGCCTCGTGCACGGCCTCGGGTTCGCCTCGGTGCTCCGCGAGATCGGCCTGCCCCGCCGCGGGCTGGTGCTGTCGCTGGTGTCGTTCAATCTGGGCGTCGAGCTGGGACAGCTCCTGGTCGTGGGCCTGGCCCTACCGATCATCGTCGTTGCCGCCCGTCGCTCGCCGCGCGCGTTCGAGCGCGGGGGGTTGAAGCTCGGGTCGGGAATCATCGCCGCGTTCGGAACGATCTGGCTGGTGGCGCGCCTGACCGCGCGGTGACGACGCCGCGACGGCCGTCAGATACCAGACGGTCTGGGGGCCTCGCGGTGCGGAGCGACACCCCGACGGTCATCGCCCGCCTCCGACGGTATTTCCACGCGATCGCGACGAGCATGAGCCCGACGAGTGCCGCAAGCGCGACCATCGCGCTTCGCTGTAACGCTCGGGCACGGACCCGGTGTCGGACCTCCGCCTTGAGCTTCGCATCGAAGGGGTATCGGGCGACCTCGTTCGCTGCGGCGTCTAGCCGGCCTTGGACCAGCCATACGCCCACGAGCTCGCGTTCAGCGAGCATGGCGGTCCCGCGGTTGGCGCGCGGATCGTCGAGCACTTTGCGGAGCTCGTCCATCGCATCCCCGGGCCGATTCATTCGCTTCAACCAGCTCTCGGCGACCAGCATCCGGGCCTCGCCCCGCACCGTCCCCGGGGGAAACGTCTCGGCTTCGCGCGCGAGTCCCTCGACGGCGTTCGGGTCGTCCGCCAGCGCCGGGTCGCGCTGGATACGCCGAAGATGGACCAGCGGCACGAAGTCCCCCTCCGATCGCTCGCCGAGCCAGGCGACACGCTTGCGGGCGTTGCGCGCCCAGCGGCTGGTGGGCATCGCGTCAACGCAGGCGCCGTAGTTGGTCAAAGCCCGCGTGAAGGCCGTCTCTTCCTCGTCGAGAACACCGAGACGAAAATAGGCCTCGGCCTTCGTCGCGCGATCGATTCGTGCGGCGACGGCGCGATCGAGCGCGCGCCGGGCGTCGGCGGACCGCGCCGGCCCTGCCGCGAGGGCGGCATTTGCTTCCGCCAAGGCGCGCCGGGCGTCGGCGTCTGTGCGCGGCGGGTCCGGAGTCGGCGTGGCCACGACCGTCCCATGCGCGTACGTCCAGAACGCGAACGTCACGACCGCCACCCCCGTCATGGCCGCCGTCGCGCGCGGGGCAAACGACAGTTGCCCCGCGCGGCAGAGGAGACCGCTGGTCTTCGTCTCACGACCTTCCGCAGACTAGAGCGAACGCAAGAAGTCGACGACCGCTTGCTGATCCGACTCGCTCAGGTTGTTGAACTTGGTGATCACGGCGTTGGCCTCGGACCCTGTGCTCGCGTGCGCCGCGATCGCGACCGTCAGGTCGCTGGTACGACCGTCGTGCAGAAAGAACAGCCGCTGACCCACGCCCCACAGCGGCGCCGTGCGGAATTGTTGCGGCCCCGCATTGCCCTGCGAGATGCCGTCCGCCAGACCCGTGCCCATGTTGTGGACCGCGTAATCCGAGAACGGATGGAAGGCGACGTTGCTCATCGCTTGGTCGAAGCTCGACGCCGCGGTCGTGAAGGTTTGGGTATGGCAGTTCGCGCACCCAATGTTGACGAACTGGTTCTGTCCCTGCACGACGGTGTTCTGGCTGACACCTGGAGGCAACGTCTGCGTCGGTGGCTTGGAGAGCTGCATCGCGAACGCAAAGTTGATCACATCCGACGTGGTGTCCGAGACTGAATTGTCCCCGTCACCACCGAAAGCAAAGTTGTCCTCCGGCGTCGGGTTGAACGCCATGCATCCCTGCAGGTTGCTGGCGCCCCCTTCACGTTCATCCGGGAAGCCCGCGTTCGAGATCCCCTGCTCGACGTTGTATGCCTCCATCGCGAAGATGGTCAGCGACTTGTTCTGTGCTTTCCAGCCGAAGCGCGTGACCGTCCCGTCGTTGCCAGACCGGTTCAGAGTCCCGGCGATCCCCAGCGACGCGCTGGCGCTCTGGGTTACGTTGGACTCGAGCGCCATCTCTGGGATGTTCTCGACCAGCCCGTCGCCAAAGGTGGAGATCGGGATCCGGAAACTGACGTTGTTGGCGGCCAGCGCCGCCACGAAGTTCGGTTGCGTCGCGTTGCACCCCGTGGCATCGGAGCGGTTTGCGATCGTGAACAGGTCGTGAACGCCGCCATCGCTCTTGAAGCGCGCCTCGCGAATCGGCCCCGAGGCGGTGATGAACGAGGGCAAGATGTTCCGCGCACCTGCCAGAGTCGCCAGCGCGACTTGCGGATTGGGCGTACCGGGGAACTGTGGACTGGATGGCGCCACGCCCGCGCCCAGGACATTCGGCTGTGAGTGGCACGCGGCGCACCCGTTGGCGTTGAACGTGGGACCCAGGCCAACGCCCGTCTCGGTCCCGAAGGTCCCCAGGACCGAGTCGACCTCCTGGAACCGGACGACGGCCTTCTCGCAGACCCGCAACATGGTGGGCGAAAGACCCGGAAAGCAGGCAACCGCCGCGGCGCTCAGGTTCGCCGGATTGTCGGGATCGACGGGCTGGGGCGTCGCCGGTGCCCCGGCTCCCGAGGCACCCGGACGAGGACCGGGGTCGGTCGCGCCCTTGTTCGTCACCGCCGCCTGCTCGGTGATCGTCGCTTCGCTGTCGTCGCCACTGGCGGCCGTTCCTATACAGCCCGTCCCCGAGACGATCACGGCGGCGACGGCCAGCACTCCTCTCGTTCGTCGTCGTCCAACCACGGTTCCCAGGAAAAGCGATCTCGCCGGTACCCATGTTCTTTTCAGCATCTTGGGCTCCTTGCTCGGGGACAGCAGCCACGGGGCTGCGTTCCGACGACTCCCGGCCACGTTCATCGACACCAGGCAGCGGTCGTCGGGTTTCGCGATCCGTGAGCAGTCCGCCGATCGTTGCCGGACTGTTACATCGCCGATTCGGGGAGGCGCCGATCCGCCTGTCACTCGGGATCTCACGGGCAGCTGGGTGAATCGGGCTTGTAACATTTCGGCGACGCGAGCGGACTGACGAGGGTGATGTTCACCTTGGCAAAGGCGACCACGGTCCGCCGGTCCGGGAGGCCCATCGTCGGCAGCCCGCTGGCTCGTTCGCTCCTTCCGCTGAGGGTGCATTGATGGCAGCCCGGTCGGCGCCTTCACGCGTCCTTGATCGCCTGTCGGCCGAGGACTCGGAAACGCCTCGAGGCTCCGATCCACCGGACGCGCACCGCGTCCGGTTGGCGCTGGAGGCTCTGAGCGGAGCCAAATGGCTTCTCCTCTTGGCCTACCAGGCCCTCGATGGGTCCTTAGCTCTTCAACCGGAACTGGAGGAGACGAAACGGGGACACCAGACCATCACGGGTCTGTGTGAGCTCTTGAGTCGTCACAATCCCAAACAAGGGCGAAATAGTCAGTGACGCCTTTCGCTCCGCGTGCACTAACCTACTAGACGATCCTCGCCTGGCCGACGCCTGACCAGGGAGCCAAGAGATCTCCTTTCGACGTTCGGATTTTGGAATCGGCAGATCCGGAGGTAAGACACGAGATGATCCAAAGCCCGTCCACGCGTGGGGATGGGCCAACCGCAGATAGCTGGTCGTGAACAGAGGGTCCAAGCCGGATATGTGTTCGCACAGTGGGCGTGTTGCTGTTGGGAACGAGGACCGAAGAAAACCTGATGGCCCGATATGCGGCGGGCGACGACGTCGCCTTCGGGCAGTTGTTTGCTTTGCTGGCACCACAGCTCCGCGCGTTTTTCTTGCGCTCCTTCGTCGATCCAGTGCTTGCGGACGACCTCACGCAGGCGACGTTTCTCAGACTTCATCGCGGGCGCGCTTCCTATCGTCCCGAGCTTCCGCTCAAACCGTGGGTCTTCACGATGGCCGCCTGCGAGCGCCGCGACGAGCTTCGTCGCCGCTATCGTCTGCCAGCACAGGCGGGTGAGATCGAGCTCGAACAAGCAGAGCCAGCAGCTCCTGAGCAGGCCCCCTACGAAGGTCCCTACAGTGGCGACGAAATTGCAGCCGTCAGGAAAGCTGTAGAGCGCTTACCGGAGTCACAGCGCGTGGTTCTTCACCTGCACCTGCACGATGAGCTGACCTATGAGCAAGTAGCAGAAGTGCTCGGGACGACACCCGGGGCCGTGCGGGTCCGAGCGTCACGCGCTTACGAACGGCTGAGGATAGAGCTGAGATCGTACCTTCAGGCCCGGAAACCCTGAGAGCCCGCCTGTGTCACGGGTATCCTCCCAACAGCCGGGCGGACTCGGTGCGTGTTTCGGGCTGCCCCGAGGACCATTGGAACTAAGTCCTGGCCGGCATCGCCGGCCAAACCCGGAAGCTCGCGGCGCCCAAAAGAATTGCGAGTACCACGCCACCGAAATGGAAGACCAAAAGATGGGCCTCCGAATGAGGAACTTTGCAGGCCAAGTGCTGTCCGGCGTGTGTCGCGAGAGCGCCCGCGGCCGCCACGGCCGTGGCGTTCCACCTGTTGAAAGTGACGCCGGTTCGACGGCCGGCAACCATCACGATCGTCCACATGATCCCCGTGCCCCAGAGCTCCCGGAAGGTGCAGCGGATGCCGATTCCCGGTTCGAAGCCAGCGGCGGTTCCCGACACATAGGCGAGGAGTCCCGATGTCGCAACCGCAACCGCTATGGCGAGACGCGGTCTCTTTCGTATCAGCGTGATGCTCCCGATCGCGATCGTCAGGACGCCCAGCGAAACAGCCGCGCAGTCGACGTCTAATTCGAATCCCCCTCCGACCATCAGCTGAAAGAGCCACGCCACCGCCGCCGCACCGACGGTCACCCACGCCAGCCGGCGCGAAGCGGCTTCCGGCGCCTTCCCTTCGATTTCAATGGCGGAGCGGGCCGCTCGACCGACGGGCTCGCCCGTCGTCGTCGACATCGGCATTGTCGACATCGGCACTGACGGCGACGGCGACAGCTCTCGCCGCAGCATCGCCATCAGTCGATCTCCCTCCCGGAGCGCCTGCCGACAGGGAGCACAGGACTGGGCGTGCTTCTCGCCAAGCTCCCTCCGGCGATCGTTTTTGGGAAGCGAGGCAATCAGCCCAGCTTCATCGGCGATATGGTCAAGATCGTCGGCCATGAGACCCCCGGCGCAACGGATGTCCCTCGTCATTTAGCGTCCAAGCGTCCCGAGGGCCAGCGTCCGTCGCGACAAACTGCATCCAACGCGAGGTTGAACATTGTCGCGGCGCGACGAATTTTCCACGACTCATTCGCGCCGCCCGGTAGCGTAAACCCATTTCACGGTCAGTGCGTCCTGTCACAAGTTCGTCTGGATCGGCTCGAAGTTACACAAAGAGATCCGTCGGCCGCCTGCGGCAAAAATTCATCCGTCCGCGGAGCCCGAAGGTCGATTTTCCGCCTTAGGGCGCCTGCACGGCCGACATCAACGCCTGCTGTTGGATCCAGGGATCGCGGCGGCGTTGTCGCCACCGCCTCAGATAGCTGAGGGATGCCCGTCGCCCTGTCCCCGTGGGTCTGCCCTTCGGGCGCACCTCTCGATCTGGCCCGCAATCTGCAGTCACATCCCCGGATGACGATCCGGTCGGCGCTGCGCGCGCTGTTCATCGCCACGTTGGCGACCCCAGCCGGTCTCGGTTGCAGCGGCAGCCACGGTGGAAAGTCCGCCGACGCCGGCTGTTCGGCGTCGGGGGCCTCCTGTGCCACGACCGGTTGCTGCCAGTCGCCGTCCGACATGTGCCTGGCCTCCGGCACCGACAAGATCTGTGAGAACGCCATCCCGCCCGAGTGCGATCTGCCGTCGTCGTCCAACCTGCCGGGCGTCTCGATCCAGTTTCCGAACGCACCCTGCACCTTCTCGCTCGCGCAAGCGGCCGGCGGGATCCAGATCGCCTATCAGGTCGTGGTCGCCCAGAATCTCGCCGGTGTTCACCCGACGCCCGGCGACGCCGGACATTGCCAGACACCCGACGCGAGCGGCCTCATCGTCGGATTCAGCTTCGACGGGAACGGACAGAAGTACTGTCGCTGCGATACGGGCCTTTGTGCCGCGGCGACGACGTTCACCACGGCGCCCGCGGTCGGGAGCTACGACACGACGATCGCCTGGGACGGACGGAACTGGTCGGGACCTTCCGACACCGGTAACCCGGAAGGGGCGGCGTTTCCTGTCGGCACCTACCAGCTGACCTTGACCGCCGCCGGCACCTGGGACAATCCCGACGCGGGCAGCGCAGGCCGCAGCTACACGGTGACGGGGACCCGGACCATCGTTCTCACCAACTGACCGGGGCGGTCGGGCAGCGAAGGCCGCGGCGTCCGCTCACCAGGGCAGAACTTCGCCGCTCGCGTGCCAGAAGGTGCCGCTGGTCTCGAGCGTGAGCGCCGCGATCCGATCGCAGAGCTGTCGGGCCGCCTCGTCGGCCTCGACGGTGCCGTTGCCACCGGTCATGTCGGTGCGCACGTAACCGGGGTGCAAGATCGCCACGGCGATCCCGGCGCGTTTCAGATCGCGCGCCAGCGACATCCCGGCCGCGTTGAGCGCGGCCTTCGACATCCGGTAGCCGTAGTAGCCGCCGGAGCCGTTGTCGGCGATCGATCCCATGCGGCTGGTGATGAGCGCGATCTTGCCGCCGCGGCCGACGTTCCGCCGCAGGGCCTTGACCACGCGCAGGGGGCCGATCGCGTTGACCTCGAGCTGCGCCCGGACGTCGTCGAGATCGACCCCGTCGAGATCGTCCTGCCGCAGGATGCCCGCGCTGCAGATGAGCTGGTCGATCGCGACGCCCTCCAGCCGCCGCGCCAGCGCCGCCACGCCGTCGTCGGTGGTGACATCGACGCCGGACTCGACGCGCGCGCCGAGGGCGTCGAGCGCTGGCGACGAGCTGCGGCAGGTCGCAATCACGTCCCGACCCAGGGATTTCAGGCGCCGGCAGAGCGCGAGACCGATGCCGCGGTTGCCGCCGATGACCACGGTCGTGGGTGCGTGCGCGGGGCTCATGGCGCCCAGCTTAGCAAGTTCGGCCGCTCCGGCCAGGGCCGGCGTCAGTGGGTGTGGGCGACGGTCGCCTTCGGACCGGCCGCGGGCGGATGGCGCGCCGTCGGGGCGCCCGCGTGCGTGAACAGCCGGCGCAGCTTCTTCTGCGGCCAGCCGCCGCCGGCGGCGTCGCCGTCGGCGTCGTCGAGGTCGGGCGGGGTCTCCGGCTCGGGCCTCGGGGCCATGCTCTTGACCCAATCGAGGCACTGCTTCTCGGTGAAGCTGGCCTCCTTCCGGTCGAAGACGAAGGGTTGCTCGCTCACAGCGGCGTACTCGTCGTCGGTGATCCGGCCGCGCTCGTGCACCTTGGCCAGAATCCGCCGCACGTAGCGGTCCCACTGGGCCGTGAGCGCGCCGTGGCAATACTGGATATAGCGGCGTTTCGGGCTGGGCAAGATCGACGAGAAGAAGGCCGCCTCGAGCGGGGTCAGCTCCGCGGGACGCTTGCCGAAGTAGTGCCGCGTGGCCGCGCCGATGCCGTAGATGCGCGGACCGAACTCGATGGCGTTGAAGTACAGCTCGAGGATCCGCTCTTTCGGCAGGATCTGTTCCAGGTACCAGACCAAAAACAGCTCCTGCAGCTTGCGCGACAGCGTCTTGTCTTTGGTCAGCAGGACGTTCTTGACCATCTGCATGGTGATCGACGAGGCGCCCAGGCGGAACCCGCCGTTTTGGAGATTGCGGCGGAGCGCGCTCTTGAACTCCGAGCTGACCCACCCGTGGTGCTTGAAGAAGCCGTTGTCCTCGGTGGTCATGATCGACCCGACAAGATAGGGCGAGATCTGATCGTAGGGCGTGAAGTCGGGACTATCGGGCCCCACCACGACGGCCAGCGTGTCGGTCTCGCCCGGCGTGCCGCCCGGCAGCTTGGGCGCCTCGACGTTGATGACCGTCGTCTGCGCGTTGGCCAGCGCCTTGACGTCCTCGGGTGCCTTCAGCACCTTGCAGCCGTCGATCCCAACCTTGCCGCTCAGATCCAGATCGTCGAGGTGGGCGAAGTCGATCTTGATGCCCACGTCGGCGGCGAAATTCCCCTGCATCACGAATCCCTGCAGGCGCGGCACCAGCGCGCTCGGAATGCTGGCCAGCAGCTTGGCGCAGGAGACCCGCGGCACCGAGAGCGCCAGATCGATGTCCGGCACCATGTGTAACGTCTTGCCGTTCGCGAAGCGGAACGTCCCCGACGGCACCGCCACCCGACCCGACAGGCGGGCGGTGACGTCCCCGACCCGCGCCTCGGCGCGCTCGAGATCCAGCCGGCGCGCCAGCGGATAGGCCGTTCCTTTCAAGCCCACCCGGACGGAGACGTTCTCGACGGGCTCCAGCGCCAGCGCCTCACTCTGCAGCGAGAGCCCCACCACTGCCAGATCGCCGACGAAGCTCACGGCGTCGCCCCGCCAGGTCAGATCGAGCGCCGCATCCAGCGTCGTGCTCCCGGGCTTGAGCACCGTGCGGGGCAACACGTCGGCGATGCGACCGAGCGAAAACTGCTCGGCGCGCAGCGACAGCGTCCCGGTCCCCTGCTCCGGCTCGGCGTGCCCCTTGGCGGTCCAGAGGGCTTCGTGGGCGCCCCCGTAGCTGCCGCGCAGATCGATGACCAGTCCGGAAGGCGCGCCGGCCACACCGGCCGGTGGCGGCGCGATGACGCCGGCGATGCCGGTGAGCGCCAGCGACGGCAGCGGCGAGGCGGTCCCCCCCGCGATGCGCACCGACGGGATGCCCGTCGGTCGCATCCCCTTGAGCGGGGTCTGCACGTCGAGCTCCTCGGCGTCGAAGTGCGGGCCCTCCCCTTCGCCGCCCAGCGCCAGGCCACCGCGCAGGCCGTGCATCCGGAGCGACAGCCGCGCGCCCGGCTGCAGCTCGCCGTCGAGCCCGGCGATGGAAACGCGGAGGTGGCTCGCCTCGTCGCGCACGTCGAGCGCGGCGCTGTCGATCACGACGGCCGGCAGGCCGCTCCCACCCGGCGTCTCGGGAGTCTCGGCGTGGTGGTGCCCGCGCTGGTGCTCCAGGATCGCGGTGATGTTGTCGCCCTCGCCCCCACGCACGGCCGACAGCCTCAGGCCGGCCACGTGAACGGCGCTGTGCAGCCCCAGCGCGACCCCGAACGGAATGGTGATCCGGGCGACCGTCGCCAGCGGCGGCCCACCGGGCGCCCCGGCCACCACCAGGTCGGTGAGCTCGACGTCGCCGAGGCCCGCGCGTCCCCGACCGACCGTCACCGTCTGCCCCAGCCGCGCCGTGAGACGGTCGGCGCAGAGGTGCGCGGCCAGCGCCCCCACCACGAAGGGATAGACGATCAGCAGGCCGAGCACGATCCCGCCGGCGGTGCTGGCGCGGCGGTGGGCCGCGATGAAGGCGCGCGCGCGCGCGGCGACCCCCGCTGGGCCCGCATGCGGCGGGCCCCCGAGACCGGGTGGCAGGGGCGGCGGAGGCAAGGTCCGCGGATACTAGCAGGGGTCCGGTGTGCAGAGGCGCGGGCAACGCCCGTACTAAGTTGATACGATTCGCGGTGGCGCCATGCGCGAGCGCGACGGAATTCAAGACTTTCTCGGGGCGATTCGCCGCCGGCTCTTGCTGCGCGCGGGGCTCGCCGCGGCCGGCTACGCTGCCGCCCTGCTCGCCGTCGGGCTGTTCGTGCTCGGCCTGTGCGCGATCGCCGTCGGGCCGGCAGATTTCTGGCCGACGGTCACGGGGAGCCTGGCAGCGGCGCTGGCGATCGGCGCCCTTGCCACGGGTTTGGTGCAACCCGCCCGAGCCCTTCGCGGCGACCGCGCGGCGGCCCGCCAGACCGGCCGGCTGTTTCCCGCCCTGGCCAGCGATCTCCTCTCGGCCGTCGAGCTTGCAGCGACGCCGGCGGAGGGCGAGCGAGGCGCCGCCTCGCCGGCGCTCATCCGCGCCTTCCGCGAGCAGGTCAGCGCCGCGCTCGCCCCGCTCGCCCCCCGCCGGCTGGTGTCGCTGCGTCCCGCGGCCTGGGCGATCGCGACCTCGACGGTCGCCGTTGCGGCGCTGGTCGCCGCCGCCATCATCTGGCCCGTCATCGCGCAGGGTCTGCGCACGCTGGCGCATCACCCGTCGCGCTTCGAAGGGGCGACCGTCTCGCCGGCGCCGCTGGTCGGCGACGTCCGGCTGACCTACACCTACCCGGCCTATACCGGCCTGCCGCCACGGACGGTGGAGGGATCGACGGGCGACGTCGCCGCGGTCAAGGGGACGCGCGTTCACATCGAGACCCACCCCCTGCGCCCGGCGCGCAAGGCGCTCTTGCTGCTGGGCGAAACCGGCGAGATGGGCGAGGTCGCGGCCCCGCTGTCGGGCGATACGCTCACGGCCGACCTGACGCTCGCGGCGGACGGCAGCTATCGATTTTGGCTGGAGCCCCCGTTCGGGCGGCCGGTGCGCGAGGAGCGGGGTCATCGGCTGACCGCCGAGCCCGATGCCCCGCCGCGGGTCGAGATCCTGGGACCGGCCGACCGGCTCGAGCTGGCCACCCCACGCCCGATCGAGATCGGCTACTCGGCCAGCGACGACTACGGCCTTGGCGCCGTCGAGCTGGTCTACCGCATCGGCGATCGCCCCGAGCAACGGGTGCCGCTGCGCGACGGCGCCGGCACGCGCGCCGTGCAGGGGCGCACGCTGTGGGATCCGACGTCGGCCGGGTTGGCCGGGGCGGAGCGCGTCTCCTATCGGATCGAGGCGCACGATCGCGACGAGGTCTCCGGCCCCAAGGTCGGATCGTCGCGAACCCTGTACGTGGTGATCCAGAACCCGCACGAGAGCATGGAGGACCGCCTCGATCGCCAGCGCGAGCTGCTGGAAAAACTGATCGGCGACCTCGCCGATCGGGTGGAGCACGATCCGACGACCGCGCCGGCTCCCGGCGCCGGCGACGCGCCGGTGGCTGCGGCCGATGCGGCGGACGCCCGCGTCGCGGCGCAGGCGGCGGCCCACGAGTCCGAGGAGTCGCACCTGGCGCTGCTCGGCCAGCTGCTCGACCAGGATCGCCGCAACGGCGTGCTCGGCAAGGCGCTGCGCACGACGCTGGCCGGCATCGCCGATCGGCTCGAGCGCCTGCTGCGCGAAGAAGCGCTGGCGCTCGGCGCGCTCAGGGGCAAGGCTGCCGGCAAGGGGACCTCGGCGGGCAGCGGGCGCGCCCGACTGGGGGCCATCGCGGCGCGCCAGGTGAGCGAGCTCGAGAGCGACGTCCTGCTGCTCGACGATCTGATCGGACGGCAGCGGCTGGAGGACCTGGCCACCCTCGGCAAAGAGCTGACCGACGCGCACCAGCGTCTCCAAGATCTGCTGGAGCGCTACAAGAAGACCAAGGACGAGGGGCTGCGGCGCCAGCTGGCGCGCGAGGCGCGGGAGCTGCAAGCGCGCCTCGGCGACCTGGCGCAGAAGATCGCGGCGCTGCGCGCGCGAAACGACGTCCCCGAAGAGTGGCGGAATCTGCCCGACCTCAAAGGACTGGCCGCCCAGGCTCGGAAGCTCGACGACATGATCGAGAAGGGCGATCCCGCCGATCTCGAAAAGGCGCTCTCCCAGCTGGGCGACGATCTGCGGGGCATGCGGAAGATGCTGGACCAGAACCTGGACGGCTTCGGCGCCGAGCGGTTCCCCCAGGAGAACCGGGTGGTCGCCGAGCTCATGAAGAAGATCGGCGACATCGAAGGGGACGAGCGCGCCCTGCAGAAGGAGACTCAGGGGGTCGCCGACAAGCAGGAAGCCGAGGTCGAACGGCGGCTCAAGGGTCAGCTCGACGACTTCTTGAAACGCGAGGTCGAGAAGATCGAAAAGCTCAAGCAGCGGCTGGCGGGGGTGGCGACCGGCGATCCCGAAAGCGCGCTGGCCGAGGAGATCGACCGCGCGCGGGAGAGCGCCAAGCAGATGCGCCGGCTATTCGCCGAGCGGGATCTGGCCGAGGCGAAGGGCGAAGCCGAGCGGGCGGAGAGCAGCCTCGAACGCGCGGGGGAGCATCTCGACGAGATGGCCGAGGCGCGCCGCGGGCGCCACCCGGGCAGCGAGGCCGAGCCGGACAAACGCGCGGCGGCTGTGGGCGACGCCCGGGCGATCGCCCAGGAGATCGCCGACGATCTCGACAAGCTGATGCCCAAGCCGTCGGAGACGCTGACGCCGGAGCAGCGCGAGACGGCGCGCGCGCAGGCCGAGAAGCAATCGGCGATCGGCCGTCGGACCGACGAGGTCTCCGAGGAGGCGGCCCGGCGCCTCGGCAAGATGCCGGGGATGGAGAAGGCCGAAGGCGAGCTGAAAGGTGCCGGGGCGCGCATGCGCCAGGCCGGCGAGCTGCTGCGCCGCGAAGAGTCCAAGCCGGCCGCGACCGCCGAGCGCGACGCGGCCGACCGGCTGGCCAAGCTGCGCGATTCGATGCAGGAGCGTTCGATGGGCGGCAGCGAGCAGCACCGCGATCCGGTCCGCATCCCCGGCGCCGACGATTCGAGCGCCCCGCGCGCCTGGCGCCAGGAGCTCCTCGACGCCATGAAGGAAAAGGCGCCCGAGCGCTACCGCGACGAGGTCCGCCGCTACTACGAGGAGCTGGTCAAATGAGGCGGACGGCGATCTGGCTGGTGGCTGTCGGGCTCGGCGTCTCGGTCGTCGACGGCGACAGCCGGGCCGCGGTCGCCACCTCGAATCTGACTGCGACCGTTCAACAGATCGACGCCATGCTCGATACTTGGCGCTTCAAGGACGCGGCGACGGCCCTGGCCGCGCTCGAAAAGACCGCCCCGAACGCGCCCGCGACCGCGTATCTATCGGGCTACCAGAAGTTCCTGACCGGCGACTACGACGGCGCGGTGCGCGCGCTCAGCGTCGCCGCGCAGGCCGACCCGTCGAACCCCGAGATCCGCTCGCTGGCGGAGCTGGCCAAGGCGGCGCGCGACGCCGTCAAGGACTACCGCGAGGAGCGCTCCGCCCACGTGATCGTCCGCTACGCCGCCGAGGACGCCGTGCTCATGCCCTACGCGCGCGACACGCTCGAGGCGGCCTACACGGCGCTGCACGACGATCTCGGCTTCGAGGCCGAGCTGCCGATCCGGGTCGAGTTCTACCGCAGTCCCTCCGATCTCGCGGCGGTGTCGTCGCTGTCGGTGGCCGAGGTGGCGCGCACCGGGACGATCGCGCTGTGCAAATGGGCGCGGCTCATGGTCACCACGCCCCGCGCCCTCGCCTACGGCTACCCCTGGCTCGACAGCATCAACCACGAGCTGGTCCACTACGCGGTCTCGACGCTGACCGGCGACCGCGCGCCGGTCTGGCTGCAGGAAGGACTGGCGAAATTCCTCGAGCGCCGCTGGCGCGAGCCGGCCGGCGGTCGGATCCCGCCGCCCATGGAGCACCTCCTCGCCAAGGCGCTGCGCAGCGGCCACCTCATCACCTTCGAGGCGATGCACCCGTCGATGGCCAAGCTGCCGTCTGCCGAAGACGCGACGCTCGCCTTCGCCGAGGTCGAGAACGCCGTCGCGTACCTCTACGACAAGGGTGGCATGCCGGCGCTGCGCGACGCCATCAAGCGGGTCGGCGCCGGCGAGGACGCGCGTCAGGCCGTCGCGGCCGCGGCCGGCGGTGGGTGGCCCGAGTTCGAGCGCGGCTGGCGCGCGTTCATGGCGGCGCAGCACTACCGGACCTTCCCGGGCATCGACATCCCGACCACCCACGTCCGCAAGGCCAACGCCATCGCCTCGGGGCGCAACCCCGCCGAGGAGGACGCGCTGTCGTCGACGCTCAAGGCCGGCGCCCCCTTCCGCTATCTGCGCCTCGGCAACATGCTGCTCCGTCGCGAGCGACCGCGTGCCGCGGTGGCCGAATACGAGAAGGGAGCGAAGGCCGTGGGAAGCGGCGTGCGCGGCGATCCCTCGGCCAACTGGGTCTTCCCGGTGAAGCTCGGGCGGACCTACCTGGCGCTCGGCGAGCCCGATCGCGCGCTCAAGGCGCTGGCGCCCGTGCAGGCGATCTATCCCGATCTCCCCTGGCCGAATCTGATCGCGGGCGAAGCCCAGCTGGCGCTCGGCGACGCGCCGGCCGCGATCACGTCGTTGCGCGCGTCGCTGGCCACCAACCCCTTCGACCCGCGCGTGCACTGCGCGCTGGCGGCGGCGTATGCCAAAACGGCGACCCGCCCGGCCGAGGCCGTGATCGCGCGCGAGCAACAATTCTGTAAACAGCTCGGCGCCGAATAGCGCGGCCCTAGAAGCCCGCGGCCGTTAATTCTGTAAACCGCTTGTCGGCGACAACGCACCTCGACGCGGATGCGAAGTTGACCATGCGGTCCGAGTGATCATACTGGCCGGGCCGATGGTCACGCCAATCGGACATCCCACGAACCACCGAGGAGATCAGATGAAAAAGCCCCTGCTGTTGTTGCCAATACTAATGGGTGGTCTCGCCCTGACCGTCGCCGCCACCCCCGCGTTCGCTCAGACCGACACCGCCCCGCCGCCGGCCGCACCCACGGCGGTGGTCGTTTCGAGCCCTTCGGGCGGAGGCGCCGGCATCGGCGTCGGCGGCGTCGTTTGGCTCTCCGGGCTGGCCGGCGGCCAGGTCGTCTACGACCAGGCGATGTTCCACCTCGAAGGGACGCTGGGGTACCTGCACACCTCCGGCCCGGGCATGGCGCCGTCCTCGTCCAATTTCTCGTTCGGCGCCGGTGGCTGGTACCACCTCGCCCGGGGCGTCAATAGCGACTTCTCGCTGGGTGGCTCGGCCGGCCTCATCTATCAATCGGCCGGCGGCGCGTCGACGACCTCCTTCGCCCTCGAGCCGGGGGCCGAGGCTCGGGTGTTCCTGACGCCGAACTTCGCGCTGTCGGCGCGGGTCGGCTTCGCGATCACCTTCGGCGACAACAACACGCCGACCCAGATCGGCATCGGCGGTCAGACGACCGGTGGGTTGGGTTTCACCTACTTCTTCCGATAGCCGCGGCCGGCTCGAGGCCGGTCAGTTTCCGAGGCGCACCGAGGCCGACAGGCCTCGGCCGCCGTCGGT
>CALAOV010000016.1 GCA_937889515.1 uncultured Myxococcales bacterium | reverse complement strand
GGCTCGGCCGCGGCGTCCTGGCGGTCGGCGACCACGCGCGCCGCGACGAGCTGCCGCCGGCGCTGGCCGCGGCGCCCTTGCGGGTCTCGGGGCCGCCCAAGCTGACCGTGCCGTTCGAGCTTCCGGAGCTCACGCTCAACCCGCTCAGCATCCGTGCCGTCAACGCGATGATCCAGCGCGTCCAGGCGGGCGCCCCGGCGTTTGGCCACTACGAAGGCTTCTTCTACCCGCTCGATCGGATCGCGCACTGGAACCGGGGCTACGGACGGCGGGGCTTCACGCAGTACCAGTTCGTCATCCCGTTCGCCGACGGTCCCCGGAGGCTGCGCGAGATCCTGGACGCCGTCCTGTCGTCGGGCCAGCTGCCGTTCCTCAACGTCCTCAAGCGCTTCGGCCAGGAGAGCGACGGCGGGCTGTCGTTCCCGCGCGAGGGCTACACCTTCGCGATCGATTTTCCGGTCCGCCAGCACACCGTCGCGCTGTTGCGGCGGCTCGACGCGATGGTGCTGGAGGCCGGCGGGCGCGTCTACCTCGGCAAAGACTCTTACCTCGACGCCCCGACCTTCCGGGCCATGTACCCGCGCCTCGGGCGCTGGCTAGAGACCAAGGCGAAGTACGATCCGCGCGGCGTCTTCACCTCGGATCTTGGCCGCCGCGTCGGCCTGGTCGGCGGGGCCTAGGCGCCGGG
Organism: uncultured Myxococcales bacterium; assembly: GCA_937889515.1. Lineage (GTDB taxonomy): Bacteria > Myxococcota_A > Polyangia > Fen-1088 > Fen-1088 > JADGRB01. Next base: position 3,746 of record CALAOV010000016.1, on the reverse strand, counting down.
CGCTGGCCAAAGAGGCTGCCCTGTAGCCAGCCCCGGCACCAATCCGATCGCGTATACGGCGAACAATGTCCCGAGATCGACCGGCGACAGGTTCATGCGCGTCCGGTAAACATCGGCGGGCCGCTCTCCGACCGGGTTCGGCGGTGGTCCGCTCATCGCGGGGGCCATCGCCCGGTGGTCGGCGAGACCCGTGCTCACGCCGTACCTGCTGCAAGCGACCGTGCTGGGCGGGGCCATCGCGCTGGTCTGGCCCGCGGCGGGAACCGTCGGGCTAGCGGCAGGCGCGGGCGCCCCCGACGGCCCGTCCCCGATCCACGTCCCGGCCCGTTTTCTTCGGGAGCTGGGCATCGTCGCGCCCTGGGTGTTCGCGTTTCCGTCGATCGCGTTCGTGGTCTTGCCGGCCCAGGTGCGGGCGCACCTGGGCGGTTTCGCGATCCTCTATGCGGGGCTGGTGGCGGCGGTGTCCCTGGCGGCGGGGATCCTGATCGAGCCGCTGGCCCGCCCGAGGCCGGCCCGCCGGGTAGCGACGTCGCTGGGATCGCCGCTGGCGGTGATGGCGGCCGGCCTCATGCTGGGGGTGGGCTACGGCGCCTGCCTGATTGCCGGCCTGCGCTGGATCGAGGCCACCACGCCGCCCGAATTTCGAGGGCGGGTGACCGGCATATTTTACCTGCTGACCTACCTGGGCTTTTGGCCGCCGACGCTGCTGGCGGCGCTGGCACGGCGCGCCGGCGAGGGAATGACGCTGTGTGGTTGACGGCCGCGCTGGCGCTGGCGACCGCCGCGATCACCGGCTCGCGCCAGTGGCGAAGCGACACCGTTACGGCATCGGCACGACGAAGGTCGTGATCGAATACGGCGCCACGGTCGCGACGAAGCTCCAGCCCTGGATCGGCAGCGCCGTGAGCGTCACCAGATTCTCGGTGCGCGACGTGCGCAGGGCGGCCGTCGTGGTGCCGACGGACGCCAGCGCCGTCAGATCGAAGGTGAAGCCGGCGCTGGCGGTCGTGCTGCCGTTGCGCACCACGATCGCCAGGGTCTTGCCGTCGGCGCTCACGGCGGCGACCATGTCGGTTTCATTCACGTCGACGAACGTCGACCCGGGGCGGATATAGCGGCTGAATCCGGCGTGCATGTAGTAGCGCTTCAGATAGCCGAAGGTCTGCTGCGTGTCGTTGAGCGTGAAGCTCGCCCAGTTGGTGCTCGGATCGCCGACCTGCCAATCGACCCAGGCCTGCGGTTGTAGATCGCGTAGGTCGGAGATGATCCTTCCGGCCATGAAGACGGCGGCGTCGGTGTCGTCGGCGAGCGTCTGGTTCAGCGGCCCCGATTCCGACGCCCAGAGGCGCTTGCCCTTGCTGGTCGCCAGCGCGCGCAGCTGGGTCCGGTCCGACCCCGAGTAGGTGTGCACGTTCATCTGGCTCATGTCCGCGATCGTCGTCGCGTCGAACGCCTTGATGTTGTTGTAGCCGTCGTCGATGCTGTTCTCGTCGGAGGCGCTGACCGTCGTCCCGGTCAGCCCCTTGGTGGTCAACGAGGCGGCGACCGCCTTGATGATTGTCTGCTGGTTGCTGGGCGAGAAGTGGCACCCTTCCTGACCACCCAAGGCCGTCCACCAGGTCGCGTTCGGCTCGTTGAGCGGCTCGAGCGTCCGGAAGGTGATGCCGAACGTGTCGTGGTAGTGCTTGACGACCTCGGTCAGGTAGTCGGCGAAGGCGTCGTAGGAGTTGTCGTTCAAGTTGTTCGACCCGTCGGTGTTGCCCGAGGCGCAGCCGCTCTTGGTCATCCAGTAGGGCGGCGAATTCGAGAACGCCTCGAGAATCGCGTTCGCGTTGTCGGCGACGATCCGCTGCAGGATCGCGCGCTGATTCGCGTCGGCGTTCCAGTTCCAGGTGCCGGACGTCGGCTCGAAGCCCGGCATGTTCTTGTACTGCCCCATATGCGTGTGCGTCGGATCGTCGCCGCCGCCGATGTTGTAGCGGAACACGTTGTAGCCGAGGCCGTTCGTCGCATCGACCATCTTGTCGACCACCGCGTTGCGGTTGGCCGCCGACCAGCCGCCGACGTGGTTCGCCCACCAGCACAGGCTCGTCCCCCAGCCCTCGAACGTCTGGTGGCGAACGCCCGGGTTGACGACGACCAGGGTGGTCCCGGGAGCAGCCGTCACCTTCGGTCGCGTCATTCCACCTGCGCCACCTGCGCCACCTGCGCCACCTGCGCCGGTCGCGCCACCTGCGCCGGTCGCGCCCGCAGCCCCGGTCGTTCCCGCGCCGCCCGCGGCACCGCCACTACCGGCCCGCCCGGCGACGCCCGAGCTGCCGCCAGTCGCCGTACCCCCCGCGCCGCCGCTCCCTGAAGCTCCCCCGACACCACCGCCGCGCCCGGCCGCGCCCATTCCGGCCGCGCCGCCCGGACCGGTTCCCGCCGCGCCGGTCCCGCCGGAGCCGATGGTGCCAGCCGAGCCGGCATTGCCCCCGCCCGAGCCGGCATTGCCCCCGCCCGAGCCGGCATTGCTCCCGCCCGAGCCGGCGTGGCCTGCCGCATCTTGCGTCGAGCCAGATCCACCGGAGCAGCCGATGCCCGCCAAGCCGGCGAGGGCCGTGGCAATCACGATCGTGCGCGTGTGCATGGCTATAGATGTACCTGGCGAGCGCTATCCATCGTGAAAAAACGACACGCAAACGGGTGCTGCCAATTTCTCGATTTGACAGCGGTGAGGCTAGGGCGGACTCTTTAGGGCACATGGTTTCCCGGCGATTCTCCGTCTGGCAGAAGGTGGTGGCGCTCGCGCCGCTGCTTTTGCTGGCGGTGTACCTGCCGGGACAGATGATGCTGCGCTGTCGGATTGACGGGACGCTGCGGCCGGCGTGTTGCTGCCCGGATGAGGCCGCGACGCGCGATGTCGGGCCGGTGCTCAAGGCGCAGGACTGTTGCGAACGCGAATTGAGCGCGAGCGACCGGCCCGTTGTCGAGCCCGCGAAGCCCGCCTCGGTGGACGTGACTTGGGCGGTGTCCGCGCCGCTACCGCCCGTTCCGCTCTCCACGGTGCTGTCCGGATCCGCGCAGTCCGAGCGCGCCTGGCAGGCCCAGGGCCCGCCCGGTGAGGGCCCGCCCCTCGTTCTCCTGAAGCACGCGTTTCTGATCTGAGCGTCCGCGCCGAGCGCTGACCCTGCGCGCCGAGCGTATCGGCGCGGCTGTCTGGCGCCGGACGTCGCTCGCCCGCCGTGGAGATTCGGCAGCGAGGTCCTACCCGCGCATCCGCGCGCGGAGCTTGCCCGCCCAGCGCAGGTCATTGGTCTTTCTTCAGGAGCCGTTCATGAGATTCGTAAGTCTTGCGTCCATCTTTCTTCTGACCTCACCCCTCGGCGCCCGGGCCCGAGCCCAGCTCGATCGCGACGATGGCCCGTCCACGCCTTCGTCGCGCCGGTCGATGCCGGCGGCGGACGACGCCGAGCTGGAACGAACCGCGAAGCTGCAGACGATCTTGCGGTTCGCGCTCGATCGCAACCGCGACGTGGCGGAGAACCAGTCGCGGGCGGCCGCAGCCGAAGCGCACGGCCGGGCGGCCTCGCGGCTTCCGGATCTCGAGCTCAAGTACGAGCAGTGGGGCGTTCCCCTGTCGCGTCCTTATGCCCTCGACAGCGCGCAGACGCTCATGCTCGGCGTGCGGCAGACCTTCCCAGCCTGGGGAACGCTGGACGCGCGCGGCCGCGCCGCAGCCGAAGAGGCGGGCAGCGCGCGCGAGT
>CALAOV010000015.1 GCA_937889515.1 uncultured Myxococcales bacterium | reverse complement strand
GCCGACGACGCGGGCGCCGCCGCCTCTTCGTCCAGGCCCGCGGCGTCTCCCGCGCCGTCCCCCACGAGAACGGTCGCCAGCACCAGCCGCTGTACATCGAGGGAGAGCGCCAGGAACCCCCGCTGCAGCAGCAGGTCCAGATCGGCGCCGGGCTCGATCGACGTCGCGGCGCCGAGCCCGGATCGGAGGCCGGCAATGAGCCGGCGCGCCAGCACCACCGCGAGCGCGACGTTCCCCCGCGCCGTCTTGGCGATGCTCTCGATCACCCCGGGCGGCGGTGCGACCTCGACGCCCGCCGCCACCAGCTCGCCGATCTCGAGGGCCGTCAGCGGCGAAAGACCGATCGCCATCGCGAACGGTCTTTCGATCGGTCCGGCCGACGGCAAGACCAGCAGGGTCCGCCCCGTCGGTGGCGCGCCCGCCAGGAAGGCGGCGAAGATCTCGGCGTCTGCCCCTTCGTCAAGGAAGACACAGAGCGGCCGGTCGCGCGCCCGCGACTCGAGCGCCTCGGCCAGGGCCGCCAGGCGGACCTCCACCGCCCGCTGCGCGTCGTCATCGAGCGGGGCCCGACCCACGCCGACGAATCGCTCCAGCGCGCCGAAGTCGCCCCGCCAGATCTCGAGGGGCGCCATCGCACCGGCCGCGGCCGCCACCGCCACGTCGCGCGCGATCACCTCGAAGAGGGAGCGCCGCCCGGCGCCCGGCGTCCCGACCAGCGCCAGCGCCGCCGCGGGGGCCGCCCCCTCCGACAGCTTGTCCAGCGCGGCGCGCAGGGCGGCCCGCTCGGCCCGGCGACCGACGAAGATCCCGGCCAGCGGATCGCCTTCGGGATAGGGGACGCTCAGATCGACCTCGGTGGGCGTGGCCGCTCCGGCCGAGAGGCGTACCGCCTCTCGCAGGAGCTCGCGCGCGCTGGCCGGTCGGAGGGCGGGATCCGACGCCAGCAATCGATCGAGCAGTCGATCCCATCCTTCCCCCAACCCGGGGCGAATCGACGAGAGCTTCGGCGCGCTGCCCGCCAGCATGCGCTCGACGGCCGGCAGGCCATGTCCGAACGGAGAAGTTCCGCTCCAGGCCTCGAACAAGGTCGCGCCGAGCGCGAACAGGTCGACGGCGGGCGTGCGCGCGCCGGTCAGTGCCTCGGGGGCCGCATAGCCGAGCGTGCCGCGCGCCCCACCGCCACTGGGCAGCGGTGGCCCCGCCAGCCCGAAGTCGATCAGCACGGCCCGCGCCCCCTGCCCCTCCGTCTCCGACAGCCGCACGTTGGCGGGACAAACATCGCCGTGCACGACGCCCCGCGCGTGCAGGTGCGCCAGGGCCGAGCAGAGGTCCAGCGCGAGCCGCTCGAAGACGGCGCGGCGGCGCGCCTCGTCGCCGATCGTCGCCACGCTTTCGATTCCGGGACCGACGACGCGGTCGGTGACCAGGAAGAGACGCCCGTCGTCGCAGCGACCGATGTCGCGAAGGCGCGCCAGGTTCGGATGGGCCAGCGTCTCGAGACCTTTGAACTCCAAGAGGGCGAGGCGGCGCGCGCCCGCATCGGGCGCAAAGATCTTGACCACGCAGTCGACGCCGGTCGAGGCGTCGACCGCCGCGAAGGTCTCCCCGGCCGCTCCGGCACCTAGGCGCACCCCGAGCCGATAGCGAACCGGAAGTCCGAACGACAACCGGTCGTCAACTATATTGGCGGTCGACACTCACCATATCTTATTGCAATTTAAAATAAAAACTCGCAATAATATTTAGTTGGCAGTTAGTGCGGCGCGTCGTCAGGGTGGTGCCGCACTGGCATCGCCCTCCCGTCGTTGCAGGCGGGCGCGCGCGGCCGCAGCTGCGGCGCGAATCTCGTCGTCGTCGTGGGTGGCGGCGACGAAGCTCAGATAATCGTCGGCCTCCCGCCCACCGAGGATCGAGATAGCCTCGATGATCTTGCGCATCTCGTGGCGGTCCCGAAGCGACCGCGTCCGGGCGAGCTCGGTCACCGCCCGCCGATCGCCAAGCGCGATGAGCGCGCCCAGCGCGGCGTCCCGGGTGGTCTCGTCCGGGTCGTTGAGCAGCTTGAGCAGCGAGGGCGCCTCGCCACCGAGGCGCCTCTCGCCCACGGCGCGAATCGCCTCGTCCCGCAGCTGGCCGCCGTCGGCCTCCAGGGCCGCGTGAACGACGGCCTCCGGGCCGTCGTGGAGGAGGCGGCGGGTCGCGATCTCGTCGACCAGATCTCCGGCCACCCGCAACACGAGCCCCCCGAAGATCGCGGCCCGGGCGGAGGTCGAGGCCGCCCCGGGCACCGAATAGGGCTCCGTCCCCTGCCCCGTGAGGTCGAAGGAGAGCGCACCCGACGGATCGTGGAGATGCACCCCGACCCGCGCCCGCGCTTGCCCCTTCACGCCGACCTCGACCCCTTCGGTGGCGATCTGGATTTGAAGATCGGCGGCCGGGCCCGCCCCCGCGTCGGCGGCGGCGAACGAGAACATGGCCGTGCCCAGCAACTTCTCGCGCAACGCATGCTCGAGGAAGCCGCGATCGAGCGGCTCCCGTCGCTGGCCGGCGGGCGTCACGTCCCGCAGGACGATCGCCCCCAGCGCGGGCTTCGGGCTCGGCGCCGGCGGCGTATTCCGGTGGCAGGCGACCGGCGAGCCGCCGCACACAACCACCACCAGGCCAAACACCTGCGCGCGCATCACCGCCGACCGCCGCCGCCCCGGTGGGCCCCTCAACCCGAGCGCGCGCGACGTCGGACGGGTCGCTCGCCCACCATCGGATTTCGAGGCGCCACCCGCGGGCGAGGCAAAGGGATCGTGTCTCCGTGCGGACGCCGGGGTGCCGCCAGCGCGACGATCCGACGGATCACTTCGTCGTAGTCGAGGCCGGCGGCGCGCGCGGCCCGCGCGAACCCCGCCCGGGCCGAGAGATCGCAGTTCGGGTTGACGTCGATCACGTACGGGGTGCCGTCGGCCGAGAGACGCAGGTCGAGACGGGCGTAGTCCCGCAGCTCCATGGCGGCGAACGCCGTTCGCGCCACCCGCGCGATGCGGGCCTGAGCGGCCGGCGTGAGCCCGACGCAGGGAACCGGCTTGGTGCCGCTGAACTCGGGAGAGCTCTCGACCCACTTCCCCTCGAACGACACGATGCGCGGGCGCCCGGCCGGCATCTCGGAGAAGTCGATCTCGTAGAGCGGCAAGATCTCGATCTCGCCGCCGGGTTGCTCCAGCATCGACACGTAGATCTCCCGGCCTTCGACGTACCGCTCGACCAGGACCGGCTGCCGGTAGCGGGCGAGCACGAAGGTCACCTGGCGCTCCAGCGCGGCGCGATCGTGGACCACCGAGGCGCTGGTGATGCCGACCGACGCATCCTCGCGCGCCGGCTTGACGATCAGGGGAAAGGGCAGCGCGACCTCGGAGAGATCGGGCGTCGTGAGCACCGCCGCTTCCGGCGTCGGCACACCAGCCCCGCGCAACAGCTCCTTGGCTTTGTGCTTGTGCAGCGCCAGGCCCAGTGTCAGCGGCGAGGATCCGGTATAGGCCAGGCCCGCGCGCTCGAGCAGGAGCGGCAAGAGCGGCTCGAGGCTACTCACGCCGTCGATCGACTCGCACAGGTTGAAAACGACGTCGGGCGCGTCGGCCACGATCTGGGTGACCGCCCCCATCAGATCCTCGGTGACGCCGAGCGCGTCGACCTTGTACTCGCCGCCCGCGAGCGCTTGCACGACATCGTCGGCGGTACCGCGAATGTCTGCGCGGGAACAATTTTCCGGATCGGCCCCCGCGCTCTCGAAGTCGCGGTTGTAGACGACCAGGACGCGCAGCTTGTCGGCTGACTTCACGCACCGATCATTTTAGTGATCCGGTCTGGCATTGCAATTGGGTCGCGCGAGGCGCGGTCGATTTTGGAATGGAACGTCACGGCCAGCTCGGCGCCGAGCGCGAGCGCCACACGCGCCGCGATCGTCTCCAGAGCCGGCGCCGCGCCCGTGCGCTCGGCGATCGAGGTGAGGCGCGCGCCGAGGTGGCCGCAGGGAACGATGAGCGCGAAGGCGGCCGGATCCACCGCGACGTTGAGCGCGAAGCCGTGGATCGCCACCCGCCGATGCACGTTCACGCCGAACGCGCAGATCTTGGCGTCCCCCACCCACAGCCCGGGCGCGTCGCGCCGCCAGGTGGCCCCGATGCCGAATTCGGTGAGCACCGCGATGAGCGCGCGGGCCATCGCCGTCATGTGCTCGACCACACCGCCGCGAAGCCGCACCACGGGATAGCCCACCAGCTGTCCGGGACCGTGGAAGGTCACGTCGCCGCCGCGCGAGATCCGCTCGACCGCGATCCCACGGCGAGCCAGCTCGTCCGCCGGCGCCAGGATGTTCGCGACCTGCGCCGACCGGCCGAGCGTGATGACCGAATCGTGCTCGCACAGGAGCAGCGTCTCCGGCCCTTCGCCGGCGAGGATCGCCGCCCGCAGCCGCTCTTGGAGCTCGACCGTCGCCCGGTACGGCGCGCGGCCGAGCCAGCGCCAGACGGCCTCCAGCGCGGCCCCTAGCCTTCCGCGATCTCCGCGAAGAAATCGGCGTCGACGAAATCGACGCTGACCACCGCGCTCACCACCCCGATGCCATGGCGAACACAGGTCTCCGCCAGGGCCGGGCCGTCCGCGATCTCGATGGGCGGGCCGGGCTTCTTCCACTCGGTGATGGCGTCTTCGGCCAACCTTCCCGCCAGCATGAGCAGACCTTCGTCCTGGCCGCGGGCCAGGATCCCCTCGCGCAGCACGCCGATGCTGGCGCGGCCGCCCGACGACGAGCCGAACCGGAGGCCGATCAGACACTTCGACGGACGCGCGCCTCGACCGCGCTTCGCCTCGACATAGACCGTTCCCTCGACGCGTTTGACGAAGGTGGCGGGGCCGAAGCCCTCGTGCTGCAGGAGCACCCGGGTGAGGGCTTCGAAGGCCGAGCCCGACAGATCGGCGATCCGTCGCTCGAGCGCCGCGGCCGTCCGCTCGCGCAACGCGCGCCGCGCCTCGCCGAACACCTGCTCGGCGCGCTCGAGCTCCGCGTCGGGTGGGCGCCGAGCCAGCGAAAAGAGTCCCGCTCCGGCGGCACGAACCCGGGGCCGCAAGCCCGCCCGCAGACGCTCGCGCGGCTCGGCCGACAGCGCCGTCCGCATCACGCGCCAGGCTTCGTTGGGCTCGCCGTGCACCAGCCGGCGGCGCGCGGCACCGTCGGCGATCTGCCGGACGTGCATGCCGCGCCCGGGGGCTTGGCCGCGCAGGATCTCGATCGCGGCGTCGACCGGCGTCATGATCCGGCGCGGACCCTGGCGATCGCCGTCGTCCGCACCCGACGGTCCGGCGGCGCCGCCCTCCGCCGATCCCGAGCTGGATTCGAGCCCCGACTCCGTCGTCGAAAAATCAGGCGCCTCGGCGCCGGGCGCCGCGCCCATCTCACCGCCACGCGGGGCGTCGCCGCGCCCGGCGTCGCCGCGTGGGGCGTCGCCGCGTGGGGCGTCGCCAAAGCCTTCGCCCTCGCCGCGACCGCCCCGGCGGCGTCGGCGCCGGCGGCGTCGGCCGTCGTCGGCGAGACCACCCGCCGGGCGGGGACCACCGGCAGCCACCTCCGAACCTGGTCGACCCGTATCGCCGCCTTCGGGCCCGCCGACCGCGGGCGCGCCCTCGTCGACGGGCGCCGGTGCGTCCGTAGTCTCGTCGTCGTCGATCGCGTCCATCGCCCGTGAGTCCTCCTCATCGCCAGCGGCGTCGTCGTCACCTTCTAAGACACCCGTTTCGGCCAGCGCCGCAGCCCGGGCTTCCGCCGACAGGCCACCCGAAGCCGGTTCATCGCGCTCGCCGTCGCCTTCGCCCCCCTGGCCGCCCACGGGCGGTCCGGCCGGGTTGGCTACGTCGTCTCGTCCATGGCCCCGGCCACCGCGCCGGCGCCGCCGTCGCCCCCCCTCGCCCGACGCCGAAGCGCCGCCCTCGGCGCTGGCCCC
>CALAOV010000014.1 GCA_937889515.1 uncultured Myxococcales bacterium | reverse complement strand
AACCGGAACGGCCGGCGCCAGCGGAACCGGAACGGCCGGGGCCGTCGGAACCGGAACGGCCGGCGTCAGCGGAACCGGAACCGGGGGGACAGCCGGTGGCACCAGCGGGACTGGAACCGGAGGTGGCACCTCGGTGGGCGCGGCCGGAAGCAATGGCAGCGGGACAGGCGGCTCGGCTAGCACCGGGACAGGCGGGACCTCTTCCACTGGCAGCGGCGGATCGAATTCCACCGGCACCGGCGGATCGACCACAGGCGGCGACGTCAGCACCGGCTGCTCATGCGAGACCGGTGGCACCGGCGGTCGCGGCAACCTCGCCACTGTCGGGATGCTGTCCCTGCTGGGTCTGACGGTCGTAAGGCGGCGCAGGCGCCGGGGCTAGGCCCAGGTCGGAGGCAACGGCGGGTGGAAGCCGGGCGCCTCGGGGGCGCCCGGCTTCCCAGCACCCGCGACGCCAGCAGGGTCGGTTCCCGATGGATACAAGCACGCGCCGTGATCTATCCCGCGCCGAGTGAGCCATCAACGGCGCGACCGCGGTGCAGCAGGCGCCGTCCTGGCAGCCGTCAGGGCGCCGACGGGAGCACGCGGGAGGGGCGCGCGGCGTAGGAGCTCGAGGGAAAGCTGATCCGGAGCGCGTCGGCCCGCTGTCGGGCCTCGTCGGTTCGGTCCAGGTGCCGGAGCGCCTCGACAGCCAAGAACTCCCGCTCGGCCGACAGCTGGCCCCGCGGGAACTCGCGCCGGTGCTGGTCGAGGGCGGCCAGCGCGCGGATCGGCGCGACATCGATGTCCGCCCGCGCGCCGTCGATGAACGCGATCTCGCGGGTCAACGTGTCGACCTCGGGTTCCTGGCCGACCGGCCGCGGGGGCCGCTCGCGATGGGCGGCCCTGACGCTTCGTGGGCGGGCGACCGCCTGCGGCTCGTCGACCTCGGCCGGCCCCGCCAGCGGCGGAGCCACCTGTGGCGTGGCCCGCGGCAGCGACTTGATGGGTCCGGCGGCGACTACCACCGGTGCCGCAGGCGGCATCGGCGGCCGCCCGTGCAGTGCCCAGACGGCGGTTCCGAGCGACGCGACGACGATCGCGGCGGCCGCGGCCACCACGAGGCGAGACCGCCGGCGCGCCACCAGGGCCGACCGTCGCGGGATCTGGGCCACGATCGAACCCAGGCGGGCCAGATCGTCGGCGCCCGGCGGCCGGGGCCGGCGCGCGCCTCGCAGGAGCACCTCGGCGGCGCCCGGGGGTCGGAGCGGATCCTTGTTCCAGCGGGCCGGATCGTTCATCTCGGTCATCGCTCTATTCCCAGTTGCCGCCGTTTGAGATCACGGGCAATCGTCTTGGCCAGCTGGCGCCGGGCGCCGTGCAGGCGCGAATAGACCGTGCCGATGGGGACGTTCATCAGCTCGGCGATCTCGAGGCAGGAGAGCGATTCGATCTCGAACATCACGAAGGTGGCGCGCTTGGCGACGTCCAGACGATCGAGCGCCCGTTCGGCGATCTCCCGCTCTTCGCGGCGAACCAGCACGTCGTCAGCCGCGACCAGCAGCGCGGGCCGTTCGTCCTCCGCCCACCCGGACAGAAGCTCGCGCGTCCAGCGCCGCCGGCGCCGGTAGTTCGCGGCCACCCGCATGCAGATCCCGAAGAGCCAGGTCGTGATCCGGGCCCGCCGATCGAAGGTGTCGAGGCGCCGGTGCACGATCACGAACACGTCCTGCGCCACGTCATCCAGATCGGACGGATACACGCCGAGCCGCTGCAGGCTGAGCCACACGAACCGCGCGTGGAGGCGGTAGATCGCCCGTAGCTCGACGGGCTCGTCGGCAGCTTCGGCAGCTTCGGCAGCTTCGGCAGCTTTGGAATAAGACGCGCCCCGGAAGTCCGCCTTGGCGGGACCCGGGCTCGACACGCTGGCGGCACTCGGCACCGCCAGCTGTATGTGCGTCGGGCCCTTCATCCTTCGAGTTTACCTCGCTTCCGGAGATAGTCCGGAACCGCCATCGCCTCTGAAAGGGTTGCGGCGGGGGAGCGCGACCTGGCATATAGACGCTGGAGGTGGTCGGATGGCGGGCGCTGGGGAGGACGGGAAACGGGGGCGATTTCGGTAGGGTCTCCAGCACCCGGCGGCGGCGCTGGCCGCGCAGGGGCGGGCGCTGGTGCGGCCCCGCCTTCGGCCCGCGACGGCGCCGGTCCCCGTCCGACCGCAGCCGCGGCCACCTTGGACGGCCACGCAACCTCCCGTCACCGAGGCCAACAACGGCCGACCGGAAGACATCATGCTGCAGGGATTCCACGCGACCAGCTGTGAATCCAGGAGCCCGAGCTGGTATCGGATCCTCGCCCAGAACGCCGGGACGGTTCGGGACGCCGGAATCGACCTGGTGTGGCTGCCGCCCCCCTCCGAGTCGGCCAGCGACAACGGGTATCTGCCGACGCGGTGGCAGGTTCTGGACGCCGCCTACGGATCGAGCCAGGAGCTGTCGGCCGCGATCGCCGCGCTGGCGCCGGTCGTGCCGATCGCCGACGTGGTGGTCAACCACCGCTGCGGCGTCGCCACCGGTGGCGCCGATTTCGACGACCCGCCCTTTCCCGATCAACGGGCGGCGATCTGCTCGGACGACGAGTCGCAGGTCGGAACCGGCGCCCCCGACACCGGCGAAAATCAGGCGGCGGCGCGCGATCTCGACCACACCAACCCCGACGTGCAGACGGCCATCGCCGGCTACCTGGCCGAGCTCAAGGCGGTCGGCTTCCAGGGCTGGCGCTACGACGAGGCGAAGGGATACGGTGGCCGCTTTCTGGAGATCTACAACGACGCCTCCAATCCGTACCTGTCGGTGGGCGAATACTGGGACGCCGATCGCCAGAACGTCATGAACTGGATCGACGCCACGGGCGGCCGCTCGATGGCCTTCGATTTTCCGACCCGAATGTTGCTCAAGGCGGCCATCGACAACCGGCAGTTTTCGTTGCTCAAGACGATCGACGGCAAACCGACCGGCGCCATTGGCTGGTGGCCCGCCATGAGCGTCACGTTCATCGAGAACCACGACACCGACAAGGACTCCTCGCACCCCGACGAGTTCGGTGGAGGCGATCAGGTGCTACAGGGATATGCATACCTGCTGACCCACCCCGGGATCCCCTGCCTGTTCTGGCCGCACCTCTTCGACTACGGCTCCCAGATCCAGGCCAAGATCGAGGCGCTCATCGGCATCCGGAAGACGCAAGGGCTCAATCGGACCAGCGTGGTCGACATCGCCGCCGCCGACGACGGTGGGCGATACGCCGCCATCGTCGACGGCAAGGTGGCGGTGAAGCTGGGGCCGGCGCCCTGGGATCCCGGAGACGGGTGGTCGGTTGCCACGGACGGCAACGAGTACGCAGTCTGGATCCGCCGGGCCTGAGTCTGGGTCCAGGTCTGGGTCCATGTCCGATCAGTGACCGATCATGTCCGGCGGCCGCCGGCGGGCCGGCGGCCGGCCCGCCATTCCTCGACCTCCCGGATCCGACCCGCCGGCCGGGCCTGGCCTCGTCCTTGCTGAGACCCAGAGACGGAACGATGGGGCGGGTGGGAGCGGGAACGGCGGGAAGGACACCCGCCCGGCGTCGGTGGGGCGATCGGCGACGGTGGCGGATCTTTCCCGTCGTTCCCCAAGGGGCGGGTTGCGGAAGGGGGAATCCGATGAGCGCGGGAAGACCGAACGTGGGATCTGCCAATCGGGCGCTGGCGGGCTCCGATCCGGAGCTCGCGAGATTGACGGAAGAGAACGAGCGATTGCGGCGCCAGGTGGCGGAGCAGAGCTCCCTCTGGGAGATCGCACACCGCGATCCCCTCACGGAGCTGTGGAATCGACGCACCTGCAACGAACGTCTGGCCGAGGAGACCAGTCGCGCCCAGCGCGAGGCCAGCTACCGGTTTTCAGTGATCATCGTCGACGTCAACGATCTGAAGGGGATCAACGACCGGCTCGGACATGCGGCGGGCGACCAGGCCCTGCGCTGGGTGGCGCGTTTCCTGGGCCACGACCTGCGCGCGCACGATCTGTGCTGTCGCCAGGGCGGCGACGAATTTCTGCTCATCCTGCCGGGCAGCGGCGAAAAGGAATGCCGCGACCTCATCGAACGCCTGCGCCAGCGCTGGCAGAGCAAAGCCCGAAGCGAGGGGGCCATCTCGGTCAGCATCGGGGCCGCCTCCTATCCCGCCCACGGCTCCACGGCGGAAGCGCTGCTGGCCGTCGCGGACGCCGCCATGTACGAAGACAAACGCTGCCCAGAGATGACGGAGTGATATCGTCGCCGTGGTGTTGGATCCGGTGTTGCTCATCTACGGGTCGTCGGGCTTTACCGGACGTTTGATGGTCGAGGAAGCATTGGCTCTCGGATTGCCGTGCGTGCTCGCCGGACGAAGCCGCGACAAGCTGGCCGCGTTGGCCGACCGCACGGGCGTGCCGTTCCGGGTCGCGTCGCTGGACGATCGGAGCGCGGTTGCGGCGTTGCTGGCCGACGTGGCCGTGGTCCTGAACGCGGCGGGCCCCTTCCACCAGACCGCGCTCCCCTTGGCCCGTGCATGCATTGAACACGGCGTTCACTATCTGGACATCATGGGAGAGTACGGCGTGGTCGACGCGCTGGCGGCCCTGGACGGGGAAGCCCGCCAGCGGGACGTCATGCTCCTGCCCGGGGCCGGGTTCGATGTCGTGCCCAGCGATTGCCTGGCTGCGCTGGTCTCTCGCCGTTTGCCGGCGGCCACGCGCCTGTCGATCGCGCTTCGCGGGCTGAACGCCATCTCGCGGGGTTCGGCGGAGTCCGTCTTCAGCCAATCCGCCGACCGGGTCATGGTGCGGCGGCAGGGGCAGCTGGTCGGGATTACCCCGGGGGAGCTGATCCGGCGGTTCGACTTCGGGGCGGGGCCCACCGAGACCACCGCCGTGAGCTGGGCCGATGTCTCCTCGGCCTACTACTCCACCCGGATCCCCGAGATCACGGTCTATTACGAGGCGACGCCCCTGGTTCGTCTGGGCCTGGGCTTGAACCGGTACGCCAGCTGGTTGCAACGAACGCCCGCCTGGAGCTGGTGGCAGGGCGTCGGTGTTGGTTTGCTTCCGGACGGCCCGAGCCGCGCCGAGCGTGCGCGTGGGAGCGCCGACGTGGTTGCGCGGGTCGAGGACGCGGAGGGTCGTTGCGTGGAGGCTCGCCTGCACACCCCGGAGGTCTATTCGTTTACGGCCAGCACCTCGGTCGCCCTGGCGGATCGGGTGCTGAGCGGACAGTACAAGGCGGGCTTTCAAACACCCGCGATGGCCTTTGGCGGGGAATACGTCCTCACGTTGCCGGGGGTTTCCTATGTCGAGGTTCCCACGAACGCGGGGGGCGTCGGCTGACTCGAAACAATTCGCACGATGGCTCTGCAATGGTGACGAACCGACACTTGACAACGAGCGTCCATTTGGTCAAGTGTGGCAAACCTGGGTCCACGGGGGGGTGGCGACATGGTTGGTTCTGGTCCTAAGAACATTCGGCAAGATCCCGCTCTCGCCAGGACCTACGCGGGCCTGCTCGCGGCGAGCAACGCGATGGTCTCCAAGAGCGCCGTCCGCCGTCCGCCGCCCGCGGCCGCGCCCCCGGCCGGCTTCCGACCCGCCGCGATGGCGGAGATCCCGAGGCTGATGGCCGGCGCCAAGGAGATCCATCGAATCACGGCGGCGGCGCTCTGTTACGCGTTCGAGGATCCGGCCAAGGATGGCAAGGTCGAACCCGGCGGCTATGCAGAGGGACTGCTCTCCAAAGAGGAGATTCGAAGATTCAATCCCCGGCCCGGAACGGATCAAAGACCGATCTCCCGGTATTCCGAGCTGTTCCACGCGCTGCACAGCCAGTTGCCGCAACCGGCGTCGGCCGGTCAATCGACGGGGCAACCGAGCCTGATAAGTCAGCCCGTTTCGGCAGAGCAATCCGGCGCGGAGAAACCGGAGATCTTGGTTGTCAATCGCAGCGCCCAGATAATTTCGGACTTCGATCCGGGCGGGACCAACATCTCATCGGCCAAGATAGAGAATTACCAGGTCCTGTTGCCGCGCCAGCGGGCCCTGGAGGTTCTCGAACGAAGCCATCCGCTCAATTGGCACGACGCGGCCCCGGATATTTTCGAGAGCGTTGGACCGGCGACGCG
Organism: uncultured Myxococcales bacterium; assembly: GCA_937889515.1. Lineage (GTDB taxonomy): Bacteria > Myxococcota_A > Polyangia > Fen-1088 > Fen-1088 > JADGRB01. Next base: position 15,805 of record CALAOV010000014.1, on the reverse strand, counting down.
AACGGCGCAAAGAAGATGGGTAGCCGATCCCGAGCCAGACCCCATTGCGTGGGAGAAAAACGCCCAGGAGAAGGGACAAGGGATCATCTATGAAGTCGCCGTCTGGCCCTGGAGCGAGTCCGTCACCCTTCGGGTCGAGAACGCCATCAAGATCGATAAGTTCAAGAACGACCTGGCGGGGGAGGGGGGGCTCGAGAAGCATCTGAGCTACGAGTACTCGCTCGAAAGCTGCGTTCGCAGCGACTACGGCGTCATCACCGAGGATCTCAGCGGCCTCGACATCGATGAAGGAACGTTCGATGGCAAGGCGGCGGCAGTCGATAGCTTGCCGGACTCTCACGTGAGCCACCTGACCGTTGCCGATCTCCGCGACCTCGTCGAGAGCCAAGGGCTTCGAACCGTCGTCCCCGAGGACCTGAAAGACGACGTGAAACAGAAAGAAACCGACCGGAGGGTGGGCGTCGCGAAGGCCATTGTTCGCGAAATGAGCCAGCAAACGGCTACCGAAGATCCGTGGCTCCTGACCATCACCGCCAGCAAGAGGTTGAGGTATACCGTCCCTCAGTACGCCCCGGTCGAACTGTGGGCGACCCTCACCTGGGTGGCACCGGCGCTGCTTTTCGTCTTCCTGAACAGGGCGGTTTGTCAGATTCCTCAATTCATCACCGACGAGATTGCGCAGGGTGTGACCCTCAAGCTCACGAAAGGGACCTGAACATGAGCAACTTTCCGGGAATGGACTACTTGGTGCGGGTCGGAAGTCTGTGGAACAACGTTCTGCTCAAGCAGTCGGCCGAGATGAACACCTTTTGGAGCTCCATCAAGGATGGAAACTACACGCATCAGGGTCTCTTCAAGGCCTGGGCGGGTGCGGTCGAGGACTACTACTCGATCGCGGTCGAGGCCTCCAAGGGGCCCGGGTACATCTCCCGCCCCGCCTGGCTCTATTTTTCGTATTCGAAGACGACCAAGCCGGTGCTGGCCTATACCGCCCGGCTGGATCGCTCCGAATCTGCGGCGACCGTTCTCGACAAGACCGATTTCACCTCTCTCGACAGCGGCGCGAAGCTTCTCGCCAAGGACGTCTACGTCGACTCGGGGTGTCACCTGAACGGCAACGAGCTCCAAATCACCCTGGACAAGGACAATCTGGCGCTCGTAAACGAGGAGGGGCAGTACATCAGCTTCGTCTTCGGCAAGAACAGGGGACCGGAGCCACCGCTGGTGATCGTGGTGCTGCGCATTTCCAAGTGAGCGCCGAACTTCCCATCCGGGTAGCCATCGTCGGAGGTGGCTGCGCGGGGCTGGCCACCGCCTTCGAGCTCAGTCGCCCCATCCATCGCGGAAAGTACGCGGTCACCGTCTATCAGATGGGCTTTCGCCTCGGCGGCAAGGGGGCGTCCGGCCGTGGCGCCGCCGATCGCATCGAGGAGCACGGCCTTCATCTCTGGATGGGTTTCTACGAGAACGCGTTTCGTCTGATGCGCGAGTGTTACGCCGAGCTCGGTCGGGATCCCCAGAAGTGCCGCATCGCAGACTGGACCGATGCGTTCGTCCCCGACCATCTGTGCGGGGTGATGGATCACTCTCCCACCGGCCGCTGGTCACCCTGGACGGTCCACCTGCCGCCCATGCCCGGCCTGCCCGGCGATCCGGACGCGGAGCCGGTTCGATGGACCGTGGCGGACTACCTGCAGCGTTCGGTAACCCTGGTGCGAACCCTGCTGGAAACGATCCGCACCGGCGTCGAGGGACGGGCCACCGGGTCTCCGTCCGCACCCTCGGGTCCCATCGGAGCGGCGCCGGGGGAGCTCTCGCGGATGATGGAGCGGCTCATGGGGTACGGCGGCCTGGCGGGGTTCGGCGGTCTCATCCAGGGGCTGCAGGTCCTCGACGAGGTAGCCCGGGCGTTGCCGCGCTTCCCGCGCGACGCGATCCTGCGCTTCCATGGGGTGCTGGCGGATGCCGCGCGCGCGGAGATCGAGCGGATGACCTCGAAAGACGACGGTTTGCGGCGTTTGTGGGAGGTCGCCGAGCTGGTGCTGGCCACCATCCGGGGCATTATCCGCGACGGGCTCGTCGCCGATCCGCGGGGATTCAGCGCCATCGACCACCTCGATTGCCGGGAGTGGCTGAGGCAAAACGGCGCCTCCGAGCGCGCCGTGCAGAGCGCCTTTCTGCGGGCCCTCTACGACCTGGCGTTTGCGTACGAGGACGGGGACGTGGGCCGTCCGGGGATTGCGGCGGGACAGGCCGTGCGGGGGGCCGTGCGGGCGTTCTTCACCTACCGGGGCGCGTTCTTCTGGAAGATGCAGTCGGGGATGGGCGACGTGGTCTTCGCGCCTCTGTACGAGGTGCTGGTGCGGCGCGGGGTCGGCTTCGAGTTTTTCCATCGGCTGGAGAACGTCGGTCTCGGTTCCAGTGAGGCCGGGGAGCGACCGCACGTCGAGACGCTGGCCTTCGAGGTCCAGGCGAAGACCCGGCAGGGCGAGCCCTACCGGCCCCTGGTCGACGTGCGCGGCCTCCCCTGCTGGCCCGCAGAGCCGGACTGGGCTCAGCTGGTCGGCGGGGCGGGGATGAAACGCGAAGACCGACAGTTCGAGTCGCACTGGGACACCCGGAACGTCGGCAAGAAGACCCTGACCGTGGGGCGCGACTTCGATCTGGTGGTGCTGGCCGTCGGTGTGGGCGCCGTTCCATTCGTGTGCCGTGAGCTCGTCGAGAGCGACCCCCGCTGGAAGGAGATGGTGGCCAAGGTCAAATCGGTGCCCACCCAGGCCCTGCAGCTCTGGCTCCGCAAGGACATCGCCGATCTCGGGTGGAAAGCCGGGTCGATCAACATCTCGGGGTACGTCGAGCCCTTCGACACCTGGGCCGACATGCCGCAGCTCATTCGCGAGGAGAGTTTTCCGACGCCCGTGAAGGCGGTGGCTTACTTCTGCAGCGTGCTTCGCGACGGAAGCGCCGCGGAGATGAGAGAGCCCGACTATCCCGCCCGCCGGCAGGCGGAGGTGCGCGGCAACGCCATTCGATTCCTGAAACAGGATCTCCGGCTGCTGTGGCCGAACATCGTCGATCCGAGGGGCCGGTTTCGCTGGGATCTGCTGGCGGGCCCGACGGCCCGCGTGCCCAAGAACGCCGACGAAGGGCGGATCGACTCGCAGTACATGCGGGCCAACGTCGAGCCGAGCGACCGGTATTGCCTGAGCCTCCCCGGCTCACTGGCGGCGCGAATCTCTCCCCTCGACCAGACCTACGACAATCTGACGGTGGCCGGAGACTGGACCGATTGTGGCTTCAACGAAGGGTGCGTCGAGGCCGCCGTCATGTCGGGGCGGCTCGCGGCGCACGCCGTTTCGCTGTATCCCCCGCTCGATCAGATCGTCGGCTTCGATCACCCCTAGCAGCGCCCGTCCCAGGAGATTCAACGATGCCCCGCCAGACACCTGCCGCTTCAGCGAAGAAGAGCCGCGCGCGAGCGAAAAAGCCAGCGCTCCCCCGCACCGAGCCGGTTCGTTCCTGGTCCACCTTGTTCGGGTCGAACGCAACCGGTGCGCACGGCGCAGCACCCGAGCCATCTCCCTTCGGTTTTGGCGGCGTCGCCGGCGTCGCGACCGACTCGGTCCGGCGGGGCGTCGAGCTCGGCTACCGGGTCCTCGACGACTACATGCGGCAAGGCGCGTCTGCGGCCGGGGCCTTCGCCAAGCCCACCCCCGTCGGCATCCCGTCGACGGCCGACCTGCCGAAGATGACCGAGCGCATGATGCAGTACACCTCGGACTTCACCTCGCTGTGGTTCGACGCCATGCGGATCGTGAGCGGTCACAACGCCGGGCGGCCTGCCGCAGACGCGCGGACCGCTGGGTCTTCATCCGAGGGCCCGGCCACCTCGGACCACCGCTCGCGCTGGGTGCTCGAGGTGAGATCCGAGCGGCCGGCGGAGATCATCGTGACGCTCGACGAGCCGGTGACGGGGGAGTTGGTGGTCGAGCCGCTCCGCGCCAGCTCGGGCAAGAAGACCATCGCCGACGTGGCCGTCCGGCCGAGCGCCGAACCGGAAGGTCCCCTGCGCGTGCGCGTGCACGTTCCGCCGAAGCTGCCGCCAGGCCGCTACACCGGGGTGGTTGTCGATGCAGAAAGCCGCCAGCCGAAGGGGCGCCTCACGGTCACTCTCCGATGAATCCATGAACCGAGCCCAGGTCGTCCCCGAGATCTTGGGAGAGTACGGCGCGATCTGCCGCCGCGCGGTGCGGAGGTACCTGAGCATTCGGGGTGATCGCGGCGCCGAATATCTGGGCGACGCGCTTCGCGACTACCCCGAGCGTGGCGGCCGATCGCTGCGATCGAGCTTGTGCATCGCGGTCGCCCGGGCCTTCGGAGCGTCGATCGACGACGCCCTCGATTCGGCGGTGGCGCTCGAGATGATGCACAACTCCTTTTTGATCCACGACGACGTCGAGGACGACAGCGAGGTGCGCCGGGGTCGGCCCACCCTGCACGTGCTGCACGGCGTTCCCATCGCCATCAACGTGGGCGATGCGCTGACCGTGCTCAGCCTGCGGCCCTTTCTCCGCAATCGCAGCACGCTGGGGGCTCGCCTTTCCCTCCGGATCCTGGAAGAGGCGGAGCAGATGGCGCGCGAGACGGTCGAGGGTCAAGCGATCGAGCTCGGATGGCGCCGGGCCAACACCATCGATCTGGGCGACGACGACTATCTGCGCATGGTCCTCAAGAAGACCTGCTGGTACACGACCATCTTCCCGACCCGGGTAGGCGCTCTCATCGGGAGTCGCGACGGCGTCGACCTCGAGCCGTTCCTGCGCTTTGGTTTCTTCGTGGGCGCCGCCTTCCAGATCCAGGACGACCTCCTGAATTTGATCGGGGACCGGGCCCAATACGGAAAGGAGATCGGGGGGGACCTCTGGGAGGGCAAACGAACGCTCATGATCATCCATCTGCTGAATCAGGCGAACGACGATGAGGTGACCCGCCTGAGCCTCTTCCTGGCGACGCCCCGGGCAGACAAGCGCAGCTCGGACGCGACGTGGGTCCGCGATCTCATGGATTCCTACGGGAGCGTGGCCTACTGCCAGCAGGTGGCGCACGGCCTGGCCGGCGCGGCGACCCTGGAGTTCGAGCGCGGATTCGCCGGACTGCCGGAGAGCCGCGATCTGTCGTTCGTGCGCGAGCTTCCGGCCTGGGTGATCAGCCGGGCCTGAGTCGGCCGCGCTCCCGGCTATCCGGGTTGTGCGATCTCGGCGCGGAGCTTCTGCGCGGCTTTCAAGACGGGCGGTTCACCGCGGCCGACCCGCCCGAGCGCCGCGTCCAGCACCGCGATCGCGTCGATTCGTTTCCCCCTGATTCGCAGCGTGTCGGCAAAGCGGGTCGCGCTGCGGAGCTCCCACAGCCCGGCGCCCTGAGCGCGCGCGACCTCGAGCGATCGCCGAAAGGCCGACTCCGCCAGGTCGGGGGGGCCCCCGTTCTGGATCAGCAGCTGGGCCCGGAGCCGAAGCAGCTCCGCCAGGCTCGCGCGATCGACGTGCGTCTCGGCGAGGGCCAGACCTTCTTCGACCACGTCGAGACCCTTCTGCGTCGCGCCCGAGAGCCAGTGCGCCTCCGCCAGGTAGGCCAGGTAGTAGGCGAGCGGGGTCCGGACGCCTATCGCCCGGCAGAACTGCAGTCCCTGCTCGATGAGCGCGGTCCCTTGATCGAGCTTGGAGTCCAGGCACAGCGCCGATCCGTGTTGGATGCGCGCGAGCGCCTGCCAGAACGCCAGCTGGTGCTCCGACCCGAGAGCCATTCCCCGCTCGGACAACTCGAGCGCTCGCGCGAGCTCCCCCACGTCGCGGGCCATGGCCGCCCCAAATGAGAGCGCCAGCGCCGCGAGATAGGGCGACCGGGTCTCTTCGGTGATCGCCCAGGCTTGGTCCCAGGTGGCTCGCCCCTCCGCGAACTGCCCCGAGGTCTGCTGCGCCCAGGCGAGGTACAGGTGTCCGAAGAGGGCGTTGTCGTGACCGTAGTCGCGCGGCAGCGCGACCAGCATGTCGGGCTCGAATTCGGAGACCGCGGCCGAGAGCGCGGGGATCGCCTGGCGGAAATCCCCGCGCCAGAAGGCGTGGCTGCCGATGGCAGCCCAGGCGATGAGCTTCTCGGCCGGGCTGCGGGTGGTCTCGGCGATGCGCCTGAACTGTTCCGCCATCCGCTCCGTATTCTGCGTGCTGCCCCGCACGAGCTGCGCGCCCCAGACGCCGAACAGAATGCGCACGGGGGTGTTCACGTCCGTGCTCAGCTTCATGGCACGTTCGTAGGTCGCCTCCACATCGGGGGCGGCATAGCCCTGCGTCATGAGCAGCGGCAACCCGAGCGCCGCCAGCGCGCTCAGCTCGCGCCGGTCGCGATCCTCACCCGCGGGGAGCTTCTCGATCTGTTCGAGGGCGCTTCGCAGATGGCTGGTGGACTCGACGTAAGCCTGCGCGCCGAAGGCGGCCGCGCCGGCCCGCTCGAAGTAGATCGACGCGAGCTTGGGGAGGTTGGCCTTGGCATAGTGTCGCGCGATCACGTCCGGTTGCGCGTCCGAAATCTCTGGAAACTGATCGAGGAGAACGCTGGCGACGCGGTGGTGGTACTGGCGGCGCCGGCTCTTGAGGAGCGACTGATACGCGACCTCCTGGATCAAGGAGTGCCGGAATCGGTACATGCGGCGCTCGTCGCGGTCTTCCGCGACCAGCAGGCCTGCCTCGGTGAGGTGCCGAAGCCCCGCGTGCAGCTCGGCCTCTTCCATCAACCCCACGCTGCGCATGACGTCGTAGGGGAACTCGCGGCCGAGAATCGCCGCGAGCTGCGCGATCGGCTTGCTCTGACCGAGCCGATCCAGCCGGGCGGCCAGGGAGTCGCGCACGCTGGGTGGAATCAGCACCTCGGGTGCATCGGCCGGGCGGCCGTTGGCCTGGTCCTCGGGGCGGAGCGCCAACGCTTCGAGGGAGCCGCGGGCCACCTCTTCGAGGTAGAGCGGTATGCCGTCCGCCAAGCTGATGATTCGATCTCGGACGCCGCGGGTGAGGATCTTGCCGTCGGCCACCCGGTCGATGATCTGCTCGGCGAGCTCGCGCGGCAGGCGCTGCAGGCCGATGGTCGCGACGACCGGCCCACGCCAGGGCACCTCGAACTCCGGGCGACAGGTGGTGAGAACCAGCATCGGCTCCCGCAGCTCGCTGCTCGTGAGAACCTCGAGGAACTCGAGGGTGGACGCGTCCGCCCAGTGCAGATCCTCGATCACCAAGAGCAACGGGCGTCGGGCCGCCAGCGCCCGGAAGAATGCGACCAACGACCGCATCGTCCGCTGCCGCTTCACACCGGGGGTCAAGCTCGCGGCTGCGGCGTTCTCAGCGACGGGCAGGGTCAGCACCGGCGCCAGCAGGGAAGCGGCTTCGTCGCCGAGCTCGAGCTCCCGGACGAACGCATCGAATCGCGCGCTGCGGGTCGCGGCGTCGGGTGCGCTCCCCACCCCCGACGCCATCTCGAGCAGCTGGGCGATCGGCTTGAGCACCGCATCTTGGCGGAGGTGCGAGCAGTACCCTTCGAGCACCAGACATCCGCCGGCGATGCCGTCCTTGAGCGTCTGAACCAGCCGCGATTTGCCGATCCCGGATTCTCCCGAGACGACGACCAGACGCGGCGAGCCGCCGCGGGTGGCGGCGCCCCACAAGCTCTGGAGCTCCGCCGCCTCCCGATCGCGCCCGATGAGCGGCGTGAGGCGCGACGCCGCGGCATGTATCCGGGTCTGAGCCACCGTCGGGCCCAGAACCCGATGGACGCCCAGCGGCTCGGCGAAGCCTTTGAGACTCTGGGGGCCCAGGGCCTCCAGGTGAAAGTAGCCTTCGATCAGGTTGCGGGTCGCGTCGCTGATCGCGATCGTGTTCGGCGCGGCCAGCTTCTCGAGGCGCGCGGCCAGGGTCGGGGTCTCTCCGATGGCCAGGCCCGCCGATCCGATCACGGTGATGCCGGTGTGAATGCCAATGCGGACCTCCGGCGAGATCCGCAGCTCGAGCTGGAGCCGGTCGTTGATGAACCGGGTGCGATCGATGATCTGCAGCGCGGCCTCGCTCGCGCGGCGGGGATCGTCGTCGTACGCCTTGGGGTGACCGAAGTAGGCCACCACGCCGTCGCCCAGGTGCTGGGAGATGCGCCCGCCGAAATCGGCCACCGCCTCGTCGCAGATCGCCCAGTACTCCCGGATGAGGTCGCCGTAGTCTTCTTCATCGAGCGCGCGGGCCAGGGCCGTCGAGGCCACCAGGTCCGCGAACATCACCGTGATCTGTCGTCGTTCGGAGTCGCCGCCCAGATCGCGCCGAGCGGCCGAGGCCGACAGAGCCGAGCCGCATTGATTGCAGAAGCGGGCCAGGGGGGGGTTGCTGGCTCTGCAACCGGCGCAGGATTCCGTGGTCAGATTCGTCATGTCGGCATGGGCCCGATCAGGTTCGGTCGGGAGCCGGGTCGCTGGCCGCGGCCTGACCCAGCTCGGCGAGGCGCGCGTCCAGCTCGCGAAAGCGATCGGCGAGCGCCACGACGAAGAGACCAAATGCGGTGTTGAGCCCGAGATTGTCCTCCAGCAGCTGGCGGGGAACGACCTTCACGAGAACCTCGTCTTCCGCCTCTACGGTGGCCGTGCGGGTGCCTCCCGACAGGACCGCGGTCTCGCCGAAGACCGAGCCGGCGGTCAGGTGGCGGAGCAAGACCCGCTTGGAATCGACGGTCTTGTAGGCGATGCAGGACCCTCGCACGATGATATAGGCGCAGTCGCCCGGCTCGCCTTCGACCACGATACGGGCGCCCTTGGGAATGATCTCGGCGTGAAGCGGGAATCCGCGCAGGCTCATTTCGACGTCCCGTTTGAGATCGAGCACGCTCTGATACCGGTCGTCGGGATCGCGCGCCATCGCCTTCTTGACGATTCGGCAAAGACCGAGCGGCAACGGCGCCGTCGGATCCCCGGGCGGGAAGGTCACCACGCAGGCGGTAGCCTTGTCGATGCAACCGTTGACGTCATCGGAATCGAAAGGGGGCAACGCGGTCAGGATGTTGTAGAGGACCGCGCCCAGACCAAAGACATCCGTGCGCTCGTCGAAGCGCCGCCGCGCGCCCGCTGCTTGCTCGGGAGACATGAATGACGGTGTGCCACAGGGGCCGCCCCCCATGTCCAGGTTGGTGTCGCCCGCAACGACCAGGTTGGGCATTTCCCGGGGCAGGCTGCGCTCCGGTCCAACGATCGCCAATCCCCAATCCACCAGATAGACCTGTCCGAACGAACCCACCAGGATATTGCTGGGCTTGATGTCGCAATGAAGCACGCCCCGGCTGTGGGCGAAGGCGACCGCCTCGCAAACCTTGAGGTAGGCCGCCAACATCTCGCTGAGCGCATCCGCAAAGCCAGGCTGACGCCCAACGCTCGTGATCCAGTCTCCCAGGGTGTTCCCTTCGATGCGCTTCATCGTGAAGTATCGGTTTCCGCTGCGGTCCGTCCCGATCTCGTACACGGGCGCGATGTGGGGGTGATCGAGCTGCGCGGTGATCTGGGCTTCGCGAATGAAGCGTTGAACCTCACGCGGTCGCGCCGCCAGATCGGGCGCCAGCACCTTCATGGCCGCAATTCTCAGCAAACCGAGGTCGCGTACCGCGTGGACGGAACCCATCCCACCCGCGCTGATCGGGCCGAGGTATTGATAACGATCGGGAACGGACTCGACGGGCAACGCGGCGGCGCCCGTTTCGGCGGCGTGACTCTCGCTCGCCCGTCCGGGAACCTTCGTCGCCGCGTCCAGTCCGATCGTGATAGCGCTCCCCCTCCCGCTCGGACCAGAGTCCACCATATCCGGTGGAGAGGCGCAACACGGCCAACCTTCGCTCCATTTTTTCCTCGAAACCGCTAGTCTGGTCCGAGCTGCCGTGGTTCAGGATACGACCATACCCGACCGGGTCGTCGCAGACCTCCGCGACGGCGGCAGCACGCTCGCGATTCGCTGGGTGTTCCCCTCGAGCGACGGCAGCCTGACGCGCCTGCAGCCGGGCACGACGGCGCTGGGGCGGGATCCGGGGTGCAGCGGATACCTGCCGAGCGCCTCGGTGTCGCGCAGGCATGCCGAGATTCGCTGGGTGCCGGGGGCGGCCCCGACGCTCTTCGACTCCAACAGCACCAACGGATTGTTCCTCAACGGACGTTCGGTCAAGCGCGCGGAGCTCGAGCCGCGGGACGTGTTGCGTCTGGGGGACTGGATCGGGATCCTGACCTCGCTTCCGCCCAACGCGCCGGAGCAATGGACGTTTCAAGAGATTACCAAAGGCTATTGGGGCGGGCCGGTGCTGCAGGCCAGCCTGGCCCCGGCCCGACTGGTGGCCGCCTCCGATCTGCCGATCATCGTCCAGGGCGAGACCGGATCCGGCAAGGAGGGCGCGGCCCGTTCGATTCACGGCTGGAGCGGGCGCCCGGGGCCCTTCCTCGCCATCAACTGCGCGGCGCTCCCCGAAGCCCTGGCCGAAGGCGAGCTGTTCGGGTATCGCAAGGGCGCGTTCACGGGCGCCGAGCGTGCCAACCCCGGCTTCCTTCGCGCGGCGCAGGGTGGAACGTTGTTCTTCGACGAGATCGCGGACCTCCCCTTGCCGATCCAGGCCAAGCTGCTGCGGGCGGTCGAGCAACGCGAGATCGTGCCGCTGGGGGAGTCGTCGCCGGTCCCCATCGACGTGCGGTTGCTGGCCGCGACGCAGAGCCCGTTGCGGCAAGCGGTGGTCGAAAAGCGCTTTCGAGGCGATCTCCTGGCCCGCCTCGATGGATTGACGGTGACGATTCCCTCCTTGCGCGAGCGGGTCGAGGAGATCCCGTTCCTGTTCGGCAAGATCGTCGAACAGCACCGCGGATCGGCGGCGCTTCCCAGGCTGGACCCGCTCTTGATCGAGCGCCTCTGCAGCCACGACTGGCCGTTCAACGTGCGGGAGCTGACGCTGCTGGTGCGCAAGCTGCTGGCCCTCCATCCGAACGCGGTGGTCTTGGACCACCGGGTGTTCAGCGAAGGCCTGGGCGCCGAGACCGGCCTCTCCGCGCCGACCCCGCCGATCGGTCGCCCGGCGCTGGAGGAGAGCGGGCGGCACGTCGCCGATCCGAACACGGCCGCATTTCTGACCGCCTTGCGTGCCAACAACGGCAACGTGAAGCGCACCGCGGAGTCCCTGGGGATCAGCCGCGGTCGAACCTATCGCTTGATGGAGAAGATCGATTCGCTCGATCTGGGCGCGATCCGGCGGCGGGACGGCGATTCCCCGACCGGATCGTCCTGAGGCGTCACCGGGCGGAAGCCAGCTCGATCGAGGTCGGAAAGCGAGCAGAGGCGCCGGTTTCGGTGCGCATCTCGAGAGTGATCTTCTCGCGGGTCGCGACGCCACCTATGTCGAGGTCGATGGACTGGCCGTCGGGGCTGGACGGGCCGACGAAGGCCGTCTTCTGCGCGAGGATTCGCTGAGAAGAGGTGACCAGTCGAAACTCGAGCCGGGTCGGCGTCGCGGCGTGCGGCAACCGAACCGCCACGTGTCCGTCGGGCGAAAGGCGCAGCGCGGTGCCACCCCGGACGTAGATTCCTCCGCTCGAGAAGTCGACCACCAGCGCGATGACGCCGGGGACGATCCCCGGCAGCAGCCACAACAGATCCATGACCATCGTCCCCGAATCGATGCGGCCGCTCTGCTGGCCACGGCGCTCGGGATAGAGGAGGTATCCGCAGCCGAAAGAGCCCACCGCCGTGGTGAGCAGCGTGGTTGCCGCGAGCGTGCGAATCGTTCGACCGTTCACGTTCATCCTGGGGCTCCTTTTTGGGCCGGCCGCGACCGTAGGCAAGCCGGCGCGTCCAACCTAATCATGCTTTTTCGACGATGTTCCCCGATTTTTGCCATTCGCGAGATAAACGAAGATCTTCGCGGCGGGAAAGCTTGATCCCAAAGTCCACATTGAAACGCTTCGCCGCCTGTACCGCCGGCGTGACCCTTCTGTCGCTCGGATGCGCGACGCTGCAAGCTTGTCCCGCGAAGGGCGGGCCGGCCTGGAGCGAGCTCACCAGCGATCACTTTCGGGTCCGCACCGATCTGGATGGCCAGGCCGCCGCCGATGCGGTCAGAACACTCGAGGAGCTGCGGGCCGCGATGCTGGCCCTGGTCTGGCCGAGGGCGGCTGTCCCTCCGGGACGGACCGACGTCATCCTTCTTCGTTCGCAGACCGAGCTGTGGACCTTTCTGCAGGGGGGCGCGCAGGGCGTCCGGATCGACCGGCGTCCTTTCCCTGCCACGATCGTGGTCGGTGGGATCGGCCAAGCGGAGGCGCTCGCGCGGCTAAAACACGAGCTGGCGCACGAGCTCAGTCGCCGGTTTTTGCCGTTCGAGCCGCCCTGGTACTCGGAGGGAATCGCGACATTTCTGGAGACCATCGCCTTCGATCGCGAGCATCAAACGGCGCGTGTCGGCGACGTGTCCGAGATTCGGCTCCGCGACCTCGCCGCCTTGGGGCGAACACCGGCGGCGGAGCTTCTCTCGAGGCGAAAGCTGCCCCAGGATCTCGACCTCGCACAATTCGAGGCGTCGTCCTGGCTGCTGGTCCACTTCCTCATGAACAATCGGTTCGAGGCTTTCGGCCGATTTCAGCGGCGGCTCGCGCTTTTCACGCGCCCCGAGGTGGCCTGGAAAGAGGAGCTGGCCGATCTTCCAGTCGAGGCGCTCGATCGCGCGGTCGACCGCTACATCGTGAATGGCCACTTCGAGACGGACACTCTCAAGCTTTCACTGCCCGAGCCCACCGTGCTGGTCCGGGAGCTCTCGGACGCCGAGGTCCACGGGCTTCGCGCGTTCCTCTACCTGGCGGCCGTGTCTCCGGGCCATCCACCGCAGGAGGCCGCGGCCCGGGCCGAAGTGGGGGAGGCCCTGGGACAAGACCCGAGCACGCTCGACGCGCTGGCGCTCAGCTTCTACCGGCTCGCGCCGCCTGGCGACCTCGCCGCCCGGAAAGCTTCTCGCGGCCCGGGCAAGATCGGCGCACCCGGAGAATTGGCTGGCCTGGCTCATGGTGGCGGACGCAGGCGATCTGAATACGCGGGAGGTGCAGGATGCGCTCACCCGAGCCCTCGAGCTGGCGCGCGACCAGCCCGAGGTCCTGGCGCGCCTGGCGAGGGTCAAGGCGTTCCAGGGGCGTTGGGATGAGGCCCTCGCGTTCGCAAACAAGGCGCTCGACCTCCGCGCGCCATTCGAAGTCCTGCCATTTTATGCCGAGGTGCTGGCGCGGACGGGAAACTGTCCCCACGCCGCCTTCATCACCGAGCAGCTCGCGCAGCTGGCGGATGAACCGCAGGCGACCCAGGTCCGACGCACCTGGCAGGAGAAGTTGAATCCGATCTGCGGGGCCGCGGCCGTCGCTCGGACGCCCAATGAGACCGAACCCCCAACGGGGGACGAATGACGGTGAGCTCGTCGGTCCGGGTCTTGCTGCTCTCACCGTTCCTCGTTCTGTCCAATTGTGACGAACGGCAAGCCGATCCGAACGTCCTCACGCAACACAACGACGTGGCGCGCTCGGGAGCTACCCTGGCCGAGACACGCCTGACTCCGCGTTACGTCGAGGCCGCGACCTTCGGACTGCTCTACGACCGCAACGTGGACGGCGGCATCGTGGCCCAGCCCCTCTACGTCCACGGCGTCTCGACCTCCGACCACGGGCGGCGAAATCTGATTTTTGTCGCGACCGAGACGAACTGGGTCTACGCATTCGACGCCGACGACACCACCCCCGACCCCGACACGCGCCCGATCTTCAGCCGGCAGCTGGCCGCCGCGGGGCGGGTCCGGCCGGCCATTTGCGACGAGACGCCGTCGCAACGGGTGGGAATCACCAGCACGCCGGTCATCGATCCGATCGGCGGCACGATGTACGTCGTGGCGCGTGATTCGGACGACAACCAATATTTTCTCCACGCCCTCGACATCACGGCCGGTCTTCACGACCGGCGGCCGCCGGTCCGGATCGCCGCCACCGCCGCGGACGGGATCGCGTTCGGCGCGGAGTGCCAGCGCAATCGTCCCGCGTTGCTGCTGCAAAACGGTGTCGTGTACGTCGCCTTCGGCAGCCTGGGCTGCGACCGCGACTGCCCGAGCGGGGTCCCCTACCACGGCTGGATCCTGGGATATCGGGCCGACGATCTGGTTCAAACCGGCGTGTTTTGCACCAGCCCGGAGAGCGGTCATGCCGGGGTCTGGCAAGGGGGCAACGGTCTGGTGGGCGCCGGCGACAGCCTCTATTTCCAGACCGCCAACGGCCCCGGTCCGCTCGGGAACGCGTTCGTCGAGCTGCGCGCCTCCGCGGCGCTGCCGGGATTGGCGCTGGTCGCGAAATACCAGCCCGCCAACCACGCCATCCTCGATCGCGCGGACACCGATCTCGGCTCCGGCGGTCCGCTCTGGCTTCCGCCTGGCCTTCTCGTCGGCGGCGGCAAAGAGGGGCGTTACTTCGTGCTCGACGCCGACACGCTGTCTCCGACCCAGGACCGACCGGAGACGCCCCATCCGGCGGCTGGATTTCAGGCCTTCCGCAACTCGTACCACGCGGCCAGTGATCGACCGAGTTGCGGCGTGCTCGCCCACTCGGCGTTCCCCACCAACTGCGACACCGCGACCATCCCCCACTGCTATGTGGCGCCCACTCGCTTCCAGGACGGCGAAGACTGCGGGCCCAACATCAATGGCGGTCCGGTGTATTGGTCGGCCGCGAATCCGGGCTACGGCCTGCTCTACCAGATGGCGGGTCGGGACTTTCTGAAAGCTTTTCGATACGACAAGAACACCCACCGGCTGGACGAGACGCCCTTCCTCACCTCGAACGTTCGAGCCGAGGAGGGAATGACGGGCGGGTTCAGCGCGCTCTCGGCGAACGGAGATCGGGACGCCATCCTATGGGTCTCGTATCCCCTCGGCGACGGGCAGTGGCAGAACGTCCCGGGCCGCCTGGCCGCCTTCGAGGCGACGACGTTGCGCGAGCTCTGGCACGACGATGGGGGCTACCTGTTCGCCAAGTTCACGCCGCCGACGGTGGCCGAGGGAAAGGTCATCCGCGCCACCCTCTCGGGCAAGGTCGCGGTCTATGGGCTGCGGCCCTTCGGCTCACCCGGATCGTGGTGGCGCCGATCTGCCGAACGGCTCGCGGCGGCGGTGCGTCCCAAGCCCTCGCCACCACGCGAGCGCGTCGGGGCCGCCGCCATCGACGACAAGTACCGTTTGGCGGGCGGCGACACGGGTTTCTTGGGCGTCCCGTCCTCGGATGCGCGCCCGGTCCGGGACGGGGCCGACGGCTGGTACCGGGATTTTCGCGGGCTCGTCATCGGCAGCGTCTCATCGACGGTCGCGACGCGCCCGTCGACCCGACCCGAGCCGCCTGCGCCCGGAAAGCGTCCCTGGTCGGGACCGGGAACGTTCTTCGCGTCGTCGATCTACTGGTCGGCGCACACGGGCGCGCACATCCTGACCGGCGAGATTCGCGCGGCCTGGCTCGCGCGGGGTGGGCCGACAGGTTCGCTCGGTTACCCCGTCGCCGACGAACAGCCGGCGGCGGGTGGGTCGGGACGCGTCGGTCGGATCGAGCGCGGCGATATCACCTGGTCGGCCGCCGAGGGCGCGGTCGTGCGGCCGGCCCCTTAGCTTTCGACGCTACCGCCGCCTGGGCGCGGCACGGACCGGCCCCGCCCGTACCGGCGCGGGCGCCGCGCGCATCGGCGCGGGCGCGGCACGTGCC
>CALAOV010000013.1 GCA_937889515.1 uncultured Myxococcales bacterium | reverse complement strand
TGAGGCCACCAAGCTGGCGCAGTTTCTGCTGGCCGCCGACAAGGAGTACGAGGTCACCGTCTGCCTCGGCGTCGAGACCGACACCGACGACGCGGACGGCACGGCCACCGCTACCGAGGACGCCACCGGCGTCGGCGAAGTGGCGATTCGCGAGGCGCTGGGGCGTTTCCGGGGCGCGATCGCGCAGGTTCCGCCGGTCTATTCGGCGCTGAAACGGGACGGAAAGGCGCTCTACGCCCACGCCCGTGCGGGTGCGCCCGTCGTGCCCGAATCGCGTTCCGTGGTGGTTCACGCGCTCGAGCTCACGCGCTTCGAAGGGCCCGCGGCGGTCGGTCTGCGGGTTCACTGTTCGAAGGGGACCTACATTCGCTCCATCGCCCGCGATCTCGGTCGGGCGCTCGGCGTCGGCGCCCACGTCACGACCCTGCGCCGCACCCGGTCGGGGCCGTTCTCGCTCGACGAAGCGCGGCCCTTGCCCGAGGCGTTGCTGGCGATCTCGGAGAACCGCGAATCCGATCTTCCGAGCGTCACCCTGGTCTCGACGCTTCGTCATCTCGCCCAGCGCACGGCGACCCCGGAGCTGGCCTGCGATCTCCGGATCGGCCGGCGGGTCTCCTGGGACTCCCTGATGACGGGCGGCGCGGTCGACGTCGCCGAAACGCCGATCTGCGTCGTGGATGCGACGGGGGCGCTGGTGACCGTCGCCGAACGGGGCCCAGACGGCCTGGTGCGAACGATCCGGGTCTTTGGCCGGGGGCCCCAAGCCGGCCCAAAATCGGGGGGCCAAAAATCGGCCCTCCAGACCTCCCCGACCGTCGGACCTACATTGACGCAGGGAAGATAATGTAGGAAGTTGAAGCACCTCAAAAGAAAAGAAGATCGTAAAAAATGTCCCTCGCAGCAGAACGAAAATCAGTTGTCGTGCAGAAGTTTGCACGGAGTCCCGGCGACACCGGCTCTCCCGAAGTCCAGATCGCTCTACTTTCGGAACGGATTTTGTATCTGACCGAGCACTTCAAGGTCCACGCGAAGGATCACCACTCGCGTCGTGGCCTTCTGATGCTGGTCGGCCAGCGCCGGCGGCTCTTGGACTACCTCAAGTCCAAGAACGTCGACCGCTACCGCGCCGTCATCCAGACGCTCGGCATCCGCAAGTAGAGAAGTACGGAGATCGGACGTAAGGGCCGGAAACGGCCACGCTTTGGCGTGGTCGTCTCGCCCGTCGGTGCGCGCGCCCAGCGCCGCAACGACCGGCCCGCATTTTCAAAGCTGTAAGGGCCCAAAGACGGGAGACCACATGTTTGTTCGTGAAGGCGTCAATTTCGGCGGTAAAGAGCTGAGCATCGAGACAGGCCGCATGGCCAAACAGGCCGACGGGTCGGTCGTGGTTCGCTACGGCGACACGATGGTGCTCGTGACGGCGGTGGCATCGATGTCGGTTCGTCCCGGCGTGGATTTCATGCCGCTCACGGTCGACTACCTCGAGAAGACCTCGGCCGCGGGGCGCATTCCGGGCGGCTATTTCAAGCGCGAGGGACGGATGACCGAGGTCGAGGTGCTGACCTCCCGTCTCATCGACCGGCCATCGCGGCCACTCTTCCCCAAGGGTTGGCGCTTCGATACCCAGGTGATCGCGATGGTCATCTCGACCGACCGCGAGAACGCCTCCGACGTGCTGGCCATGACCGGCGCCTCCACGGCGCTGCACCTGTCGGACATTCCGTTCGCCGGCCCCTACGCAGGCGTTCGCGTCGGACGCATCGACGGCAAGCTGGTGTTGAACCCCACCTTCGCCGAGCGGGCGCTGTCCGAGCTGGACCTCCTGGTCGCCGCCAGCCGCGACGCCATCGTCATGGTCGAAGGCGGCGGGGCCGAGATCAGCGAAGAGGTCATCGTCGACGCCTTGATGTTCGCGCATCAGTCGGCGCAGCCGCTCATCGACCTGCAGGAGAAGCTGCGGGCCGCGGTCGGCAAGCCCAAGCGCGTCTTCGTCCCGCCGATCAAGGACCCCGTCATCGTCGAGAAGGTGGCCGCGCTCGCCAACCAGAAGATCGAAGCGGCCATGGCCATCCGCGACAAACACGAGCGTTACGGCGCCCTCGACTCGGCCGGCGCCGAGACCAAGGCCGCGCTGGCGGAGACCTTCCCCGACCGCGGCGGCGAGGTGGGCGAGGCCTATGAATCGGCCAAGAAGAAGCATCTGCGCGAGCTGGTGCTCAACACGGGCCGCCGCATCGACGGGCGCGCCACCACCGAGATCCGCACCATCACCTGCGAAGTGGGCGTCCTGCCGCGCACGCACGGCTCGTCGCTCTTCACGCGCGGCGAGACCCAGGCGCTGGTGACCACCACGCTCGGCACCAGCCAGGACGCGCAACACATCGAGGCGCTGACCGGCAACATCGACAAGCGCTTCATGCTGCACTACAACTTCCCGCCGTTTTCGACCGGCGAGACCAAGCCGCTGCGCGGCGCGAGCCGCCGCGAAGTGGGCCACGGGCACCTGGCCGAGCGCGCCATCGCGCGCGTCCTGCCGACCGAGAAGGAGTTCCCCTACACGATCCGGATCGTCTCCGAGATCCTGGAGTCCAACGGCAGCTCGTCGATGGCCTCGGTCTGCGGCGGCATCCTGTCGCTGATGGACGGCGGCGTCCCGATCAAGACGGCGGTGGCCGGCATCGCGATGGGCCTCATCAAAGAGGGCGATCGGGTGGCCGTGCTCTCCGACATCCTGGGCGACGAGGATCACCTGGGCGACATGGACTTCAAGATCTGCGGAACCAAGCAGGGCGTCACCGCCGTCCAGATGGACATCAAGATCCAGGGCCTCACCCGCGAGATCCTGGAGAAGGCGCTGAGCCAGGCCAAGGAAGGCCGCCTCCACATCCTCGGCAAGATGGCCGAGGCGCTGGCCGCCCCCCGCGAGGATCTCTCGCAATTCGCGCCGCGCATCCACACGCTGCAGGTGAAGCCCGACCAGATCCGCGAGATCATCGGCCCCGGCGGCAAGACCATCCGCGGCATCACGGCGCAGACCGGCGTCTCCATCGAGGTGGAGGACGACGGCACGGTGCACATCGCTTCGCCCGATGGCATCGCCGTCAAGAAGGCGATCGACATCATCAAGGGCCTGACCACCGAGCCCGAGATGGGCGAGTTCTACATGGGGGTGGTCAAGCGGCTGGCCGACTTCGGCGCCTTCGTCGAGATCCTCCCCGGCACCGACGGCCTGGTCCACATCAGCGAGCTGGACGAAAAGCGCGTGGGCGCGGTCCGCGACATCTGCAAGGAAGGCGACGAGATGGTGGTCAAGGTGATCGGCATCGATCGCGCGACCGGCAAGATCCGTCTCTCCCGCCGGGAGGTCCTGGGGAAGACCCCGGACGTGGTCCACAACTTCCGCTCCGTCGCGGCCTCGTAGGATGGCGAACGGACCCCGGGTCCGGTTCGTGAAGCTGCGACCGAGCGCGCAGACCCCGCGTTACATGTCACCCGGCTCGGCCGGGATGGATCTGGCCTCGGCGGCGGACGGACCGATCGAGATCCTGCCCGGCGCCCGGGCCGCCATTCCCACCGGGCTCTCCTTCGCGATCCCGGCCGGGTTCGAGGGACAGGTCCGCCCGCGCTCCGGCCTGGCCCGCAAGCTCGGGATCACGCTGCCCAACGCCCCCGGAACCATCGACAGCGACTACCGGGGCGAGGTCCTGGTGCTGCTCATGAACCTGGGCGCCGAGCGCTACATCGTCACGCCGGGCGATAGGATCGGCCAGCTGGTCATCGCGCCGGTCGTGATCGCCGAGCTGGAGGAGGTCACCGCCCTCGACGAGACCGAGCGGGGCGGCGGGGGCTTCGGCCACACCGGCTGACACAATTGTCGCTTGTGCGACCCGGGGTTTCCGGTGAATACTATTCTTATCGATGAATAAGATAGCCGTAGCCATCGTCGGCGTCTCGGGCTACTCGGGGATGGAGCTCTGTCGCCTGGTCGCGGGGCATCCGTCGCTGAGCCTGGCGGCCGCCGTGAGCGACAAATGGGCCGGTGCCGAGATCGGCGATCGGCTGCCGGTGGGTGGCATCGCGGCGTCTGTGCGCATCCGCCGCCAGGCGGAGACCTCCGAGGCGGTCGCCGGGCTCGACCTGGTGTTCCTCTGCACGCCCGCCGAGGCCTCGTTGGAGCTGGCGCCCCGGGCGCTCGACGCGGGGACGCGGGTGGTCGACCTGTCGGGGGCCTTCCGGCTGCCGGTGAATGAATATCCATACTGGTACGGCTTTCCACACCCCCGGGCCGACCTGCTCGAAACGGCCTGCTACTCGATGCCCGAGGCCGGTGTTTCGGGGGACATTCGAAGCGCCCGCCTGGTTTCGAATCCGGGCTGCTACGCGACGGCCGGGGCGCTGGCGGCGCTGGCGCTGCTGCGGGGCGGCGTCATCGCGCGCGAGGGAATCATCATCGACGGCAAGAGCGGCACCACCGGGGCCGGGCGCCGGGACGGCGAGGCGTGGTCATTCTCCGAGATCGACGGTGACTTTCGCGCCTACCGGGTGCTCCGCCATCAACATACGCCCGAGATCGAACGCGCCCTGTCGCTCGCCGGGGAGGGTCCCTTGAAGGTGACCTTCACGCCGCATCTGCTGCCGACCCGGCGCGGGATCCTGGTGACCGTCTATGGTCGCCTCCGGGCCGGCCGCACGTCCGCGGACGCCGCGGAGGCGATCCAGACCTTCGTGGCCGGCCGGCCCTTCCTGCGCGCCACCAAGCCCGACGCCGTCCACCTGCACGCCGTGGTCGGCACCAACCGGGTGCTGATGGCCGCCGACGCCGATCCGGAGCGGGGCGTCGCGATCGGGTTCGCGGCGATCGACAACCTGGTCAAGGGTGCCGCCGGGCAGGCGGTCCAAAATGCCAATCTGATGTTCGGCCTCCCCGAGACGGCCGGCCTCGACGGCCTCCCCGGGAGCGCGCCGTGACCACCTCGGCCAAGAGCTTCGCCCCGCCGATCGGTTTTCGCTTCGGCGCGATCGCCGCCGGCATACGCGAGGCGGGCGGCGCGCGGCGCGACCTGGCCCTCATCGTCTCGGACCGGCCCTGCGCCGCCGCCGGTGTCCTCACGGTGAACAAGATGTGCGCGGCGTCGGTCAGCTACGCGGCCGCCCGACTGCCGGCCGACGGGATCCGCGCGATCGTGGCAAACAGCGGCAACGCGAACGCGCTGACCGGCCCACTCGGGGCCGCCGACGAGCGCGCCATGGCCACGGTCGTCGCCCGCGCTCTTGGCGTCGAGGCCGACGAGGTGCTGACCGCCTCGACCGGCGCGATCGGCGCGCGGCTTCCGGTCGATCGCATCGGGGCCGCGGCCCCGGCGCTGGTGGCCGCGCTGGGCGACGACGTGGCCGGCGCGGCCGAGGCGATCCGGACCACCGATCTGCGCACCAAGCTCGCCTTCCGGCAGATCGAGATCGGAGGCAAGCCGGTCCGCTTCGCGGCCATCGCCAAGGGCTCCGGGATGATTCACCCGCAGATGGCGACCATGCTCTGCTTCATCGCCACCGACGCGCGGATCGCGCCGGCCACCCTGCAGAGCGCGCTGGCCACCGCCGCCGACGAGACCTTCAATACCATCACCGTCGACGGCGACATGTCGACCAACGACGCGGTCATTGCGCTCGCGAACGGCGCCTCGGGCGCACCGCCCGTGGAGCTGGAGAGCCCGGCGTTCGCGCAGGTCCAGGCGACGCTGACCGAGATCTGCGCCGAGCTGGCCCGCGCCATCGCCGCCGACGGCGAAGGCGCGACCAAGCTGCTGGTGGTCGACGTCGCGGGAGTCCCCGATCGGGCCATGGCCCGCGATTTGGCCCGCGCCATCGCCGGCGGCAGCCTGGTCAAGGCGGGGATCTTCGGCGGCGATCCTTCCTGGGGACGAATCTTGGCCGCGCTCGGCGCGCGGATCGGCGCTCGGGCGCTGCCGATCGATCCGGGCGGCGTGACGCTCGACATTCAAGGGGTCCGCGTCTACGAGCAGGGCGGTCCTGTCGGGTTCGACAAGGCCGACCTGTCGGCCCGCATGCACACCCCGGAGATCTCGGTGAAGCTCGATCTCGGGGTGGGGTCGGCTTCCGGACGCGCGCTCGGCTGCGATCTCACCTTCGACTACGTGAAGATCAACGCCGAGTACTACAGCGGCCCGGGTGCGGCCACCGCCGGGGCGCCGCACCGCGGCCCGGGCAACATCAACCGTCCCCTGATCGTCGAATCGCTCAGCTACATCCGCAAGTTCGCTGGCAAACGCGCCGTCATCAAGTACGGCGGCGCGGCGATGATCGATCCGGCGCTCAAGCGCAGCTTCGCCGAGGAGATGGTGCTGCTGCAATCGGCCGGGCTGCGCCCGGTGATCGTCCATGGCGGCGGTCCGGAGATCACCCGAACCCTCGAGTCGCTGGGGCGCAAGTCCGAATTCGCCGACGGCCAGCGGATCACCGGCGCCGAGGAGATCCGCGTCGTCGAGATGGTCCTGACCGGGCGGATCAACACCGAGATCGTCGGTCTCATCAACAGTCTGGGCGGCAACGCCATTGGCCTCTCGGGCAAGGACGGCCGCCTGCTGCTGGCGCACAAACTGGAGCCGGCACCGGGCAAGCCGGACCTGGGTTTCGTCGGCGAGATCGAGGCGGTGAACTCGGATCTCCTCGACATGTTCCTGGAGCGCAGCTATCTGCCGGTGATCTCGCCGGTCGGCTTCGGCGCAGACGGCGCCAGCTACAACATCAACGCCGACCTGGCCGCCGGGGAGATCGCCGCCGCCTGCGGCGCCGAGCGGCTCATCTTCCTGACCGACGTGGCCGGCATACTCGACGACGATGGAAACCTGATCTCCGAGATCAAGGCCCCGGACCTAGAGGCGCGCCTCGGCAAGAGCATCAAGGGCGGCATGCTGGTCAAGGCGCAGGCGGTGCTGCACGCGCTGGCCGGGGGCGTGCGCGCCGTGCACATCATCGACGGGCGGGCGCCGCACAGCGTGGTGGCGGAGCTGTTCACCGACCGCGGCGTCGGCACGCTGGTCACCTGATGGGAGGCTCCGATGCGCGTCGCGACGCGATCCGGGAGATCCTGGCCAAGGCGCCGGTGGCCAGCCAGGGGGAGCTCCTGCGCCGCCTGGGTGCCCGGGGCATCCGGGCCTCCCAGGCGACGCTCTCCCGCGACATGACGGCGCTGGGCGTGCGTCGCGCGGTCGGCGCCAACGGCCCGCGTTACCTGGTCGAGGCCGGCGGCGGAACCCTGCCTCTC
>CALAOV010000012.1 GCA_937889515.1 uncultured Myxococcales bacterium | reverse complement strand
CGCCGCCGTGCTCGGAGACCACCACGGCCGCGGCCCGGCGCAGGTTGCGGGCGCGCGAGTAGTAGCCGAGCCCGGACCAGAGCGCCGTCACCTCATCGTCGCTGGCGGCCGCCAGGATCTCCAGGGTGGGGAACCGCCGCATGAACCGCTCGAAATAGGGTGCGACGGTCGCCACCCCGGTCTGCTGCGACATGAACTCGGAGACCAGCGTCCGATAGGGCGTGGGGTCGCGCCGCCAGGGCAGATCCCGCCGCGCCCGGTCGTACCAGCGCAGCAGTGGGCCGGCCAGGCGGCTGCCGCGGGCGAGCGCGGCGCGGGTGCGCACGGAGCGGATCCGATCGTTCGCCGTCGTCATCTCCGCGGACACGGCACATTGTAGTACAACGAAGACGTGGCCCCGCCGCCGCCGCCCGACATCCTGGCCGCCGTTGCCCGCGGCGAGATCGATCCCATCTATTGCCTGTCGGGCGAGCGCTACCTGGTCGATGAGGCCGTGGCGGCGATCCGCGCCGCCGTCCTGACCGAGATGGGGGCCGCCGCGGCGTTCAACCAGGATGTCTTCGATCTCAAGGAGAGGGGCGTCGGCGGCGCCATCGCGACCGCCAAGACGCTCCCCATGATGGCGAAGCGACGGCTGGTGGTGGGCAAGGCGATCGACGAGGTGAAGGCCGCCGATCTGGAGCCGCTGGCCGCCTACGCCGAGGACCCCAACCCTTCGACCTGCCTCATCCTGATCGCCGAAAAGGTCGACGTCCGCTTCCGCGCGTTTCAGCTCCTGCGCAAGCGCGGCTACCTTCACGTCTTCGCCCCGCTCCGGGAGCAGGCGCTGGCCGGCTGGCTGCGCAACGAGGCCCGCACGCGGAAGATCGCGCTGCCGCCCGACGCCGCCGCCGCGCTCGCGATCTCGGCCGGTCCCGATCTGGGCCGCCTGGGCCGCGCCCTCGAGCAGCTGGCGCTCTACGCCGGCGATCGGGCGATCACCGTCGACGACGTCGACGAGCTCGTCGCCGAGACCCGCCAGCGCGGCATCTTCGAGCTGACCAAGGCGATCGGCGCTGGCGAGGTGGGCGCGTCGCTCACGCTGCTCGCCAACATGCTGCGCAACCGCGAGCCGGCGCTGAAGATCCAGTTCATGCTGGCCCGTCAGTTCCGGCAGATCTGGCGCGCCAAGGAGCTGGCGGCGGCCGGCGCGGCCCGCAACGACATCGCCGCGGGGGTCGGCATCAGCCCGTACTTCCTCGACGATGTGCTCATCCCGGCGCGACGCATTTCACGCGCGGCGCTGATCCGCGCCTTCGAGCGCCTGTTTCAGGCCGATCTCGGTCTCAAGACGTCGCGTCTCGATCCCGAGATCACGCTCTCCCGCCTGGTGCAGGCGCTGGCGGAAGACGCCGCGGGCCGGCGCGATGGCGCGGCCCGCGCCTAATCTCAGCTCTTGACGTTGGCGGCGGCGACGGTGAGTCGCGACACCGAGCGCGAGGCGGTCCCCTTCTTGATGACCCCCTTGGACGCCGCCTGGTCGATGGCCCGCACCGCACTGGCGAGCAGCTCTTTGACGCCCTTGGCGTTCTTCTGCCCAATCGCCGCGCGGAACTTCTTGATCGCCGTGCGCATGGCGGTCTTGTGCGCGATGTTGCGCGCCGTTCGCTTGACGCGCTGGCGGTTCGCCTTCTCGGATGACTTGATGTTGGCCACGGTTTTTCCTTCGTTCGTTCGGGCGCGCATCATGATGACCGCGCCCTAGCTTGTCAAGGCGGCAGGCCGAATCGGCGGCGCCGCGACACCGGCGGCCGCGCAAAGTTCCTGCGGAACTGCGGTCGCGGCGGCTTGTCCCTGCCAGTGAGGAGACCGCCCATGCAGCCGATTGATCCCGCGCCTCGTCGACCAGGCAATCCACATTCTTCAGATTCGCCACCGGTGCCCTTTCCGCCGTTCCCGCTGGTCGCCGCCACGGACGGTCGGGCGGCGCCCCCGAGCGCGCACCGCGGCCCTCCGTCCCGGCGTCCGCGGGTACACCTGGCCGGACCGGCGCTGCTGGTCGAGGCAAGGTTTCGCGACATCACGCTGGCCAGCCGCCTGCTGCAGGCGGACGCCGCGTCGACCTTCACGATCGGCGCGGCGCGCGGCGTCGATGCGCCGGTCAACCCATCCTGGCTGGTTGAGCCGTCGATACCGTCGGAGCCGGTGCGGCACGTGCTGGTCGAATCGACGGCCGGCGGCTTTGCGCTGAACCTGGCGCCCGCGATGCGCGCCGAGCTGCGGACGCCGCTGCAGCGCCTGGCGCTGGCCCCGGATTTCGGCCGCGCCGAAGCGCCCCTGGTGTTGCCGCCCGAAAGCACGCTCCACATCGCCTGCGGCGAGATGGCGTTCGAGATCCGCGCGGCGGGTCCGGTGGCGGCGCTGCCCCGGCCCTGGTTGGGGGCCGGCTGGCGCGACGAGGCCAAGATCTTCCTGGCGGTCGCGTTCGTCTTGCTGGCGCTCGTCGCCCTCGCCTACCTGATGCCGCCCGATCGGCGCGCGCTGTCGCTCGACGATCTCGAGGTCTCCCGCCGGTTCGCGGCCTGGGTGACGTTGCCGCCCGAGACGAACGCGCCGCAGATCGACCGGGCCCTCGCCTGGCTGAACCAATCCGGCGGAGCGGCCACCGCAGCGGCCGCTGGTCCGACGGGACAGGCGGGCAATCCCAAGGCGCCGCGGGTCGACGGACGTCGCGCCGTCAAGGGACCGGCCGCGCCAACCGACGCGCGAGATCTGGCGGCGCGGATCCGCGCCAACAGCCTGCTCGGCGTTCTGGATGGGTCGCGCGCCGACTCCCTGCTGGCGGCCGTCGCGACCGGGCCAGCCCTGGGTGCCGACGCCGACGACGTCCTCGGACACGTGACGGGTACGACGATCGCCGACGCCTACGGCGTGGGTGGCCTCGGCATCGTCGGCCCAAATGCGGGCGGCGGCGGCCTCGGCGACGGTTTGGTCGGTCTCGGCGATCTCGGCACCGTCGGTCGCTTCGGCGGCGGCAACGGGACGGGACCCGGCTACGGCGCCGGCGTCGGCCGCCTGGCTACGCGCCAGGCAACGGTCCCCGACGCCATCCCCGGCATCGGACACGTGATTGGGACGCTGGACAAGGAGATCATCCGGCGGGTGGTGCGCCGCCACCTGAACGAGGTGCGCTACTGCTACGAGCAGGCGCTGGTCGTTCACCCGTCGCTGAGCGGCCGGCTGGTCGTGCAGTTCACCATCGCGCCCACCGGGCGGGTTCTCGTGTCGATGCTGCAAAGCTCGACGCTGAGCCTGCCCAGCGTCGAGGCCTGCGTCGTGCAAGCGGTCAAGCGCTGGGAGTTCCCCCAGCCCGAGCGCGGTGGGCTGGCGCGGGTGTCGTATCCGTTTCAGCTCACGCCGGGGAGCTGAGCGCCGGCGCGCGGCGACGCGGTGCCGGGCCCGCCGTCAGTCCAGGCCCACCTCTTCCAGATCCGCGTCGTCCATCCCGAAGAAGTGCCCGGTCTCGTGGAGCAAGGTGGTCCGGACCTCCTCGCGCAGCTCGTCTTCGCTGCCGGCCACCCGTTCGAGGCAGCGCCGGAAGAGCACGATCTGCGTCAGGCCGGGCTGGCCGCCCAGGCTGGAATTTTCGGGGTAGGCCGTCCCACTGAACAGCCCCAGCGCGCGCGGATCGAACCCGGCGTCGACGTCCGCCTCGGCCGGTTGCTCGCCGATCACGATGGGCACGCCCTGCAGCAGCGCCCGCGCCCGCGCCGGTAGTTCTTCGAGCGCCGCTTCGGCGACCGCCGCCACCTCGTCCTCCGACAGACGATCGCCCTCGCCATCCGCGGCCCCTGGGGCGGTGTCGAGGGTCCAGGTGTGCTTCCAGGCCGCGCGCATCTCGGCCTCGTCGTCCAGCTCGGCGGCGGCGCGCCCGAGCGCGTGCCAGGCGTCCGGCGACTCGGGGTGCGCGGTCGTCAGCGTGCGCATGCGCGCCCGCGCCAACGCCGCCTCACCGAGGGCCAGGTGCAGGTCGGCGATCTCCAGCGCCGTGTCGAGATCGTCGAGCGGCACCTCGGGCGGTGGCAATTCGGCCAGCGTCTTGCGGGCGTCGGCGGCCTGCCCCAGCTCGAGCTCGATGCCGGCCTTGAGCGCGACCGCCGAGAGGTAGTCGACCTCGTCCTCCGACAGGTCGAGCGCCCGGGCCGCGTGCCGGAGCGCCTCGTCGAGCGTGTCCGGGTCGCCGACCAGGATCTCCGCCAGCCACAGCTCCGGCACGGCCCACTCCGGATCGACGACCACCGCCCGCCGCAGGATCGCCATCGCCTGCGGCAGATCGTCTTCCTCGCGACAGCAGGCGGCCAGCACCAGCAACACCTCCGGCGCTTCTTGCGGCAGCCGCGCCACCGCCCGCCGCGCGGCCGCGACGTCGCCCGCCTCCAGCAGCTCCCAGGCCTTGTCGAGCCGGGGGTCGCTCGGCGTATCGCTCTCGGCGGTCTCGGTGGTTTCGTCTTGGTCGGTCATTCGGAATCTCCCATCATCTGAGGCGACCCGGACAACGCCGCCAGCGACGCCAGCATGTACCGGGCGGCCACCTCGGTGGTCCGCCGCGCCCCTTCGGCGCTGCCGATCGGCGGCGCCACTTCGACCACGTCGGCGCCCAGCAGCGGGAAAGCCGCGCCGACCCGCGCGATGAGCGCCGAAACGAAATCGGGCGTGAGCCCTTCCGCCTCCGGCGCGCCGGTCGACGGCGCGGCCGCCTCGTCGGTCGCGTCGATGTCGTTCGACAAGTAGACGCTGCGCACACCCAGCCCCTGCAGATGTCGGATCACGTCGTCGATGACGGCCGTCCCCCGCGCCCGCACTTCGTCGGCCCAGAATTGCCGCACGCCCAGGGTCGACTCCCAGTGCTCCTTCGAACGCGAGGACGCCCGCACGCCGACCTGCACCAGCCGTCCACCGCGCCCGAGCAGCTCGTTGGCGTGGTAGGCCCAGGTCGCGAAGCAGATCCGGACGCCCAGCCGGTGCGGCAACAGATCGGTGTGGGCATCGGCATGAACGATCGCCCAGGTCCCGGCCGCCCGGCGCGCCAGCGCCGCCACCACCGGCCAGGCCACCGAGTGGTCACCGCCCAGCATGAAGATGCGCAAGGTCGGATTGACGCGCAGAAGCTCGTCCACCACCCGCTCGGCGACCGACAGCGGCGCCACCGGCAGGTCGGCATCTCCGGCCGCGGCCGGTCCGTAGAGTGCGGCGCGGGTCCAGCGCCGCTGCTCTTCGCTCAGCATGTCGTCGCTGAGAAGCTGTGGGACGACGAATACATCTCCCACATCCAAGATGCCGGCCCGCGCCGCGCGCGCCGCGTAGTCGGGGCAGACGCGCAGCAGCGCCGCCCGAACCCCTTCCGGCCCGAACGCCGCGCCCCGCGCCAACCCGGCGCCGCAATCGGACGGAATCCCCAGCACCGCGACCCGGGCCTGGCCGACGCCTTCCAGCGTCTGTCGCCACTTTGCTTGAACCTCATCGGCGTCGCGCGCGCCGTAGAGCGCCTGCTGCAACGCCTCGCGCGAGCGCCTACCCGTACTTACAGTGTGGATGCCGCCCGCGGCGGGCCGTAAAAAGCGCGCAATCTGGTCCATCCCGCATCCCTAGATCGGCGATCGCTGTTCTGGTTTCATAACCACCAGAGCGTCGCGGCGTCCCACCTGCGTCAAGCCTCGTTCTTGGCTCGAAACTCATCCGCATTGAGGCCGAATCGCTTGGCCCAGCGGTAAACCAACGCCGGTTTGCGGTCGAGCTCGCGCGCCACCCGCAGCATGTTTCCTCGGAAGCGGCGCATCAGCGCCTCCAGATCGACGGCGCTGGGCGGCGGCCGAGACTTTCGCCGCCCGGGCGACGATCGGATCTTCGGCGCCGCCACGAACGCGACCGGCAGGTGCTCGACGGAGATCTTCTCCGAGTCGCGCGAGAGCGCCTCCGCCGACAGGATGACCTTGCCGAGCTCGCGCACGTTCCCCGGCCAGGGATAGAGGCAAAGAACCTGGAACGCCGACAGCTCGAGCGGCTTGTTGCGCTCGCCCAGCAGGTAGCTCGACAGCGCGCCCAGATCCTCGATCCGCTCCCGCAGCGGCGGGATCCGGATCGGCTCCGCACCCAGACGGGCCGCCAGATCGGCGCGCAACCCCAGGCTCCCCGACTGCGACGGCGCGGCTGTCCGGCTGGTCGCCGCGATGATGCGCGTCTCGATCCGCCGCGGGCGCAGACCACCGACCGGCGCCAGCAAGCGATCCTGCGTGAAGCGCAGCAGCTTGGTCTGCAGCTCGGGCGCCATCTCGCCGATCTCGTCGAGAAAAAGCGTGCCGCCCTCCGCCTGCTCGATGATCCCCTGCTTGGCCATGGCGGCCTGCGAGTGGGCGCCGCGGGCGTAGCCGAACAGCTCCGTCTCGACCAGCTCGCGCGGGATCGCGGCGCAGTTGATGGCCACGAACCGTCCCGGGCGGCCGCTGGCCCGGTGGATCGCGTTGGCGTAGACCTCCTTGCCCGAGCCGGTCTCGCCGGTCAGCAGCATCTCCTCGCCCGCCTCCGCCAGCTTGCGCAGCTTCCGGCAGATGGACGCAAACGCCGGGCTCGCCGTGGGGACCGGCCCGAGGGGCTTTTGCAGCTCCGCCTGGATGGCGGCCAGCTCGTTGATGGTCGCGATCCGAAAGACCACCACGTAGCTGCCCACGAAGATCACCGAGCCGTCGCGCAGCCGGACCGACGTCTCGACCGGCTCGCCGTCGACGATCGTCCCGTTGGTGCTGCTGAGATCCGTCAGCTCGAAGACGCCCTCTTCCGGCGCCCGGGTGATCGCCAGGTGCTGGCTGGAGACCATCCGGTCGGTGAGGATGAGCGAGGACTGCCCCGGTTCGACCTGGGTCGTCTCCTTGCGGCCGATGATGAGTGAGCCGGTAAACGTCGCCAGGCGGTCAGCGCCTGCCGGGACCGCCCCTTGGCTGTTGCCTACGATTAGCAACAGCGGAACTTTGACCGGGTCGTCTGACGCTTCGTGCCGCGGAACGAAGGTGATGCTCTCGTTCGGCGTGATCACAGGGTTTCACAGACAATAAAACGTAACTTCGCTTGCGTAAATGGTTTTAAAACCGGAACCGGGAACCCCCCGCAAGTCCGACCTAACCCCTTGATTTTACCTATCTCCCCCATTGGTTCCCCAGTTGCTCTTGTACATCCCGAAGGGCACGCCCGATGCGGCGCGTCTCTTCGGAAAAGACCAACAAACCACAAGGGGAATACATGCTCAAGAAGATTGCACTCGCGGGACTTTTTGCTCTTTCCATTGCGTCTTTCGCCGCCGGAAGCGTGTCGGCGCGCACGGCTGCAAAGAAGGCGCCAGTTCCGGCGGCGCCGCAGGGGTTCTGCTTCCCCCAGGGCATGCCCTGCTGAAGCCCTCCGTCACCCTGTTGAAATGGCCGGGAGACGAAGAAGTTTTGCCGTCTCCCGGGTTTCGACCCGTACCCGTTGAAAGAATGGCGAGTCTCGGCCGACTCCTGCCGGCCAGCACTGAATCTCCGAGGGAGCTGCGCCGTTGCCCGGAATTTCAATCCGGCTTCCCGTCCTTTCCCCCGACATCGCAGAGCGCTCTGCCCAAAAATAGTGACCAGCCAAGGCCTCAAAGCTCCAGATGGTCGTTGGGGACGACCAAACGGGCGGGCATTGATAGTAGGCATCCCACGACCTCTGCACTCGCCCATCATCGACGGAAACGATGGTCAGGCGTGGGACGTTGGTCTGAGTCAGATATGCCACCTTCGTTCCGTCCGCTGACACTTTTGGCCAAGTCGGCAGCTGCGAATCGCGACGTAGAGTCCGGCAGGTGCTTTCGGCCACGGAACAGAGCACGATGCTCTTTTGAGCGTAGTCGGCATAGACCCACCATCGGCCATCGCTGCTGAAATCCGGCCCAACATCGGCCGGCCCCGCGGTGACGCGCTTGAGCTGTCCATCGCGTCCTTGAGACCAGATGCTGACCCGACCATCATCACCGCGTTTGCTCAGCAGGAGCTGTCCGTCTGAGGATATTGCAGCGGAGTATGTTTCACCGTCGGAGGTCAGCGCGCGCCTACTGGAACCGTCATAGAACCAAGCGTCGTTCGAGATATGACGCCCCAGAAGAATCGTTTGATCTCCACTCCGGCGAGCGCCTACCAAATCCAGGCCGGGAAGCATTCCAAGATTGCGATACGAACCCTTGTGCCAATCGAGTGCCGCCAGAGTCGACACCGTTCCCGACAGTTGGTACGACACAAGTACGTTGTCGTCAGGATCGCTGAATTGTATACGCCTGCCAGCCGGAACAATGAAGGCTCCCCGATATTCGGTGGTTCTCCCCTGGTAGAGCGCGACGGCGACGTCGGCCCCGTCAATCGAAAGGAGAAGTGCCATCGACTCTGTGGCCAGTTGCACGGCCTTCCCCAGGATTGTCTGGTGACTACCAGGATGGGGATCCGGTAGCAGCGTCAAACTCATTGTCGGCAACGAAAAAATCGCCGCGTGAGTCGCATCTACGTTGTAGAGAAATTCCTCGCCATTGCCAAGCCACTGCGGATCGGACCCCGGCGTAACGGTCGTCGCGGGATGACCCTCCTTCAGATCCCAGAGCCGAAGCTCCGTGGCGCCTGCTGCCTGTTGGGCTGAAAAGAGAAGCGCATTCTTTTGCGGAGAGAGCTCCGGGCAACCTACGCTATAAGTTTCGGGCGCCAGAGGCGCGGGGCGTCGTTCGCCCGTTGCAATGTTGATGTCTTCTGCACGTCGGGGTGTTCCCCAGACGAGTCTCGCAGTCTTGTCATCGACGATCGAAAAGCAATGCACGTGACCGGGTACCTCCGTCACCGCGACTGCAGCTTTGCTCCAATCCGCGGCCTTGCCGGTTGGCTCGAGACGGATGGTATCCGAAGTGGCGTAGGTACCAACGGTCGCTCGCGATCTCCTGGAGTTCCTCAGCGAGAAGGCCCCTGCCAGCGCAGCAGCCACCAGCCCAATAGCTACACCGGCCAGATACCTTCTCGAACGGCGTCTACGCAGGATGCCAGGCGATGATCGTGCGGCCAGAAAGAGCGTCGCTGCCACGCCTGCGTCCGCCGGACGATCTAGTGGCGCGTCCGCTAGGCACTGTTCACATAGATCCAACATCGCCCGTTCGACGGGCGAGTCGGGACGCGGGTGTGGCCTCGTGCTTCCGTCGAAACTCACCGCGCGGCGCTCCGGTCGTCTTCCGAAGAAGATCTCGTGTAGAACAACACCCAGCGCCCAGACGTCTGAGCGGGTCGTGGCAGGCTCTCCGGCGAGAACCTCCGGTGCCATGTAGTGTGGTGTCCCGATGAGCACCGTAACGCCCGGTGCGTTGGCTGTATCCGTCGCCAAGCCGAAGTCCGAAAGAACGAGACGCCGATCCTCCATGCGAAGAAGATTGTCCGGCTTGAAGTCGCGATGGACGATGCCGACTGCGTGGATGGCCGCCAGCCCGGCGATGATGGCCTCTGCATCGGCGAGCCGTTCGGGAAGTGGTCGGGCCGCAGACTCGCCGCGCTTCAATTGATCTCGGAGGGTACCCGCCGTCGCCAACTCCATCGTCAGGAACCGGTGCCCGTCGGCCTCGCCGATGTCGAAGATCCGACAGACGTTCGAATGTTGGACGGGACGGCCGAGACGTAGCTCCCGGGAGAACCTTTTTGACCATTTTGCGTCGCTTGCGAGCTCTGGTTTGAGAACCTTCAAGGCGACCAGGGCCTGCGCCGTTCGGTCGAACGCCCGCAGAACGACTCCGCTCCCCCCCTTTCCGATGACCTCTTCGATCTGATACCTGCCGGCCAGTACCGTGCCTCGTTCGATGTCGACCGGACGCTCCCGCACGAACGACTCTTCGGCGACCTCGGTCACGCTGTCCTTCGGGCCCGATCCCGAGCTACTGACCTTGGATGCGTCCCCCATGACGAGCGCGGAGCCTAGCGGGATACCGTGGGGTTTCCAAGGATCCAGCTACTGTCGGGTCGGAAGGTATCTGTCAGGAAGGATCCTGATCTGGGACCGATGGTCGACGACAGTTCGAACCTGCCTGGTTATGGGCGAGCTGGGGTCAGATCCGTCAGAACAGTCCCGAGCTTCTGCGACTGCCTTACCTGTCGGTCGTCCAGAATCGGCGTCCATCTCGATCCACACCCATCCCTTCCCCTTCCTTCGGAATACCCACAAGGTGCCCTCAGACGACCATCCGGGGTCACAGCTGTTCGCACTCTCTTCGATATCGTGTGCTTCCCCTCCCGAGGAGCTCATCCATCGAACAATTGCTCCGCGATTGCTGAGCGCCACATAGGCGAGTCGCTGATCGTCTGGCGAGATGGACAGACTCCCAGCGCCCTCTTTCATGATTGTTCGACAACCCGTGTCGTCGCAACGCACGATGGCCCCCCGTCTCGCGTAGTCGAGATAGAAGAACGCCCGGCCGTCCGAAGTGCACACAGGCTCCCAATCGAACGGCCCGGTTGTCATTTGTCTGATCAGGCGCCCACCCCTGTCCAGTCGCACGACCACCAGCGAGCCGTTCGAATGCGTGCTGGCTACTATGTCTTGACCACAAAGCGCCGGGACCAAGAGGTCCGCGTCGCGAGTGATCTGCACCCAGACGCCGGTGGAGTCTCTGAGCTCGAGATCGCTCAGTGACTTCGTCGTCGCGAAGGACAATCCATCGGTGACGAAACGCGGATAGCGAATGGCCTGACGGGGAACAAAACCTATCTTAAAAGCTCTCTTTCCAAGCAGATCGTACTCCAGCATTGAGTTGTCGCCTTCACTGGAAGTGCGCCAGTAATAGAAGGTGGTTCCGTCGCGTGACTCCAGATCGAGAATCTGCCCGGACAGCCGAAATCGGACCTCTTCTGTTAGCGATGGCCAACCAAACCCCACTAACTCAGTCTTGTCTCCGTCGACCGTAATCATCGCGGAGACGAAGATCCGATTACCCACGACATGGCGCCTGTCGAGCGACGAGGATGAGAGGGTCGGGCGCGGCAGGACTGTAGAGCGACTGGTCTCCACCGAAAATACGCCCATATTTTTGAGATCGATCTCATAGGAGAAGCTCTCTCCGTCCGGAAGCCATGTGGGATCCGAGTTCACGGACGGTTCCGCGATCGGGACCACGGGCACGCCGGCGCTCCCGTCGGCATGACTGGAGACAAACGCAAAAGCTCGGCCGTCCGGCGTGTGCCCCGTGTAAACCATCCGGCGCCCGTCGGGTGAGACGTCCGGGCAGCCTTCGGCGTAGGCCGCGGGAACCAGGGGCGAGGGCTTTCGCTGCCCCGTGTGCGTCTCGACATCCTCCGCGTGCGAAGGACGACCCCAGACGAACCGCACTGTACGATGATCGGGCAGCAGAGACGTACAGCGGATCTTCTCCGGCACCTCTGCCAGTACTTTCGATTTGTCGGTCCAATCGTCGGGCACGCCGGTAGGTACGATCAGGAGCGGATCGCTCTCGACGGCCGCTGCCCCCCCGACCGCTGCCCGTTTCGCCCGCATTCGGCGAACACCTCCAACCACGCCCACCATCGCGGCGCCCACGCAAGCCACCGCCGCCAACCTCCCCGCCCACCGCCGCCACGCCGAGCGGCGCATCCCGACGTCCGTGAGCTGCGCCGCGATCTCCGCGACCCGCCGCGGCCTCCGCTCCGGATCGGCCGCGGTGCACGCGCGGCAGATCTCCAGGACTGCCCGCTCGCCGGGCGCCAACCGCCGCCTCAGTACCGGGCTCGACATCTCGTGGGCGCCGGGGCGCCAGTGCGGGCGCTCGCCGAAGACGATCTCGTGGCTCACGACGCCGAGCGCCCAGACGTCCGAGGCGACGCTGGCCCGGCCGCTCTGGATCAGCTCGGGCGCCATGTAGGCGATGGTGCCGCCGCCGACGTTGGTGGTGCTCTCGAAGGAATCGGTCGCCAGGCCGAAGTCGGACAGCACGGCCCGGCCGTCGGGCATGCGCAGCACGTTCTGCGGCGAGACGTCGCGGTGTAGGATGCCCGCGGCGTGGATGGCGCCCAGGCCCGCGGCCAGCGCCCGCACGTCGGCGATCCGATCGTCGAGCGGCCGCCTGGCAGTTACGCCCGCGCTGATCTCGTCGCGCAACGACCCACGCGAGGTCAGCTCCATGGTCAGGAAGACTCGGCCGTCCGCCTGCGCAAAGTCGAAGACTCGGCAGACGTTCGGGTGGTGGATCTGTCGCGCCAGCTTCACCTCGCGCGCCAGCCGCTCGGCCCAGCTCCGCTCGCCGGCGTATTCGGCCCGCAGGATCTTGATCGCGATGGCCTCGCCCAGGATCCGATCGAGCGCCTCCACCACGAGACCCATGCCGCCACGCCCGATGACCTGGCGGATCTCGTAGCGGCCCGCCAGGACGCTCCCGCGTTCCAGCGGCGGCGCCGCCTCTCCCACCGTCGACGACCCCGGCGACCGTTCGAGATCCGTCTGGCTCTCGTCCGCAGACTCGAAGTTCCGCTCGTCTCTCACGATGCGCCGACTTCCTACTGCCGGAACTGTTCCGGCCGCAGCTCGTGCCGGGCGAGCCAGCGGCCGACCACCGCCCACTTGCGATCGAGCGATCTCGCCACCTCGGAGACGTTGCCGCGGTGCTGGCGCAGTAGGCGTTCGAGCTCGCTGCGCGCCGGGGCCGGCCGCGGCTTGCGGCGGGTTGCGATCGGAGCGCCCCGCTCCAGCGCGCCCTGGACGGTGGTGGGCAGGTGCTCGAGGCGGAGCCGCCGGTCGGGCGACAGCGCCACCGCGTGCTTGATGGCCTTTTCGAGCTCACGGATGTTGAGCGGCCAGCCGTACAGGGTCAGCGCCCGGAACGCGGCCGGCTCGACGGCGT
Organism: uncultured Myxococcales bacterium; assembly: GCA_937889515.1. Lineage (GTDB taxonomy): Bacteria > Myxococcota_A > Polyangia > Fen-1088 > Fen-1088 > JADGRB01. The sequence goes on along the minus strand of CALAOV010000012.1, from coordinate 18,559 downwards.
CCACCGCGCCGGCTGCGAAGTGTGCGGCGAGCGGACCGATGTCCTCGGGACGTTCCCGCAAGGGTGGAATCCGGATCGGTTCGGCGCCCAGGCGAGCCACCAGATCTGAACGGAGCGGATACGAATTGTTCCCTCCGCCGAGTCGGCTGGTCGCCGCCAGGATCCGGACGTCGACGCGGCGGCAGGTCGTCGAGCCGAGCGGCGTCACCAGCCGGTCCTGGAGAAAGCGGAAGATCTTCCCCTGAAACTCGGGCGGCATGTCGCCGATCTCGTCGAGCAGCAACGTTCCGCCTTCGGCCGCCTCGACCAGCCCCGGCTTCGATTTGATCGCGGTCGAGTGCGCGCCCGGCGCGTAGCCGAACAGCTCGCTTTCGACCAGGTCCGCGGGGAGCGCGGCGCAGTTGATGGCCACGAAGGGGCCGCCCCGTCCCGACGCGCGGTGGATGGCGCGCGCGTAGACCTCCTTGCCGACCCCCGTCTCGCCCACCAGCAGGAGCTCGTTTTCGGTGCGCGCGAGCCGCCGCAGTTTGGCGAGCGTGAGCGCGAGCGCCGGTGAGAGCGTGGCGACCGGACCGAGGGGCGAGGCCGCCTCCTCGGCGAGCGCCGCCGACTCCGCGTCGGTGACCCGCCGAAAGACCCCCGCGTGGCTGCCGAACAGCAGGATGCACCCGTCCGACAGGGTCGTCGCCTTATCCAGACGGCGCCCGTCCAGATATGAGCCGTTCAAGCTGCCCAGGTCTTCGACGTTGTAGCCGCCCTTGCGGCCCACGATCCGAAGATGCCGGCGCGACAGGAGCTGGTCGGCGACCTGAACGCGGGCCGGATCGTGGCCGGCTGCCGGCCGCCCCCGTCCGAGGGTCGGACACCCATCGACCGGAACGAACTGCGCGCCGGAAGTGGCAAACGACGCGATCACCAGCGTCGGTCTTCCGCGCTCTGCGTCCGGCAGATCGCATGCCTCCGGCACCGTGTCGATGCCGGATTCCCCCCCACCCATTCGATGTTGGATACAACGATTCCGCGGAGGATCCAAGGGTTTCGGGGCGGGTGTCACTCGACTATCACTCTCACTCGCCATCGCCTTCTGGGACCTGCCGGCTGGATAGCAGCTCGATAGCGAAGCCGTAAGAAGCGCAGACCTTCTGTGAGCTTAGCGGCGATTTCGCGGTCCGTCGGGTCGCTCCCTGACCTCGACTGCGAGCTGGTACGGCGGTTGCTGTACGCCAAGCGGCGTCCTTGGGCGTCATGAAATGCGTGTGAGACCGCCGCCGCCTGCGTCTTCAATACATGGCGGGGATCTGGGTGAGCGCGTGACCTATCGGCACAAGCGGTTCCAAAAAATTACGAACATCAGTCAAGCACGGCGTTGTTTCGGAAAGCGGATCCGAAGCTCGAGTCCGATCTCCTGCCGGAGATCTCCAGTGGAGGGGTTCATGTTGCGGGGCCATCGGTCTTCTTCTTTAGTCGTCGTGGGGTTGTTCGGGGTCGCGGCGCTGGCGGTCGCCGGTTGTAGCCACCGGGAGCCGACACCCAAGGATCAAGCGGCGACCTCGGCGGAGGCGACGCAGATCCTGTCGGTGGTTCGCGCGCGCGGCGGCTCGCCGCTGCCGACGGGGCTCGCCGACGGGTTCCAGACGGTCCCCGGCGGCCTGCGTCCGACCTTTCCAGCGGCGGGAGAAAAGGCGCCCGCCCGGGTCCTCTTCCCCCCGCAGGCGACGGCGCCGGTTCATGTCGAGGACGCCTCGACCCAGACGGCGGTCGACGTCTCATTGAAGGATGCGCGCGCGGTCGCGGCGGAGACGGCCGGCGGCTACGTCGTCTATCGCAACGCGCACGCCTCGGGCGCGACCGTGCTCCACCGGGCGCTGCCGACCGGGACGGAGGACTTCGTCAGCTTCGAGAGCCGCCCGCGGTTGCCGGAGGTGGCCTACCAACTGGCGCTCGGAAAAGGCGTGAGCGGACTGCGACTGGTCGCCGGCACGCTGGAGATGCTGGACGCGGGCGGCGCGCCGCGCCTGCGCGTGGAGCCTCCTTATGTCGTGGGCGCGGACGGCGCGCGGACCGATGCGACGCTGGCGGTGGAAGGTTGTGCCGTCGACGCGAGCGCGGCCGCCCCCTGGGGCCGTCCCGTGACCGCGCCCGGCGCGACGACCTGCACGTTGCGGGTGAGCTGGGACGACGGCGCCGTCGCCTATCCCGCCGTGCTCGATCCGCGCTGGACGACGACGGGATCGATGACCACGGCGCGACAGGGGCACACGGCGACCTTGCTGTCGACCGGGAACGTGCTGGTGGTCGGCGGGACCAGCAACGGGACGACCGCGCTCGCGTCGGCGGAGCTTTACAACCGCACGACCGGAACCTGGGCGGCCACCGCCAGCCTGACGGGCGCGCGGACGCTCCACAGCGCGACCCAGCTCAACACGTCGTCGAACTCCACGACCAGCGGCAAGGTGCTCATCGCTGGCGGCGTCAACGGCACGACCAGCCAGACCACGGCGCAGCTCTATTCGCCGACGGCCGGGACCTGGGTGGCGGCCGGAAATCTGAACGCCGCCCGGCACGCGCACACGGCGACGCTGCTGACCGACGGCCGGGTTTTGGTGGCGGGGGGCCTGAACGGCACCACCATCCTGGCCAGCGCGGCCCTCTACAATCCGGCCTCGGGCGCGGGAAGCTGGGTCGCGACGACCGGCCCGATTCCGCCCGGGGGATTGAAGGCCCACACGGCCACGCTGATCCTGACCAGCAACACGCAGCTCAACAACCACGTCCTGCTGGTCGGCGGCAACAACGGCAGCGCGACCGTCGCGACGGTCTTCCTGTTCGACCCGGTGCAGTCGGCGTTCAGCACGCTGCAGTCGATCCCCAGCGCCCGCGAGGGTCACACCGCGACGACGCTCGCCAACGGCAACATCCTGGTGACCGGCGGCAAGAGCGGGTCGACCGCGCTGGCGACGACGATCTTGTTCAACCCCAGCTTCAGCATGGGGAGCTGGACGTCGGCCGGAAACATGACCACGGCGCGTCTGGGACAGACGGCCACGTTGCTGCAGTCCGGAATCGTTTCGAACGGGCAGGTGCTGGTGGCGGGCGGCTCGAACGGATCGAGCACGCTCAGCTCCACCGAGCTGTGGAACGGCACCAGCACCTGGACGGCGACCAGCGCCATGCTGGCGCCCGTACAAGGGCAGACGGCCACGCTGCTGCCGAATAGCTCCGTGCTCATCGCCGGTGGCGTCAACGGAAGCACCACGGTCGGCGCCGCCGAGCTCTACGACGGATCGTTCGGCCTGGGCTGCACGTCGAACAGCCAGTGCGGCAGCGGTTTCTGCGTGAGCGGCGTCTGCTGCAACACCGCCTGCACCGACCAGTGCTCCGCCTGCAACCTGACCGGCCTGGTCGGGACCTGCTCGCCGAAGACGAACGGAACCGCCTGCAACGACAGCAACGCCTGCACCAACGGCGAGACCTGTCAGGCCGGCGCCTGCTCCGGCGGCTCGGCCGTCACCTGCACCGGCGCCGACACCTGCCACACGGTCGGCGCCTGCGTCCCGGCCACGGGTTGCCCGGCCCCGGTCGCCAAGACCAACGGCACGGCCTGCAACGACAGCAACGCCTGCACAACCGGCGAGACCTGTCAGGCCGGCGCCTGCACGGGCGGCACGACGGTCACCTGCACCGCCGCCGATCAGTGCCACACCGAAGGCGCTTGCGTCCCGGCCACGGGCTGCCCGGCCCCGGTCGCCAAAACCAACGGCACCACCTGCAGCGACGGCAACGCATGCACGGCGGGCGACACCTGTCAGGCGGGCGCTTGCACGAGCGGCACGACGGTCACTTGCAGCGGCGCCGACCAGTGCCATACCGTCGGCGCCTGCGTCCCCGCCACCGGGTGCCCGGCCCCGATCGCAAAGACCAACGGCACGGCCTGCAACGACAGCAACGCCTGCACCAACGGCGAGACTTGCCAGGCGGGCGCTTGCACGGGCGGGACGGCCGTCACCTGCAGCGGCGCGGACACCTGCCACACGGTCGGCGCCTGCGTCCCTGCGACCGGCTGCCCGGCAGCGGTTGCCAAGGCCGACGGGACGACCTGCAACGACGGGAACGCCTGCACAACCGCCGACGCCTGCCACAGCGGAACCTGCAGTGGCAACACGGTGACCTGCACGGCGCAGGACGCCTGCCACGTCGCGGGGACGTGCAATCCGGCGGACGGCACCTGCTCGAACCCGAACGCTGCCAACGGAACGACCTGCAACGACAACAACGCTTGCACGCAGGCCGACAGCTGCCAGGCCGGAGCCTGCACCGGCAGCCCCGTCACCTGCGTGGCCCAAGACCAGTGCCACGCCGTGGGAACCTGCATTCAATCGACGGGGCTCTGCTCGAACCCAACCAAGTCGGACGGCACGACCTGCGACGACGGCAACAGCTGCACCAGTGGCGACACCTGCCACACGGGAAGCTGCACGGGCACGCAGACCTGTGCCTCGGTCACTTTCGTGCCGGCCCTCGGCGCGGTCTTGACCATTCCGCAGCTCGGCACGACGCTGACGACCAGCCAGACGACGCCTCTGGTCCCGGGAGACGTCGCCGCCTTTTCGGCGACGGTCACCAACACGGGCATCTTCTTCGAAGAAAGCGCCAGCGTTCAGATCACCAACAACGGGGCGACGCCGTTCACCATCGGAAGCTATCAGCAGACGATCGACTATTTCGCCGTCGCGACGCAGGCCTGGATCACGCTCGGCAAGGTCTCCTTCGACAGCACCGACGCCAAGATTCTGGATCCGACGCTGACCGCGCTGGACACGGGCGGGAGTTTTTTCGGCCTCACCATCGCGCCCGGCGCTACGTTACCGGTCTCGTACGCGCTGTTCGCCAACTTCCCGGGCGACGAGACGGGCATCCTCTTCAACCCGGCCCTCGCCAGCCAGATCCGCAGCGAGGCGCACTTCGACACGGGAGCCAACACCCCCGGCGTCACGTTCGATCAGGACATCACGGCGACGTTCCTGGAGAATTCGGGCACGATCACCGGAACGACGGTGGCCTTGCGGTTCACGGGCGACGGTCCGGAGACCGACGGCACCCTCACGGCGCCGGTCACCACGCTGGAGCCCGGCGAATCGGCGAGCTTCACCGGCAGCCTCCCCTCGCCGGCCATCGGGCCCCGCGCCGCCGGCGAGAACAGCGGCGCCTATACGCATCGTCTATTCATCGACACCTTCCTCAGCTTCGGCGGCACGGCGGTCGCCAACGGCCACGGCGAACCGTTCGATCCGCCGCAGGTGACGTCCGGTATCCCGCTGCCCTGGCAGTTCCCCTTGCTGGGCGCCGTGAAGTCGGGTCCCGCTCAGGGCATCGCCGGGCTAACGCTGCCCTATACGGTTCAGCTTCAGAATACCGGCGCGGCCGCCGCCAGCTCGCTGGCTATCGTCGACACCGTCGGGGGCGCCGATGTCGGGGCCCAGGTCGTGGTACCGCCCACCATCGCTTCCCTCGCGACGGGAACCGCGACCGTGAACGCCGCGACGCCGCTCGGCCAGACGCCGGGGCCGGTCACCGACATCGCGTCGGTGACCTGGAAGGATCGCAACGGCAACCCCTACGGCCCGGTCGACAGCAACGGGTTCACCATCGGCATCACGGCCGGTCACCCGGAGGGGTACCTGACGCTCTCGGTGCCCCTGCCGGGCTCCCCGCAGCCGCTCGGGACGCCGCTGACGCTCACCGCGACGGCGCTGGACAGCCTCGGACACCCGGCGCCGGGTGTGACGGTCCATCTGGCCATCACAGGAATCAACGCCCAGACCGCCGACATCGTCACGGGCGCCGACGGCACGGCGGCGTTTTCATACAACGGGCCGGGGCTGGGGCAGGACCACGCGATCTTGACCGCCACGATCAATGGCCCGGCGATCCAGTCGAACACGGTCGGCATCACCTGGGTGACGGAGGCCGGTCCACCTTGCACCGGCCGCACCACGCCACTAGACGTGGTTCTGATCGTCGACGGGTCGCCGTCGATGCTCACCGACGACGAGGTGGGCACCGCCCAGGCCGCCGCGGACAGCCTGATCAACGACCTGAATTTCTCCGAGGATCAGGTGGGGGCGGTGTTCTTCAGCGGCGGCGCCGAGCTGGACGCGCCCCTGACCAACGACGCCACCCTGGCCAAATCGGAAATAGACACGTCCATCTACAACTTCACGCACCTCTGCGATGCGATCTGCCCCGGCGGCTCGAACTTCGCAGCGGCGTTCGACGTCGCGCTCGCCGAGCTCCAGGGCCCGCGCCATCGGCCGGGGGCTTCGCCCCTGCTGATCTTCATCTCGGACGGCGGCAACACCGGCGTCGATCCGTCGCCCGAGATCGCGCAGATCAAGGCCGCCGGAATCCGCACCATCGCGGTCGGCCTTGGCGCCACCATCAACGTGGACCTGATGAGGCAGATCGCCAGCTCGTCGAACGACTACTTCTACGCCCCAACGGCGACCGAGCTGTCCTGGGTGTACGCCAACGTCGCGGGCGACGCTTGCCGGGCCAACAGCCCGCCGCTGGTCAGCGCGGGCGACAACCAGGGGCTCTACAGCGTCCGGCTGCCGGATTCGTTGACCTTGCAGGGGGAGGCTCACGGCAGCGGCCCGCAGGGCGATTTGCGCCTCACGACCAGCTGGACGCAGCTCAGCGGGCCTGCGCCGGTGACGTTCACCGACGCGAGCACGCCGGTTACCGACGCGCTCTTCACCGAGCCAGGGACGTACGTCCTTCAGCTCGAGGCCAGCGACGGCATTCTGACTACGGCGGATCGGGCCACCATCACCGTCGACCCGGCGCCGTCGCTGACCGGCGCAAATCTGGCAGTGTCTCTGTCATCGCCGGGACCGCTTGTGACCGGAACGTCGGAGACGCTGACCGCGATCTTGACCGACGCACAGACGCATCCCATCAGCGACTTCACGGTTCAAGTAACGGTCGCAGGTGCCAACCCGACCGCAGGTACGCTCACCACGGACGCGAACGGTCGGGTGTCGTTCTCGTACGTGGGGGCGCTGGCGGGCCTCGACGCCCTGCAGGCCACGGCGCTCGGCGCCACGGCGCAGGTCCAGTCGGCGCAACTCACGGTCAACTGGGTCGCCTCGACCAACGGCACGGTCGTGACGCAGGGCTGGATCGCCGGCCCAGCGCAGCAGGCGACGGTGATGGGGCTCGTCCCCGTCACCTTGACGGGCGTAACGCTGACCTCGGGAACCGTCAGCTACTGGCCGATGGCATCGCCGGGCGACGTTCACACCATCGCCACCGGTATTCACGCCGGACCGGGCGCCACGGTAGCGACCTTCGACACGACGACGCTGGCAAACGGCTCGTACGTGATCGACCTGAACGGCACCGACACCCAAGGGAACCAGCAGGACAACGAGATCGCGGTGACGGTGGCGGGCGACTACAAGCCGGGGCGAATGGTCCTGGAGATCACCGACTTCACGGTCCCGGTGGCCGGTATTCCGATCACCATCGGACGCCGGTACGACAGCCTCGAAAAGGACAAGGTGGGCGACTTTGGTAACGGCTGGTCGCTCGCGATCAGCCACCCCGATCTCCAGACCGACCCGGCGCACAACGTGACGCTGACGCTGCCCAACGGCCGGCGCGTCACGTTCTACTTCACGCCGACCTCGTATCCGTTCCCGTTCCGATTCCTCTTCGCGCCGACATACACCCCCGAAGCGGGCGTGTTCGGCTCCCTGACCTCGGATGGCTGCTCGCTGATCGTGCCCAACGGCGGCGAGCTCGACTGTTTCGAAGAGGCGGCCACGGCCTACGTGCCCACGACCTACAAGTACACGGACGCCTACGGCGTCGTCTACACGCTGGGCGCCGACGGAACGCTCAAGTCGATCCAGGACCGCAACAACAACACCCTGACCTTCGCCGCGAATGGCATCGTCAGCACGGCATCGGGATTGACGGTCCAGTTCATCCGCGACGATCAGGGGCGCATCACCCAAATCGTCACGCCGGAGTTCTTCATCAACGGCGTCGGCGACGTGAACCAGTACGGCTACAACTATGACGGCGATGGAAACCTGACCACCGTGGTGGCAGTCAACTTCGGCCCCACGATGTACACGTACACCTACGACGGGACGCATCGACTACTAACATCGACCGATCTGATCGGGAACCCTGCGCGAACCTCGACCTACGACGACAACAACCGACTGGCGTCTGACACCGATGCGATGGGGAACGTCACCCGCTACGCGTACGACGTGGCCGGGCATACGACGACCACGACGAACCCGGACCACGGCGTCATGACGCAGACCTTTGATGACCGCGGCCTGTTGCTGTCGCAGACCGACCCGCTCGGGCGAACCACGACGCACGTCTACGACGCCAACCGGAATGAGACCACGCGGACGAACAGACTTGGGGAAGCGACGCACTATACGTACGACGCGCTGGGGAACCAGACGTCGTCGGTAAACGCGTTGGGCGAGACGAGGCTGACGACCTACAACAGGTTTTCGCAACCACTCACGCGAACGAATCCCATCGGGAACACTACGACCATCGCCTACGACGACACGGGTCGTCCCGTGAGTTTTGCGGACACCCTGGGACCACTCGCAACCTTCACCTCGTCGGAGCATGGGCTTCCCACGTCAATTACCGACGCCGCTGGAAACACGGCCTATCTGAACTACGACGCGACGGGCAATCTCACGTCACGCACCGATCGCCTAGGTCGCGTCACGCAGTACGTTTACGACGGCATAGGTCGCAAGACCGCGATGATCGATCCCCGGGGCGGCGTGACTTCTTACAGACCCACGATATTTTTTGGTTACCTAGACGAGGTAATCGACCCGACGGGCGTCGCCACACTCACCGGTCACGACAACGCCGGCAACCTCACGGAGTTCTCTGGTGCCCCCGGAACCCATCGCATCTATAGCAACAAATACGATGCCCTCAACCACCTCACTCGAACCATAAATGACTTCGACGGCACGTCGAAAACCTACACCTCCGACTTTCGGGGCAACCGTCTCAGCGAGACCGACGAGCGTGGCGGCACGACGTCTTACATTTACGACCTCGCCGGGCAGCTCGTCCAGACGACGAACGCAGACGGGACATTGACTGCGCTGGGTTACGACGACCTCGGACGAATAGTGTCGAAGACCGACGAGCGAAGCAATACCACGACCTACGCCTACGAGGCGGGCTGTGACTGCTTCGACCGGATGACGAGCACGACCGATCCACTTGGGCGAACGACCGCCACAACATTCGACGCGCTCGGACGGCGAACGTCGATCGCGGACGCGGCCGGGCACGCGACGTTCTTTGCATACGACGTCCGGGGGCACCTCCTCGAAACGGACTATGCCGACGGGACGGCGACCCACGACACATACGACGCTCTCGGGCGCAGAGTGGCGAGCAGGGATCAAACGGCAGCCACCACCCAGTATGGCTACGACGCAGAGGGTCACCTCACGGCAGTAACGGATGCACTCGGCGACACCACGCAGTACGCGCACGATCTGAACGGCAACCTGGCATCCGTCGCTGACGCCAACAACCACGTAACGACCTACGCTTACGACGGCGACAATCGCAAGATTCAGCGGACGCTGCCGCTCGGAATGTCTGAAACGTCTACGTACGACGTCGACGGAAACCTCGCAACCCATACAGACTTTCGCGGCAAGACCACGACGTACAACTACGACAATCGGAATCTCTTGGCAGCAAAGATCCCAGACCCCACCCTGGGCGAGCCAACCGTTAGCTACACGTCGAATACAAATGGCACGCGAGCGAGCATGGTGGACGTGAGCGGCACGACAACCTATGGGTACGACGCGCGACATCGCCTCGTGATGAAATCGGCACCGGCTGGCACATTGACGTACACCTACGACGCGAGCGGAAACGTGACCGCCATCCGATCGTCGAACCCGAATGGGACGTCGGTCGACTACGACTGGGATCCTGCGGATGAACTTGCGTCCGTGACCGACAACCAGGCCGGCGGCGTCACAGCGACTACGTACACCACCACCGGACGAGCAGCACTGGTGGCAGAAGCGAACGGACTTAGGGCAACGTACGCGTACGACGCACTCGACCGGGTCACATCCCTGGCATGGCAGCAGGGCACCGCATCGCCCGTCGAGAAATGGTCATATACCCACAACCAACGTGGTCAACGCGTCACGGCGACGGACGTGACCGGGCGCCAAGCGGCATACGGCTACGACGCCCTCTCACGCCTTGCCAGCGAAACCGTGACCGGAGATCCACGAGGTGCGATGGGGAACGGAGCCATTGTGTATTCCCTGGACCCGGCCGGCAATAGAGTGTCCCGCGCGTCGACACTAGCAAGTCTTACGTCGCAAGACTTCACATGCGACGCAAATGATCAGCTCACGGTCGACAGCTACGATCCGAACGGCAACACGACCCACACCGAGGGGGATACGTACGCGTACGACTTCGAAAACCATCTCATCTCGAAGAACGGCGGTGCCGTGAAGATAGTCTACGACGGCGATGGCAACCGGGTCGCGAAGACCGCTGGCGGCCTGACGACGCAATACCTCGTCGATGACTTGAACCCGACCGGCTACCTGCAGGTGCTCGAGGAGCTGTCTGCGGGTGCCGTCCAAACCAGGTACACATATGGGAATGCACTGGTGAGTCAGATCCAGAGCATTCCGACCTCGCCTGTGAAGAGCATCTACGGCTACGACGCGCATGGCAATGTCACGTTCCTGACGGACGCGACAGGTACGGTGACCGATAGATACGACTACGATGCATGGGGCAACTTAGTCGGAAAGACCGGCGTAACGCCGAACACGCGCCTCTATGCTGGCGAGGAGGTCGATCCCGATTTGGGGCTTATCAATCTACGGGCGCGGGCCTACAAGCCGAATACCGGTCGGTTTCTGACAAGCGATCCAGTGATGGGCAAGGTGACGCAGCCTCGATCGTGGAACAGGTACCTCTATGCCAGCGGCGATCCGGTTGGTCGGATCGACCCCCGCGGCACAGAGGATCTCGTCTTTGAAGCCGTCGCAATTGAGGTAACGACGGATATTGTCATCGCTGTAGAGGAGGATGTCGTCTATGTCTACGAGGAGGAACTGATCGAAACGATTGGTGCGTCAGAACCGCCCAATATCGACGCACTAGTTCGGGAAGGGGATGATTGCGGCCGAGCCGCGGAGACCTGGTTCAAGGGGTGCGACAAATACTTCGCGACGACGATAGGTAAGGCGCTGTGTGATGCCATCGGTATAGGTCTGTATTTCGCTTGCCTACTTACTATGGGCGGCAGTTTCGGAGGTCCCCCGGGGATTGGGCCCGGCTGATCAGTTCGGCTCTCGAGTCCTCGTCGACAAGGAGTTCTTGATCGCCCGAGCGAGACCAATGCCATCGAAGTCTCCAACGTCCGCGTCGATCTTGATCTGTTCGCCGGAGAACACATATGCCCGTACCAAATTGCCGCCGGAACCGCCTCGCGGGTCAAACGATCGAAGGACATCTGCCGTGTCTCGGACCGAGATAAGGAGATGGAGAGGCTGGGGCTTAGATAGGTCAACCCTGGAAATATTCGCCCATCGGATGAAGAAGCTAACCCGGCGAAAATGGACATGCAGACCGTCGGTATCGAACATGAGGCCGACACGGCCAATTGAGAGTTCGAAAAGAGCAATCAGGCATGCTGCGAGACAGGTCAGGGCAATGTCAAACCAAAGGCCCGTCCGAAATCCGCAAAACGCTGTTGGCACGGTAGAGACAAAGGATGACCACGCAAAGGCCTGGCAAAGGATTCTTGCCTGCACCGTCGGATGCGAACGCAGGCGGACGCCACGCGGCACCGCGCCTGATCGAGCGATGCGTCGGCGTCGCCGCAGCGCCGCTCCCGCTATCGTAGAACCTATGAAGCCGATTGTACTGAGAACAAGAAAGTCCACGAGAGGTATCAAGCGGTTCGACGACCGTCCCGTCGAGATCGTGCAAAGAACGCCCAGCAGAGCGCCACCGCTCAGTACGATGCCGATGATGTCGGAGTAGACGGAGCGGTCCTGCGATGGCATGTCGAGTGTTTGCGAGGTCGCACGCTGCGGATGGCGAAACGACACTCGGAGTTTAATGTCCGGCCAAATGTATTAGAAAGCAAGGGCGATACCGACGGCTGACAAGCCACTTTGATAGCCGTAACTACCTTGCGAAAGCTCTCGGATTGCACGAGACTCCAGCAGATCATGCGCGAAGGCACGGGAGGGGCTGTGCGCGGTGATGTCGACGAGCTGGAGGCTACAAAGGACCTCCAGCGCAGCGCAAGAAGAAACCGGCTTGTCGCACGAATCGCGGTCGGTCTGGGGGGAATGTGCTCTCTGGGACTGCTGCTGCGTGGCATCTCTGCGTGGAGGAGCGGGCGTGCATCTGAGCGGTTTCTGACTTTTCGGGGAGGATCGCTCAGTTACGCCGATTTCGCGATCGTAGCTGGGGTAGCCGCGGTGGCTGTCCTTCTCAGCGGGGTATGGGCGTGGCTACACCGGCACAGGAGGTCGAGCGCCACGATTAAGTCTCGCGACGGGAATAGCCGATGATCCAACCTCGTAGGCCGAGTCGATGCGTTTCGTAGGGACCACGCTCCCCGCCCAGCCCTCGTCGGGCGTAAGCATGCCCTAGCTGCTGCGCGAGCAGGCCGCGACGATCAGGGTGGACCCAGCGCCGTGGCTCACCCATGGGCGGACACCTGACGGTGTCGCTGTCGTCGCCCGGGCCACTGCTGACGGGAACCGCTGAGACGCTGACCGCGGTCCTGACGGACTCACTCGGCCACGCGATCGGCGACTTCATCGTCCAGGTCTCGGTCACCGGCGCCAACCCGACCACCGGTACGGTGACCACCGACGCGACGGGGACCGCGACCTTCACGTACGTCGGCTGGGCGCCCGGCACGGACGTCCTGCAGACGATCGCCATCGGCGGCACGGCGCAGCTTCAGGCGGCCCCCCTGATGGTGAGCTGGACGCCGGCCCCTCCCGGTGGCGGAAACCAGAGCATCATCGCGCAGGGATGGATCGGCGCACCGGCTCAACGGGCGATCGTCATGGGCCTGGTGCCGATCACCGTCGCGCCCGGCGTCACGGTGAGTTCCGCAACCGTCAGCTACTGGCCGTCCGCCGCGCCGACCGCCTTTCACACCCTCGCCACCAGCGCGAGCGGCGGCCCCGGCGCCACCCTCGCCACGCTCGACACGACGACGCTGTCGAACGGCGGCTACGTCATCGATGTCAGCGGCACCGACAACCACGGCAACGCCCAGGACAACGAAATCCTGGTCACCGTGGCCGGCGACTACAAGCCGGGCCGTGAGGTCGTCGACGTGACCGAGTTCACCGTCCCGATCGCGGGAACTCCCATCGTCGTCGGCCGTCGCTATGACAGCCTGAACAAGGACACCGTAGGCGACTTCGGCCACGGCTGGTCGCTGACGGTCGGCCACCCCGACTTGGAGGTCGACCTGGCCAAGAACGTGACGATCACGATGCCCAACGGGAGGCGCGCGACGTTCTTTTTCGGGCTGCAGTCCGTGGCTGCGGGGCCCATCGTCCTGGGGTTCTTGGCTCAGCCGACCTACGTCCCAGAGCCCGGCGTCTTCGGCACGCTGACGTCGGACGGATGCAACCTGCTCTCGTTCAATCCGTTCAGCGACAATCCCTCGCCGATCTGCTTCGACAGCCTGTTCGATCCGGTGTCGCTCCAGTACTCACCGATGACCTATACGTACACCGATCCGTACGGCGTCGTTTACACGATGGGGGCGGACGGAACGCTCAAGTCGATTCAGGACCGCAACCACAACATCCTGACCTTCAGCCCCACCGGGATCACCAGCCCGGTGACCGGGCAGACGGTCTCGTTCACGCGCGACGATCAGGGGCGGATCACGCAGATCCTCGCGGTCGATCTGGGTGACTTCTTCCACACCCGGTTCGAATACGACTACGTCTACGACGGCGCCGGAAACTTGGTTCAGGTGACGGCGCCCGCGGTCAACATTTTCACCGAGGTGTACCACTACGGCTACGACGGGAGCCATCGCCTCACCAGCGCGATCGATCCTGCGGGCAATCACACGCAGACCTCGACGTACGACTCCGCGGGGCGACTCGCGACCGACACCGACGCGATGGGAAATCTCACGAGGTATGGCTACGATGTTGCGGGCCATACGACGACCACCACGTATCCGGATACCGGCGTCATGACGCAGACGCTCGACGATCGCGGGTTGGTTCTGGTGCAGACGGATCAGCTCGGCCGAACGACCAAGCACCAGTACGACGCGAACCGCAACGAGGTGAAGCGGACGAACGCGCTCGGCGAGGTGACGACCTACGCGTACGACGCGAACGGGAACCAGACGTCGATGGTCAACGCCCTGGGCGAGACGACGCTTACTACGTACAACGCGTTCTCAGAGCCACTAACCTCGACGAACCCGATCGGGAACACCACCACGATCGCGTACGACGACCAGGGCTTGCCGACCAGCATGACGGACAGTCTGGGCGTTCTCGCGACGTTTACCTCGTCAGAACACGGCCTTCCGATCACGGTGACCGACGCTACCGGGAATACGGTCTTCTTGAACTATGACGGCTCAGGCGATCTCACTTCGCGAATCGATCGCCTAGGACGCCAGACGAGCTACAGCTACGACACGATGGGGCGAAAGCTCACCACGACCGATCCGCGCGGTGGCGTGACCCACTACGAGTACGACGAGCAGAGCGATCTGTTGTTGGCTCGTAATCCGCTGGGCTTCGGGCCCAGGGTCTTCGTCGACGCCGACAGGAATATAGCTGACATCGTCACGGCGGGCAGCACGACCTCCGGTGAGACGGAATTCTTCTTCGACGCGAACAACAATCTCATCCGGACACAGCACAACAACGACGTCAGCATGATTCACCAGACGTCCGACTTTCGGCGCAATTTGCTGACGCTCACCGACGAGGTCGGCAATACGACCTCGCATACCTACGACGTTGCGGGGCAGCTTATTCAGACGACGAATGCCGACGGGACGTTCACGGCACAGAGCTACGACGCGCTCGGCCGGCTGGCGTCCAAGACGGACGAGCGAGGAAACACGACGACATTCGCGTACCAGGCGGGGTGCGACTGCTCGAACCGGCTGACCGGCACCACCGATCCCCTCCACCGAACGACCAGCTCGACCTACGACGCGATGGCGCGCCGGACGTCCATGACCGACGCCAGCGGACGACAGACGTCCTACGTGTACGATCTTCGGGGGCACCTCGTCGAGACGGACTATCCAGACGCCACCGCCACGCACGACACCTACGATCTCCTCGGACGCCGGATCGCGAGCAAGGACCAGACGGGGGCGACGACTCAATACGGTTACGACACCGAAGGGCAGCTCGTCTCGGTGACGGACGCGCTCGGCCATGTCACGGGGTACGCCTACGATCCGAACGGCAACCTGACCTCCGTCACCGACGCCAACAATCACACGACGACCTACGCCTACGACGCCGCCAACCAGAAGACCGGGCGGACGCTGCCGCTTGGCATGACCGAGGCCTTTGCCTACGACGCCGACGGCAACAACATTGGTCACACCGACTTCCGCGGCAAGACGACCACGTTCCCCTACGACAACAGACGGCCCGGGAGGCTCACGGGCAAAGTGCCCGATCCGAGCCTGAGTGAGCCGACGGTCAGCTACGCCTACAACCTGAACAGCACGCGGGCGAGCATGGTCGACGCGAGCGGCACCACGACCTACGGGTACGATGCACGGAATCGCCTGCTGACGAAGGCGACGCCAGCCGGAACCTTGACGTACGCCTATGATGGGAGCGGCAACCTCGCGAGCATCCGGTCGTCAAACGCGAACGGCACGTCGGTGGACTACGCGTGGGACGCCGCGAACGAGCTCGCTTCGGTGACCGACAACCGTCTGGGAGGTATCACCACCTCCGCATACACGGCGACCGGACGCCCAGCGCACCTCCTGCAGCCAAACGGGGTTGGCGCGACGTACAGCTATGATAACCTCGACCGGGTGACGTCGATGGCCTCGCAGAAGGGCGGTGCATCGGCATTTGCGAGCTGGGCTTACACATACAGCGATCGCGGCCAACGGCTGACGGCTACCGACGTCACCGGGCGCGAGGCCGCCTATGGTTACGATACGGCGTCACGGCTCACCAGCGAGACGGTCTCGGGAGATCCGAGGGGCGCAATCGGGAATGGCGTGCTCGCATACGCGCTTGATCCAGTCGGGAACCGATTGACGCGCATTTCGACGCTCCCTGCTCTCGGGGCGCAGTCTTTCGAGTACGACGCGAACGACCAGCTTGCGAGCGACGCCTACGATCCGAACGGCAACACCATAGCCTCGGCGGGCAACACGTATACCTACGACTTCGACAACCGGCTGGTCGCGAAGAACGGCGGCGCGGTCACAATCGAGTACGACGGCGACGGCAATCGGGTCGCGAAGACTGTCGTTGGAGTGACCACGCACTACCTCGTCGATGACCTGAATCCGACGGGGTATCTACAGGTCCTGGAAGAACTGTCCGGGGGCGTCGTCCAGACGCGCTACACCTACGGCAGCATGATTGTCAGCCAGACCCGACAGATATCGGGTTCGCCTCAAACGAGCTTCTACGGCTACGACGCACATGGGAACATCGCGTCGCTGACCGACATTGCCGGTGCCGTTACCGACACTTACCAATACGACGCGTGGGGAAGCCTAATCGGAAGAGCGGGGACGACTCCGAATGTTCGCCTCTTTGCGGGAGAGGAACTAGACCCGGACATCGGCTTGATCAATCTGCGTGCGCGGCAGTATGCACCGGATACGGGACGATTCCTGACGATCGATGCCTTGGCGGGGACGCCCGTGTGGCCGAATACCTTAAATCGGTATCTCTTCGCAAACGCTGACCCCATCGGCTTCATCGACCCGAGTGGATACTCGGCCGCGGTCGAGGGCGCCATTGTCCAGTCCATCACCCAGACCGTCTTGTACGTATCGGCATTCACCGTAATTGCCTACGCGACAGTCTGCGAGTTATATTTTATAGAAGGATTGCTCAACGTCGTTGACGCTCCGGACGTTTCCCCTATGTTCAGATGGTGCGTTGCGATGACTGGTGGCGGGCACGGCGGTCCGAAATCGAAGAGCGAGCGAGGAGAGGAAAGGAAGCAACCCAATGCCAAGAAGGATAAGTACAGGCTGCTCCCCAATGGTCAATGGCAAAAGCAAGACAGATTTGGAAGATGGAAGAATTCCAACCCGCCGCCACTGGCGGAACCCTAGAGGATCCTTTCCAGGAAGCACGTGTGACCATGCCTCGATCCGGTGAGATCATCGCAGCATTAAGAAATGCGGCTCGCGAAGGCAGTCTGTCAGCCAGTTTTATACTGGGACGACTTTATGACGAGGGCTGGGGCGTAGGACGCAATCCTCGAGTCGCAACCCATTGGTATCTCAGGGCGGGCGAGGGAGGTCTGCCGGAGGCGCTGTATTTTGTAGCGTCAGCCTATTACGCCGGTGATGGGGTAGCTCGCAATCAAAAACGAGCAATCGCCTGGTATAAAAAGGCGGCGGCGGCCGGTGATCGAGGTGCAGACTTCGCTCTCGCGGTCGCGGTGCTACAGGGCGACGGTGTTCGCAAAGACGAAGCCGCAGGCGTACGTCTATTGACAACAATATCCCGCCACGACGCAGATGCGATGGACTATTTGGCGTGTCACTATCTGAAGCGGGGTCGATTCTTGCTGGCCAAGAAATGGGCCGTTCGCGCGGCCAGGAGCGGCCACGAGTTCGCGCAGGGACGACTGGCCGAGATCGAAAAGGCGCGTTCGATCCATCGAACCCTTGACGCGAGGAAGCGGGAGAGGAAACGTTAGTGGCGGGAATTGAGCTCGCAGGCGCGGTGCCAGTCCAGGACGCGGGCGGCGGTGGGATTGCGGTGGGATTGCTCCTTAATGCCATACATGGACGGAACCGAAGTTAGGGAAGGGGACGTGGTGGCGATCCGCCACGACCGATCTAACTCTCCGGGCGTTGTCCTGAAGGTTCTTCTTCCGGGAACCAAAGATGCCAAGGATTGGTCGTTGCCCAAAGACGGATTATTGTTCAAGAGCGACGCCTACGGGTTGTTTGTTGCCGAGTCGTTGGAGGAGGATGAGGACATCGTCTTCGTGCGCAAAGGAGACGACCAGTCCCCGGAGACCAAGCCAGGCTGATCGGGTGTCGCTTCGCCTGCGAGGCCGCCGTGTGGTACCTGGGCCAAGGCCTGAAGGCCCGAAGATCCGTTGCCCATCCCCCCCAAACCATAGGACCATCCACCCATGCCCGCCGGCATCCAGGTCTCGGGCCTCACCAAGTCGTACTCCCGCGCCAAGTCCCCCGCCCTGCTCGACGTCAGCCTCGAGATCAACGCCGGCGAGATCT
>CALAOV010000011.1 GCA_937889515.1 uncultured Myxococcales bacterium | reverse complement strand
CCAGGACGACATCGACGCCCGCTTTCGCGCCAAGGAAGAGACGATCCTGGACTGCATCGCGCACGCCCGTCCCGACGAAGAGACCTACGTCCCCGGACGGGTAACGGTGAAGTTTCGCATCCGGCGCACCGGAAACGTGCGGGGCGTGCGGGTCGAGGCGCCGGCAATTCTGCAGCGCGGCGGTCTCACCGGCTGCGTCAAGGGTGTGGTGGGGGGCCTGCGCTTTCCGCCCTCGAACGGCAGCCAGGTCGTCTCCTATCCGTTTTCGTTGACCTAGTTCAGCGGCCCGATCGTCTCCGTCAACCGGCGGGCATAGTCGATGAGGAGGCGGGCAGCTTTCGCGGGCGCCAGGTCGGGGCGGCCCAGCGTGACCAGCGTGGGCGGCATCGGCGGGGTGTCGCGCAAGCGCTGGGCGGCTTGCTGGACCTCGAGCGGAAGCGCGGCGCTCGTCGCCAGCGCCACCACGTGCTCCATGTAGCTGCGGCCGGCACGATCGTCGGGCCTTTCGACCAGGACCGCGTTCCAGGCCATTCCGGCGGCCCGCCGCGCGTGGGTGACCCCGGGGCGCATCGCCCGCCGGGCCAGGGCCGTCTCCGCGCGCTGCAGCTCGGTCTCCGCCGCCGCCAACCATTCGGCGGCGGTCAGCCGATGGAGCCAGTGCGCGGGATCCGGACCCGGCACGGTCAGGTCCAGGTGGGGATCGTTTTTTCGGCGCGCGCCAGATCTTCCTCGGTGTCGATCTCCCGCCAGCGGCCGTCGATGAAGAGCGGACGCAGCGCCACCCCGCGGGCGGTCAGCGCGTTGAGGCCGTCGCTGAGATAGGCCTGGTTCAGCGTGGCGGCGGCGCCGAAGGGCGCCTCGCGGCCGCGGGCGAGCGCCTCGTGCCAGACCTCGCGCAGAGCCGCCGCGGCCTCGGCGGAAAAGCGGGCCAGGCCGATGAACTCGCCGGCGGCGGCTTCGGCGGTGACCAGGCGCTTGCCGACGCGGGTGACGGTCGCCGCGGCGCCGCTCCCGTCGACGCGCGCCAGCTCCGCCTCGCTGACCGGGTGGAGCGTCCGCCCCTCGTAGGCCTCGCGCCAGCGGCGGTCGACGACCAGCGTGACCGGATCGCCGGTGGTCTCGGCCAGCGCCCGCGCGTGCTCGGGAGCGAACACGATGTCGGAGTAGGAAAACAGGAAGCCGCCCGCCATCTCGCTCTCGGCGAAGAACAGCGAGGTGAGGATGTTGTTCTCCGCCCAGGCTGGGTTCTCGACGAAGCGGATCCGCGGTCCGTCCGGCGGCGGCGCGATCAGGTCGCCGCGGTATCCGCGCACCACGACGACGTCGTCGACGCCGGCGGCGACCAGCGCGTCGAGCTGCCGGTGCAATATCGCCCGACCGGCCACCTGGACCATGCACTTGGGGATCGCGTCGGTCTCGGACCCCAGACGGCGGCCCCGTCCGGCGGCGACGATGATCGCCTTCATCGGCCCCGCCCCAGCGCCCGGGCGATCGAAAGCAGCGCGCGCGCTGCGTAGGCGGCATTCAGCGCCAGATAGGCGTGCAGGAAGAGGTCGATCCGATTGGCGAACGCGACGAACAGGATGTAGCTCGGGTAGTGGACGATGAAACGGCCGAGGCTCTCCACCAGGGCCAGCGGCGAGCGCCGGATCGGTGCGGCCGCCGCGAAGCCCTCGCCATAGTCGCCGGCGCCCTGGCGGACGGCGGCCCCGGTCGCCGCCGCGTATTCCGGCCGTCGCATGAACGTGGTGAGGCTGATCGCGCCCGCGACGACGGCCAGGCCGCCCAGGCCCTCGAGTAGCCAGCGCGCCTCGTGCGCCGGCCGCCACAGGCGCACCGCCACCGCCGCCACCAGCGTGAAGGCCTTGAGCTCGTCCATCAGGAAATCCAGGTGGGCGCCGACCGGCGAGGAGGTTCCCTTGAGCCGCGCGAGCTGCCCATCGGCGCAGTCGAGCACATAGGAGAGCTCCAGGATCGCCGCCCCCAGGCAGAGCGCGCCCCATCCCGGCCGCAGCGCGATGACGGCCGCGCCGCCCAGGAACACCGCCAGCGTCGCCAGCGTGATCTGATTGGGGGTCACGCGCGTCCGCGCCAGTGGAACGATCACCACGGCGGCCAGGGGCCGCGCCACGAACCGATTCCAGAGAATGTCCTTCGGCTTGCGCGTCCGCCGGTAGGCGTCAACAACAGCCGCGAACATCTAGGTGAACGCGCTCAATGCGCCAGGATGCCGTAGAGCTGGTAGATGCCGAGCAGGATCAGGCCGAACGTGAATCCGACGCCGACGTAGGTCCAGATCGGGGTTTGGCGCTGCGGTTTGCGCGGTTTTTCCGTCGCCGTCCGTCCGGCCGCCGCCTCGGCGCGCTTGCGTGCGTCGGAACGGCTCTCGAAGCCCGGTTGGGTGGTCGGTTGCGGCTCGCTCGGCTCCATCGTGGGGGCCGCGATGGGTGCCGCCGGCGCCGGTGCCTGCGTGGCGCCGGCGGCGATCGGTACCACCGCGGGTCCCGGGACCTCGACCTTGCGCGCGCCGGTCTTGCGATCGACCTTGGCCGTCTCGGTTCGGGCCGAATCGCCCTCCGGCGTGGGCGCGGGCGCTCCCGGCTCCGCCGGTAGTGTCCCGGGCGTGTGACGATCCGGGATGAATCCACCCGGGGCGTTCGGGGCCGGGACGCCGAAGATCGTCTTGGTGGCGCTCGACCGCGAAGCGCTGATCGGCGAGGGCGTCTGAGACGGGGCAACGCCGGGCGGGGTGACGCGCGCCGCGGGTGGCGGCACGATCGGGACGGGCGTCGACACGCGCGGCGCCGCCGGGGCCGGCGCCTTGGATTGGGCCGCCGCCGCTTTGACCGCCTCGGCGGCCGCGCGGGCTTTGGCGATTTCGGCGACCGGCATGCCGAAGATGGTCTTGGTGGCGCTGGCCTGGCGGGCGGCCTGCGCCGACGCAGCCGGCACCGGTGCCGGCGCGGGGGTCTCGGTCTTCACGCGCTTCGGGGCGACGGCCGGGAGCTTGATGACCGGAACCACCAACCGGTAGTTCCCCGACGACCACTGCATCACCTCGGCGAGTCGCTCGGGCGCGTCGATGCCGCCCACCGTGACGCCGCAGATCTCGCCCCGCTTGTACTCGACGCGCGCGTTCTCACTGCCGCGCCACACGTCGATGGCGCAGGTGATGACGTAGTCCTCGCAGTAGCGCATCAGATGCGCCAGCGCGCGCCCGTCGAGCGTGCCGGCCTCGGGTCCCGGCGAGACCAGGTTCCCGTCGATGGGGTTGGGGAGCCGCTGATCGACCCGGAAGCGCGTCGCCTTGAGCGCGTGCAGCCGGTCGAGCGCGTCGTCGGTCGACTTGCCCTCGAAGAACGCGTCGGAGACACCACCCGCCAGGAGGTGAACCTCACCCACGGCGGCGTCGCCGGTGGCGGCCAAGACCTCGACCCGCGCCGAGACGGCTGGCGCGCTCAGGATGGCGATCAGATCGTCGAGATCTCCGCCCCGCCACTCGGTCCCGGCCTTCGTGGCGCCGCTGTCCGCGGCCTTCGGCGCGTCGCCGTCGGCGGACTTGGGCAGCAAGGGCCCGCGGCAGATCGGACAAACGAGGCCCGTCGCCCCGTCGGGGGCGTCAAAGCTGAGCTGACACGTGCTGCAAACGACCTGCATCCGGATCCTCCGCCGGTTTATCCACCCACGCGGGGCGTGGATTCGAAAGTACTTTTTTCGACCATATCAGCTCCGATGTCCATGCGGCAGATCAAGAGCCCGTGCCCGCGGCGCCGCCGCTGCCAGCCTGGTTCCCGGTTCCGCCTGCGGCTCCACCGGACCCGGCGGTGCCGGCCTGCCCAGCCGCCCCGGCGGCGCCGTCCGTGCCAGCCAATCCGGATCCGTCGGATCCGCCGGATCCGCCGGAGGCCCCACCGGTTGCCGACACATCGGCGGCCGCGTCGACCACCGGCGCGACGAAGTCGGCGCCCACATTGGTGCCGAAGTTTTGATCGACGGGGCTCGACGATCCGCAGGCGCCGGCCAGCGCGCCGGTGACCAGCGCCGCAGCGAGGATCTCGGTCAATCCGAGCTGCGTCGATCGCGCCATGGTGGTCGACCGTAGCAAGGCGGTCGCGCCACCGCAACCTTCCGTTCTTCGCGCGCGTCCCAGCGCCGGAAATTGCTAGGGGCGCGCCACCCGCGCGGGATATCTTCCTGCTCCATGGTCGAGCGCGCATCTGTGGGTCGCGGGTTGACAGTCGGGGGCCAGAAATCGTGCCACCCAAGCAGGTCGGCCAGGTCGGCCAGATCGGCCGCGGTGGCGTCGTTCTGCGTGCTGGCGTCGTGCTGGCTGACGTCGTGCGCGGGGAAGCAGCCGGCGGCCCACACGCCCGCCGCCGCGAAAACCGCGGCGGCCAAGGCGCCGGCGGGTCCCGAGGCGGGGCCCCCGGTCACGCTGCTCCCCGCCGTGACGGCCCGTCCGCTCCAGCTGGTCTCGGTTTCGATCGGCTCGTTCGATCGCTTGCTGGAGAGCGGCGTGCGTCTGGCCGGGGAAGCGGTGCCACTTCCGATGACGGCCAGCGGCCTGCGCGACATGCTGCTCTCCGAAGCGGGCCTGCCCGCGGAGGTCGCCGCCGACCTGGACCTCGGCAGCCCCAGCGGCGCCACGGTGGTGGCCCTCGACGACAAGGGGGCGACCGGAGCGGTTCTGGCCGTTCCCGCCCGGGGCCCCGCCGAAGCCGAGAAGCTTATCGACGCGCTCGGCAAGCGCGTCATGACCCGCGGGCCGATCACGCTGGTCACCAACGGCTCGAAGTCGCACGGCTGGGTTTTCCGCGCGGGGAACGTGGTGGTTCTCAGCGACGAGATGGAGGCGCTCACCCGCGGCGCGATGCTGGCGCTCGAAGCCCGCCACGTGGGTCCGGATGACATCACGACGACGATCTATCCGGAGGCCATCGCGCGGGCGCACGGGACCGACGTCAAGAGCGCGATCGGCGCGATCATCGAACAGGCGCGCGCAGCCCAGCAGGCGGGGAGCGGCGTCGAGATGGGCGACGGCTACTTCTACGAGACGGCCGCCAAGATGTTGGGGCTCTTCGGCGATGCCGACCGGATCGAGGTCGGCCTGTCGATCGATCCGGCGCGGGGCCTGACCCTGCTCGCTCGGCTCTTCGCGCGTGCGGGGACCCCGCTCGAGGCGACCGCCAAGCAGGTGACGCCCTTCGAGGTCGATCCAATGGTGGTCGGCGGGGCGGGGTCACGCTTCGTGGTGGGCGCCATGAGCATGGGCTCGCTCTGGCGGGACATCCTCGGCCACTACCGCGAGCGGCTGGCGGCAGACAAGGGCAAGGGCGCGGCCGCAGCCCTGGCGTACTACGACGCGCTGCTGGCGGGGCAGTCGGGTCAGCAATCGGGCGCCGTCTGGTTGCAGAAGGAGGCGCCCTACGTCACGGGCGCCTTCTCCACGCCGCTCAAGGACGCCGCGACCGGGGCCAAGGTCGGTGCCGTGCTCGGGCGCATGGACGCGTCGGGGATGTCGGCGCTCATGCGGGCCCAGATGGGCGCTTCGACGTCGTTCTTCGAGCTCACCTCCAAGCGGGAAACGGTCGGCAAGGTCAAGGCGATGCATGTTCGGATGACGATCAAGAAGGGGCTCGTCACCGACAGCTGGCGGCGCTACTTCGGGACCGGGCTCGATTTTTATCAGGGCGTTTCGGGCAGCCGGATCATCGGCACGTTCGGTCGCGACGCGCGCACGCGTCTCGCGGCGATCGCGGCCGGCAAGACGCCGCCCCTCGAGAGCAGCGGCGCCTTCGTGGAGGCGCGCGCCGCCGCCAAGGGACGGGACGCCTTCTATTACACCGATCTCGCGCCGGTCCTGGGTCTCATCGGGGTCTTCAGCTCCGACCCGCGGGCGGCGGCGCTGGCCCACATGGGGAGCGGGCCGATCCCCCTCGTCTTCACGGCGGGCGGCGACGGGGTCGGGAAGCTCTGGACCATGGATCTGGCGGTCCCGGTCACGGCGTTCAAGTCGGTCGGCAACCTGATCGCCGCCGGCATGAGCGGCGGCGGAAAATAGAGCGCCGCCCCGGCGTGGTGGTCGCGCCTAGAGGCTCTCGAGCAGAGCCCTGACTTCCGTCTCGGCGGGTTTTCCGCGGGGCGTGTAGGCGGTCGACCCGGGACCGCCGTAGCCGTACCAGTTCCAGATGTAGACGCCGTCGAGCGAGGCCGCCCCGGTCCAGGCGCGGCGGAAGGCGGCGAAGCCGCGGCGTTGCTCGTCCAGATCGGGCGCGCCCCCGGGGACTTCGTCCCAGGGGGCGGCCGTCGCGCCGACGCGTGAGCGGTACCCGAGCTCGGTGAAGATGAACGGCTGCGTCCGGGCGCTGCGCCAGGCTTCGATCTCGCGGCGCACGCGCTGCCAGCTCGCCTCCAGCATGGCGTCGTCGGCGCGCACGGCCGCCTCGCGCAGGTTGAAGTAGGCCGAGATGCCCTCCTCGTCCACCAGCTCGAAGAGCTGCGCCTTTTGGTAGTGATCCCAGTTGGCGGAGTAGACCAGCTTGCCGGAAAAGACGGCGCGGACCCGGTCGATCACCGGGCGCCAGCGGGCCAGATCCCCGTCGAGCGACGACAGCTCGCTGCCGACCACCAGGCGCTTGGCCCCGGTGAGCGCGGCGACGCCGGCCAGATCGCCGAGAGCGTCGCCGTAGCTGCGGAACCAGGCGTCGCGATCGAGCGGCGCCAGCGTGCCCCGCCACTCGCCCGGCCGCGGGGCGGAGAGCCGCAAGATCGGAAAGATCATCACCTCCAGCCCGTCGCGGCGGGCCGCGCGCGCCGTCTCCGCCACCGTCTCCAAGGTCGGCGAGTAGCGCGTGTCGAGGGCGATGTCGTGGCTGCCGCCGTCGGTCTGGTAGAGGGGGACGACCAGCGCGACGTGGGTGGCCCCCAGCGCGACGATCTCGGCCAGCAGCGGCGCGTACGAGAAGCTCACGTCCTCCGCGAACAGTCCGAGCGCGACGCCGCGCTGGCGTTCGGCCGGCGGCGCGGGCGGCGGCGGAAGTCCCGGTGGCGGCAGCGGCGTCGTGCCCGGCGCCCGGGGAGGCGACGCCGCCGGTTGCGCGCCGACCGCGGCGAGCAGCACGGCGATCCCCGCTGCGCCGAGGCGCGGCGCG
>CALAOV010000010.1 GCA_937889515.1 uncultured Myxococcales bacterium | reverse complement strand
CTCCGCGGTGGTGGGCGCGACGGTGCTGTCGCCCCCGCCCCCGCCGCCCCGGCTCCCCGTCGAGGGCGGGCTCTCGTTCGACGTCCGTGACGGCAAGACCGGTCAGCCGATCCCCTGCAAGCTGACGCTGGTGGGCGTCGACGGCACGCCCGATCCCGAATTCACGCACGTCGACATCGCCCGACAGGAGGGGGACGGCGCGATCGCGGCCTTCAACCGGATCATGTCGCTCACCGGCATCGGCGTGGCGCACGTGCCGGCCGGCACCTACGACGTCACCGTCAGCCGCGGGCCGGAGTGGGAAATCTATACTTCCCGCCGCCTCAAGATCACGCCGCGCGGGGCGACGGTGATCGCGCGTCTCGGCCACGTGGTCGATACCCACAACTGGCTGTCGGCCGATTTTCACGTCCACGCCGCGCGCTCACCCGATTCGCGGGTGCCGATGCACGACCGGATCTTCGAGTTCGTGGCCGACGACGTCCAGATGATCGTCGCCACCGACCACAACGTGATCTCGGACTACGAGCCCTACATCCGCGAGCTCAACGCCGGCCGCTACATCACGAGCGCCGTCGGCGACGAGCTGACCACGGCCGGCTGGGGCCACTTCGGCGCCTTTCCGCTGCCGCCCAATCTGGAGGCGGCCGGGCAGGGCGCCGTGCTGGTCCACGGCCGGCGACCGGACGACTTCTTCAAGGACGTGCGCAAGAACGCCCCCGACGCGATCATCGACGTGCACCACCCGCGCATCGACGCCGAGATCGGCTACTTCGACATCGGTCAGTTCGACGCGCGCGCGGACCGCGCCGGACGCCCGGGGTTTTCCTGGGACTTCGACGCCGTCGAGGTGATGAACGGCTACCAGGATCCCGTGCGGCGCAGCGTCGACCGCGTGGTCGACGATTGGTTCTCGCTGCTCAACCACGATCACCTGGTCACGGCGACGGGAAACTCCGACACCCACCACCTCACCTTCAACATCGGTGGCTACCCGCGGAACTACGTCAAGGTGCGCGAGGACCGGCCCGAGCGGATCGATCCCAAGGAGATCGCGGCGGCGATCCGGGGTCACCACGCCTTCTTCACCACCGGGCCGTTCGTCACGCTGGAGGTCAACGGGGGCAGCATCGGCGACCTCGTGCCGGCGCGCGGCGGCAAGGCGCACGCCGAGATCACCGTGCAGGCCGCCCCCTGGGTGTCGGTCGATCGGGTGACGCTCTACCTGAACGGCCAGGAGGCGAAGCGCTGGACGGTAGCACCCGGCGACGCCGCGGTGCGCTTTCATGACACGTTCGATCTCTCGACGCCCCGCGACGGCTACGTCGTCGTGCGGGTCGACGGCGACAAGTCGCTCTCGCCGGTGGTCGGCGATCGCAAGACCTTCACCGCCTACCCGTTCGCGCTCACCAACCCGGTCTTCCTGGACGTGGATGGCGACGGGAAATACCGCACCGGCCTGCAACACGGACACCCCTAGCCGAGCGCTGCGGCCCATTTCGCCCTCGGGCCCGTGATACTCTGCCGGCAGGGGGGACGAGTGTTTTCGTCGCGCGCATGAGCGCAGTCGCACCAGCGATCGATCTGGAAAAGCGTTACCACGCTCTCTTGTTGCAAGCGCCGACACCGATCTGTGTCACGCGCGGGCCGCGTCACTGCATCGAGCTGATGAATCCGGCCTATGCCGCGCTCTCCGTCGCGCGCGATGCGCTGGGCCAGACCTTTCGCGAAGCGCACGCGGCGGTCTGCGTCGAGCAACATCTGGAGGCCATGGATCGCGTCTACCGGACCGGCGAGCGGTTCGCGGCCGAGGGATCGAATTTCGCGTTTCCCAGCGTCGTCGCGGGCGCCGAGCGTCACTTCAATTTTCTCTACGAGCCGCTGCGCGATCGCGGCGGCGCCGTCGACGGCTTGATGATCCTGGCGGTCGACGTGACCGCGCAGGTGCAGGGGAACCGCGCACTCGAGGCGCTCCACCGCCGCTCGCGTTTCCTGGTCTCGGCCAGCACCGCGCTCTCCGAGTCGCTCGATTACGAGCGGACGTTGCGCCGGGTTGCCGAGCTGGCTGTCCCGGACATCGCCGACTGGTGCACCGTCTCGGCGATCGACGAACAGGGCGCGCTCCAGCGCCTCGCCGTCGTGCATCCCGATCCGACCAAGCTCGATCTGGTTGTGGAGTACCAGCAGAAGTTCCCGCCCACCGAGCATCGGGGCGGTCTCTTGGTCGACGTCCTCAAGCGTGGGACGGCGTTGCTCACCGTCCAGGTCACCGACGAGGATCTGGTCCGCGCCGCGCAGACGGACGATCACCTGCGGGTGATGCGCGGCCTCGGGTGCACGTCGTGCATCATCGTGCCGATGGTTGCGCGCGGCGAGATCCTGGGCGTGATCTCGCTGATGCGCGCCGACCCGCGTCGGCCGTACGGCCAGGCCGACGTCGCGATCGCCGAGGAACTGGCGCACCGCGCGGCGCTGGCCGTCGACAGCGCGCGGCTCTACCGGAAGGCGCGCCGGCGGGAAGAGACGATGCGCTTTTTCGCCGAGGCCAGCGTGCTCCTGTCGAGCTCGCTCGACTTCGCCTCGATCTGCGAACGCCTCACTCATCTGGTGGTCCCGACGTTCGCCGACTGGTGCGGGGTCGATCTGGTGCAGGAGGGTGAGCTGCGCTCGATCGCGATCGCCCACGTCAACCCCGCCAAGGTTGCGGCGGCCTGGGAGATGCGCCGCCGGTATCCGCCCGATCCGACCGCCACCCACGGCCCGCTGGCCGTGATCCGCAGCGGGCGGGGGGAGCTGGTGCGGGAGATCGCCGACGAGATCCTGGTGCACGCCGCGCGCAACGCCGAGCACCTGGGCTTCATCCGCGATCTCGGGCTCCGTTCGGTTCTGCTCGTTCCTTTGGTGGCGGGCGGTCGCACGATCGGCGTCCTCAACCTGGTCTGGGCGGAGTCGGGTCGCCGCTACGGAAACGAAGACCTGGAGATGATGGAGGAGCTCGGCCGCCGCGCCGGGCTGGCCGTCGAGAACGCGCGCCTCTACGACGAAGCGCGGGTCGCCGTGAAGCTGCGCGACGAGTTCCTCTCGATCGCGAGCCACGAGCTCAGGACCCCGCTCACCAGCCTCCGGCTCAAGGTCGACGGGATTCTGCGCGCCTCCGCCAAGCGCAAGCCGATCGACCCCGGCCGGCTCGTCGCGCGCATCGAGGGGGTCGACAAGCAGCTCGGGCGTCTGACCGAGCTGGTCGACGCGTTGCTCGACGTCAGCCGCGCGGCCGCGGGCCGGGTGGAGCTCAGCCTCGACGAAGTCGATCTGGTGGCGGTGGTGCGCAATGTCGCGGAGCGCTTCAAGGACGAGCTGACCTCGAGCGGTGGCCCGCTCTCGGTCCTGGTGGCCGGCGACGAGGGGGCCAGAGGCTCCCTCATCGGGCGCTGGGATCGCCTGCGGCTCGACCAAGTGCTCACGAACTTCCTGTCCAACGCGATCAAGTACGGTGCCGGCAAGCCGATCCAGATCCGGGTCTCCGCCTCGGGCGACGAGGCCTTCCTCGAGGTCGAAGATCACGGGATCGGAATCTCCGCCGAGGATCAGGAGCGGCTGTTCAAGCGGTTCGCGCGGGTCGTCTCGCCCGAGCACTACGGCGGCTTCGGCCTGGGACTCTGGATCGTGAAGGTCCTGGTGGAGGCGATGGGGGGCCAGGTCGCCGTCAAGAGCGCGGTCGGCGTGGGCTCGGTGTTCAGCGCGACGCTTCCGCGCGGGATCGCTGGCGCAACCTCATGATGCCGATCCGCCGGCCAGCGCCTCGAGGCGCGCCAGGATCTCCTTGGCGGCGATGACCCGGCCGAAGACGTAGAGAGACGCGGTGGGCGCGTCGCCGAGGAGCGCCTCGCCCACCCGCAGGCTCTTGCTCACGGCGAAGAGGATCCGCTGCGGAAGGCCCGCCTTCACCAGGTCGACGCGCCGAAACACCGCCTCGCGGCTCCAGAACCCCAGCAGCTCGAAGTAGACGCAGGCGCCGTCGGTGGCCCGCACGAAGGCCAGATCGGGGACGCACAACCCGGCACCCGGCAGGTCCAGCACCGCCGGCTCCCGATCGATGCGCCAGGCGCTGTCGAGGCGCTCGAAGGCGGTGATGAACGCGGCCAGCTCGTCGGGTTGCGCCGCGGCCTGCGCGCCACCGCCCGGCATCGACCCGTCGGGCGTCGATCCACCGGACAGGCGAAAGCGGAGCGGCCGGCGCTCCGCCCCCCAGCGCACGTGCGCCTCGATCGACCAGACGTCGCAGGCCGCGATGGCCGGCAGCGCGACCGCCAGCTGCAGACCATACCGCCCGCCGCCCTGGAACAGGCTGAGCGGTCCGTCGATCTCGATCCGGTAGCCGGTCTTGCCGGCCGTGATGACCGGCAAGAGGCGCAGGAACTTGAGCGTCCGGAACAGCCGGCGGTAGATCGCGGCGTCGACCGCGCGCACGGTCGCTTCGATCTTCGTCGCCCGCAGCAGCACCGCCTGCGCCTCCCGGATCTCGAAGGCCGCCGCCAGCAACGCCGGCGCGGTCGCCTCCACGGCCAGCAGGCGCTGGGCGCCGGGGCGATCGGCGTAAAGGCCGGCTTCCAGCGCCGCCGCGGTCGTCCCCCGATCGCGCGCGATCTCTTCCAGCACCGCCGCCCGATCGAACGGGGCGCCGGGCGTGGCGCGCCGGGCCGCGGCCGCGCGTCGAAACGTGTCGCGGCGGCACGCGATCGCCTCCTGCCGAACCGGCTCTTCGAAGCGAAGCTCGTCGCTCACCAGCTTGCGGACCGCCTCGCCGAGGCGTCGCTCGGCCGGGGCGCCGGTCTCGGCCGCCACCGTCGCCACCCGCAGGGCCTCCTCGACCGCGTCGCGCGGCTCCCCCAGGTGCGCGCGCGCGACCGACCCGAGGTCGGCCGCCAGCGAGGCGATCCGCGCGCGCCGGGCGGCGTCCGTGGGGGGCAGCCGCAGCTCGCTCCCGCGCCGGCGCGCGCCCACCAGGTCAGCGGTAAGCACTGTGGTCCCGCCGCCGCGAGCTGGTGAAGGTTTCGGTGGTCTGCGCCGTGACCAGCTCGTAGAGCAGCGCGTGCTTGCCGGCCTGCGCGCGCAGGATGCGGCCGAGCCGCTGCACGTGCTCGCGCACCGACGCGCTCCCCGACACGACCACCGCCACGTTGGCCGCCGGGATATCGACCCCTTCGTTGAGCACCTTGGAGGTCACGATGGCGCCGTAGTCGCCGTCGGCCAGGCCAGCCAGGATCTCGCTCCGCTCCCGTACCCGGGTCTCGTGGGTGATGATCGGGATCAGGAAGCGCCGCGACAGCTCGGTGGCGGTCGCGTTGTCCTGGGTGAAGAGCAGCACCCGATCGTCGCGGTGGCGATCGAGCAAGAGGCCGACATAGTCCAGTTTGGCCGGCGCGGCGAAGGCGATCTCGCGCTGCCGCCGGTAGGCCGCCATCGCTCGCCGCCCGTCGTCGTTGCGCGACGAGCGGATGATGAAGTCCGACCAGCCCGATGGGCTCGACATCCGGATCCCGTTTCGCGCCAGAAAATCCCGGTACACCGCGCGCGCCTCGTCGTGGGCGCGGCGATCCGCCTCGCCGAGCTCGACCGAAAGCCGCACCGTCTCGTAGGGCGCCAGGTATTCGCCGCCCGACAGATCGACGATGTCCTTTCGGTAGACGATGGGGCCGCACAGCTCGTCGAAGTCGGCGTGGCGCCCGTCGGCGCGCTCGGGGGTTGCCGTCAGCCCCAGCCGAAACGGCGCCACAGCCGCCCGCGCCGCCAGCGCGTAGGCCGGCCCCGGCAGGTGGTGGCACTCGTCGAAGACCAGCAGGCCGAACCGGTCGCCCAGGTGCTCCATGTGCAGGTAGGCCGAATCGTAGGTCGACACGGTGAGCGACTCGACGCTGTAGTCGCCCCCGCCGATGACGCCCACCGGGACGCCGAACGTGGCGCGCAGGACGTCGTACCACTGCCGCACCAGATCCAGGGTGGGCGCCAGCACCAGCGTGCTGCGCCGCCGATCGTCGATCGCCAGGCAGGCCACGTGCGTCTTGCCGGCGCCCGTCGGCAGCACGACCACCCCGCGACCCTTGGCCGCCTGCCAGGCCGCCAGCGCCTCTTCCTGATAGGGCCGCGGCGCGCGCCGGACAAGCGCCCCCTCCGGCAGCTCGGCGTAGCGGCGGGCGCGATCGTCGACCGCGCACCCGGCGCGCGCCAGTCCCCGGCGCAGGTCGGCGTAGGCGGAGGCGGGCGCGCGCCAGCAGGCCGTCCGCCCGTCCCACACGCACCCGGCGGGCGCCGCCGCGTTCCCGGGCAGCCCCGTCACCTCGATCGTGCCGCCCCGAAAGGTCAGCGTCAGCGCCGGCGTCCCGTCCACGCCCGGAGCATAGACGACGTCCGCGTCTAGGCGATCGGCGCGAATCTCGTTTGAAAGGCCCAGGCGACGCTGGAGGTAGCCGCTTCCAGGCCCAGCGTGCCGGTGTTGACGACCAGGTCGTAGTGGGCGGGGTCGCCGATGTCGGCGCCGTAGTGCTGCTTGTTGAACGCCACCCGCTCGCCGTCGATGCGGAGAATCTTGGTCCGCGCCGCATCGTCGCTGAGACCGTCGCGGCCGGCGATGCGCGCCACCCGCACCTCGAGCGGCGCGGTCACCCGCACCCGCAGCGTGCTCTGGGCGTCGAGCAGAAAGTGCGCGCCACGCCCGACGATCACGCCCTTGCCGTGTCGCGCCAGCGTCAGCACCACCTTGGAAAGGTTTCGCAGGTAGTCGCTCGGTTCGAAGACGCCGCGCTTGATGAGGCCGGACATCCACTCCGAGATGCCGTCCCGCACCCGCTCATCCAGCGATTCGACCAGCTGCGTGCGGACGTGCGCCTGCTCGGCCACGTCGTGGATCAGCTCCTGCGAGTAGAAACGGAAGCCCAGCCGCTCCGCCACGAGGCGCCCCATCTCCGCACCCCGCGCACCGTACTGGCGGGAGATGCAGATCGTCGGTTGCTGAGCGCCTTGATCCGACCTGGCTTCCAGTCCTTTACGTTCCGCGATCCGTCGCTCTTCTTGCCAGAGCAAGATCTGACGGTTCACGAAATGATCGATGTTGCCGATCATCGGTACCTCCGGGATCGATGAAGCTATCACGCGGGATATCGGGGTCAAGCCGGATGGCCCGGTCCAGGGTAGGCTTGCCCCCATGGACCTTCCGGCGCTCGAAGGCGGCTCCGTCTTGAGGACGACGGTCAGCACGACGCAGGCCGGCGACTGGGCGCTGGTGCTGGCGGCGGCCGGGATCCCCTACCGTCTCGACGAGCGGGACGGGCAATTCATGCTGGCGGTCGCCACCGGCGATCTGACCGCGGCCGAGGCCGCGCTGGTGGGGTTCGATTCCGAGGGGCCGTCCGAATCGCCGCCCTCGGCGCCCGACGTCGGCGCCAGCACGCTCGGGCCGCTGGCCGCGATCGGGTTCTGCGCGATGTTCCTGGTGACCGGCACCCGCGCGGGCGGATCGCGCTGGTTCGACGCGGGCGCGGCCTCTGCGGAACAGATCGCCGCCGGGCAGTGGTGGCGGGCCATCACGGCGCTCACCCTGCACGCCGATCTGCTGCACCTGTGCGGCAACGTCGTCGCCGCCTTAATCTTCGTCTCGGCGGTCGGTCGCTGGCTGGGGGGCGGCCTCGCGGCGGTGTTGATCCTCGCCTCGGCGGCGGTGGCCAATCTGCTCACGGCCGGGGTCCACCGGACGAACTTCGTGTCGGTCGGCTCGTCGACGGCGATCTTCGCGGCGCTGGGCCTGTTGGCCGGCCTCCAGGTCGCGCGCCGGTTGCAGCTTCGCACGCGCCGGGGCTATGCCTGGGTCCCCCTCGGCGCCGGCCTGGGCCTCTACGCCATGCTGGGGGTGGGCGCGGGCGCCGACCTGTACGCCCACCTGTTCGGGTTGGGCATCGGCGCGCTGGTCGGCTTCGGGGTAGCCCGGGCCCAGCTGCGGACGCCCGGGGTGTGGCGCGCGCCCCGCGCCGGGGTACAGGCGCTGTTGGGCGCAGCCGCCCTGGCGCTCGTCACCTCATGCTGGGCGCTGGCTCTGCGCCTGGCGCGCTGAGCGCTCCTGCGCCAGGCGGTCGACGTCGCAGCGGCGAAAGAGGCGCCGCCCGCCGATGGTCCGCATCGAGGCCAGGCGGCCGCTATCGGACAGCACGCGGACCGAATCCGCCGACAATCCCAGCACGCGCGCGGCGTCGCTGGGGGTGAGAAGGTCATTGGGATCGGACAATTCGGGCATGGTCAGTCTCCTGTTTCCTGGAAATGTGCCGGACGAAGCTAGTGAAGTAACCACCGCCCAGAAAGGCGCAAGAGGGCGGGCCCAGAAAGTCGTGGGGAACCGGGGCAAAGCCGGCAAGATTCGGGCGAGACCGAGCCTGAAGCCGAATGGACTCCTGCCGGAAACGATTTTTCGAAAATCGTGTTACAACGGGTAAGCCAGCTTGAGCCTTCCCTTTTTCTTCGCTGAGGCAAGCATCGCATGAGCAAGTGTGCGTCTTCGGTGGTGCGCGTCATCGCCGCCCTCGTCACCCTCCTTTTGGTGTCGTCGCAGGCGCGTGCCGAAGCGACGGCCGACGATGCGGTCGCGAAGATCACCCAGCTCAACAAGGACTTCGTCACCGCCTATCAGGCCAAGAAATACGACGACGCGCGCAAGACCTTGAAGCAGGCGCTGGACCTGGCCGAGGCCTCCGGGCTCGAGCAACACCCGATCACCGCGCGAACCCACATCCACATGGGGATCGTGATCATCGTGGGCTTCAAGCAGCGGGATCTGGGCATCAAGCAGTTCAAGAAGGCGATCGAGATCCAGTCGACCATCAACCTCACCAAGGC
>CALAOV010000009.1 GCA_937889515.1 uncultured Myxococcales bacterium | reverse complement strand
CTACCGCGTGTGGGTCGACGGCCGCCCCGACGAGCTGGTGCGCGGCGTCGATCTGGTCGGGACGCCGCTGTCGGCGCTGTCGAAGATCATCGCCGCCTCCAACGACTACCAGACCTTCAATGGCTACTGCGGCGCCGAGTCGGGCTTCGTTCCCGTGTCGGCCACCAGCCCCAGCCTGCTGGTCCAGCAGATCGAGGTCGAGCGCCGCGACAAGGGGAACGACAAGCCGCCCGTGCTCTCGGCGCCCGCGCTGGTCCCCTCGCCACCCAAGGGGACCCTGCCATGATCGGATGGGTCGGATGGGTGCCGATCGCGGTCGCGCTGGCGGGCGGGTCCGCCGTCGCGGCGCCGCCACCGACCGCCCCCGCGATGTCCCCGACGGTCGCCGGCGATCCGGCCGCGGTCAGAAAGGCGATGCAGGACGAGCTCGGCCGATCGATGTCGGACCTGCGCCTCGGCGACGAGTCGCGTCCCTACTACCTCGCCTACACGATCTATGACCTCGAGCAGGCGACGGTGAGCGCCACGCTGGGCGCCGTCACGGCCGCACACGCCTACCGGGGTCGGGTGCTGCGCACCGATCTGCGCGTCGGCGATCCCAGCTTCGACAACACCAACTTCGAGGGGGGCGCGCGGGTCGAGACGGTGCCGCTCGAGGACGACTACGCGGCCTTGCGGCGCGAGCTGTGGCTGCGCACCGACGAGGCCTACAAGGCCGCCGTCGAATCGCTGGCCCGCAAGCGTGCGGCCGCGGCGGGGCAGGCCGCGGCCGCCGACGACGAATCGGTGGGCGATTTCTCCAAGGAGGCCGCCGTGCGGCTCGAGATCCCCTTCGCGGCCGGCCCGGCGGACCCGGAAGCGCTGCGCGAGATGGTGCGGCGGCTGTCGTCGCTGCTGATCGAGTTTCCGCAGATCGCCTCGTCGCACGTGACGGCCACCACCGCCATCGTCCGGCGGCGGTTGCTATCGAGCGAGGGGACGTTCGTCGACGACAGCCAGCGTACCGTGCGCGTCGACGTCATCGCCGACACCCAGGCCGACGACGGCATGAAGCTGCGCAGCTTCGTGCCGTTCACGGCGCTCACCCCCGCCGGCCTTCCGGCGCTGGCCGAGATGGAGAAGGCGGTCCGCGCCATGGCCAAGGAGCTGTCGGCCATGCGCACGGCGCCGGTGGCCTCCTCCGGCGCCGGCGCGGTGCTGTTCGAGGGGCCCGCCGCCGCCCAGATCGTCAAACAGCTGCTCGGCGATCAGGTGGCCGGGACGCCGCCCCCCAAGACCTCGTCGGCGAGCAGCGACGACGGCGGCGAGCAGAGCGCCTTCGCCAGCAAGCTCGGCCAGAAGGTGGCGGCGCCGATCCTGTCGGCAGTCGACGATCCGCTGCTCGAGGTCGGGCCCGGCAAGGCGCCGCTGTACGGATCCTACCGCATCGATGACGAAGGGGTTCCGGCTCAGAAGGTTTCGCTGGTCGAGCACGGCGTCTTGAAGTCGCTGCTGATGTCGCGCACCCCCCGCAAGGAGATCACGCACTCGAACGGCCACGCCCGCGCCCCGCGCTTCGCCGCCGCCCGGGCGCGCGTCGGAACGCTGGTGGTCACCGGCGCGCACGGCCTGTCCCAGGCCGCGCTCATGGCAGAGCTGGGCAAGATCGCCAAGGGGGGCGGGGTGACGACGTACGTCGTGCGCCTGCTCGACGACGACTCGCTGCCGGGCGCCGACGCCGACGATCTGGCGGCGCTGCTGTCTTTCAGCGGCGGCGGGCACGGGCCGCCGCCGGTCCGGCCACTCGTGGTCTACCGCGTCGATCACGGCAAGGAGACGCTGGTGCGCGGGGTGCTGCTGGAGAACCTGCAGCCGCGGTCGCTCAAGGACGTCACGGCGATGGGCAACGACGCCACGGTCTACAACTACCTGGAAGCCGGGGCCGGGTTCTCGGGCATCCCCTCGACCATCATCGCGCCCGCGCTGCTGGTCTCCGACGTCGACATCCGGCGCGGAAGCGGGAAGAACCGCAAGCCGCCCCTTTATCCGTCGCCCCTGACCTTGCCGTCGCCCCTGACCTTGCAATTGAGGTAAGGTATCTCCATGCCGCGGGGTCACTTCACGGTCGGGGACGTGGACGCTCTGGTCCCGACCTTGGAGCGGATCTTCCGCGACGTCCTGCAGCTGCGCGCGGCCCTGCGCGGCCTGGAAAATCAGCTCGAACGCGCCAACGTCCGAATGAGCCGCGAGGAGCTCCTCGAGAGCGACGACGGGCCCCCCGAGGTTCGGCGCGCCAAGGCGCTCTTCCGCGGCTACTACGAAGCCCTGGCCGATCAGCTCGACTGTGTGCGCGACATGGGCGGCGACGTGAAGGACGCGGAGACGGGGCTGGTCGACTTTCCCGCGCGCCGCCTCGGCGAGGAGATCCTGCTCTGCTGGCGCCTGGGCGAGAAGAAGGTCGGTTTCTGGCATCCGCTCGAAGGTGGTTTCGCCGCGCGGCTTCCGATCGACCAGGACGTCACGCGCACGGCGCAGCCGTCGGATTGAAGGCTCCCTTGTCGACCGAGCCGGCATTGCGCGCCGCGGTCGAAGCGCTGCTGCGCGCGGCCGGCCGCGATCCCGCGCGCGATCCCGACCTGGGCGAGACGCCGCGCCGGGTCGCCGAGCTTTGGCAAAAAGAGTTCCTCTCCGGCTACCAGATGGATCCCGCCGCGATCCTGGGCGATCCGGTGTTGGGCGAGGCCGATCCCGACGTGGTCGTGGTGGGGGGACTGCGCTTTCACTCGATGTGCCCGCATCACCTCCTGCCGTATCGCGGGGTGGCCCACGTCGCCTATCTGCCGGATGGGAAGCTGGTCGGCTTCGGGCGACTGGCCGAGCTGGTCGACTGCTTCACCAAGCGGCTCACCTTGCAAGAGCGCGCCACCCACCAGATCGCCGACGCGCTCTGCCGCCACCTGGGCGCGCGTGGCGCCGGCTGCGTGATCGAGGCCGAGCAGCTCTGCCTGGCGCTTCCCGACGAGAAGCACGATCAATCCGGAGTGGTCACCAGCGCGTTCGTGGGCGAGATGCGCGAGCGCCCCGACATCAAGGCGAGGCTGCTCGAGGCGGCCAAGCTGGGGGGCCGCGCTCGATGAGCGGGTCGGCACGGCAACCCGTGGCCCAGCCGTCGTCCAATCCGTCGTCCGAGCCGTCGTCCAATCCGTCGTCCGAGCCGACCGGCGAGTTACGCGAGTCACGACCGTTGGCGGGCCAGCTTGCCGTCGTGACAGGCGCCTCGCGCGGGATCGGGCAGGCCACCGCGGCGTTGTTGACCAGCGCCGGAGCCCGGGTCGCCGGCTGCGCCCGCCACGCCGCGCCGGGGATCATCGCCTGCGACGTCGGGCAATCCGACGACGTCGCCCGTTTCTCAGAGCGGGTCCTGCGCGAATTCGGAACGCCGGACCTGATCGTCAACAACGCGGGCATCGTCGCGCGCGCGCGCCTCGAGGAGACGTCGATCGAAGACTGGGACGCGGTGGTGGGCGGGAATCTCAAAGGGACCTTCCTGATCACGCGCGCGTTTCTGCCGGCGATGCGTGCGCGGAAGCGGGGCCGCATCGTCAACATCGCCTCGATCTCGGGGCGGCGGGGGACGGCCAGGCTCACCGCCTATTGCGCCGCCAAGCATGGGGTCGTCGGGCTCACCCGTGCGCTCGCCGAAGAGCTGCGCGACGATGGCATCGCGGTGAACGCCGTCTGCCCGGGTTCGGTCGACACCGAGATGCTCCAGGTGGGAATGCCCGGCGGCAAACCGGACATGTCGCCCGAGGACGTGGCCAACGTGGTGATCTACTTGGCCGCTTACGCGCCGCCGGCGCTCACCGGCTCGTGCGTGGACGTCTTTGGCTGACAGCCCTCCACCGCCGATCGCCGACGACGCGGCGACGCTGGACCGGGCGCTGCGGCGGCTGCCGCTGTTCCCGCTGCCGGACGTGGTGCTCTTGCCGCATGCCCTGCTGGGGCTCCACGTCTTCGAGGAGCGCTACCGGGCGCTGGTGCGCGACATCTTGACCGGCGCGCGTCTACTGGCGGTGGGGCTTTTCGCGGCGGAGGCGCGCGAGACCGACGACCCACCGCAGGTCCGCCCGATCGCCGGCGTCGGCGAGGTGGTGATGGCCCACGAGCTCCCCGACGGACGCTTCAACCTGGTGGTGCGGGGGCGCGCGCGCGTGCACATCGACGGGGAGCTGACTTCGGACCGCCCCTACCGGCTGGTGACGGCGACGGCGCTCCCGGATTTCGAGATCGCCGATGCCGCCGAGATCGCCGACGCCGACCAGGTGCTGCGCGCGCTCATCGGACGGCTGGCCGATTCGATCCCCGACGGCGGCGAGCTCTTGCAGGTCGTGGCGGCCCAGGAGACCCCGGCCGAGCTGGTCGATGGGGTGGCCGCCGCTCTGATCGCCGATCCGGCCCTGCGCCAGCGCCTTCTCGAAACCCGCGATCTCGGCCAGCGGCTGGAGCGGGTCTCGGCCGAGGTCGTCGCCATGACCTCTCGCCTCGGCACCCCCCGCAGCGCCAACTAGCGGCGCCAGCCTCGAGACTGCGCTCGCGATTTGTTTCCGATCGTCTCCTGGACGCGGGGCAACGCGTCGATATACTCCGACGCATGTCGCATCGCCTCGCTTCACGATTCCGGATCCTCATCGCCCTCGCCGCGCTCGGCGCGGCCTCGTTCGGCGTTTCGTTCCTGGCCCAGGCCAAGCACGCCCGGGGCAAGGCGCCCGCCTCGACCGACGACTGCAAGACGGACAAGGACTGCGTCCTCGTGCCCGACGACTGCTGCCCCTGTTCCGAGGGCGGCAAGCAGCATGCGATCCCCAAGAAAGGGAAAGAGGCCTACGAGAAGGACCGCAAGAAACGCTGCACCGACACCGCCTGCACCGAGATGGCCTCGACCGACCCGAGCTGTTCGCAGCGCCCGTTCTGCGGGGCCGGCATCTGCGAGCTCGGCGACGCCCCGGCCGACGCCCCCGCGGTTCCCTGACCGCAGCCGCCGTCTTTCTCAGTGCGCGGTGGTGACACCGACGTCGGTGCAGTTGCCACCGGGCGAGGCGCCGGCGTTCGGTCCGCCGGAGGTGCCACTCGCCGAGGCGCAGATCCCGGATCCGGGCGCGATGCAGGCGATCTGAGGGCAGGGGTGCGGCATCGCCGCGCAGTCTTGGTCGCTCCACTCGCCCTCGATCGTGTCGATCGTGGTGACGTCGTTGACGTATTCGCTGCATCCCGTGCACGCGATCGACGTCGCGACCAGATGCTGGCACTGGTTCGTCGCGCCGGGCGTACATTGGCGGGCAGCGGCCAGAGCGTTGCTGTAGTCGGTCTCGAGCTGGGCGCAGGTCTGG
>CALAOV010000008.1 GCA_937889515.1 uncultured Myxococcales bacterium | reverse complement strand
CCGGGTCGGTATCGACCGCGCACCCTTCCACCGCCATCGTCGCATCGGTCGTTACTCCATCGGCGCCCTCGATGAATGGGGGCGACGCGCGCAACCGCGGGGCGCCGTCCGCGTCCAACATTTCGAGCGCTCCCTCGACCAGCCGCAGGCCCCTCACCCCCTGTTCGAGGCTCAGGTCATAGACAACCTCGGGTACCGCAGGCTTCGTTTCAAAGCTGACGAAGTCTTCGGCGCCGTCGTCGAGGACCCGATGCAGAAGCGTCCCGCCGGACGCGTGCGCGTGGGGGTAGACGAAGTATCCGTCCGCCGACTGGGCGACGACGTTGAAAACGTCTCTCGGCGTGACACCTATCGCCATGCCGGTCGTCCCATCCTCGACTCGCAGCGGCTCGGTCGAGCGATCGGGTAGCGTGACCTTGGCCAAATGGACGGCCTCGGGGACGGGCGCATCCGCCGCCCGCCCGTCGAATGGACGTGACACTTCGGGCGCGTCAAACCGCAATGGGGACGCGGGGAACGCCCGCAGCGCCGCCACTATCTTGCGGGCCTTTCGCGTCGGCGCGCCTGGCGCCGGGGGACGCAGCATCCAGATGGTACCGAGCACGCCCATTGCCAATGCGGCCGCCGCCGCCCCAGCACCCTTCTTCGAGATCTGGAGTCGTTTCATCGAAATCCCCCGGTTATCGCCAACACAAACAACATTCCACTTTGATCGACGGGCGCCGAGACGCTCCGCACGGCCTTCCGTGCCGTTCCGGACCGCCATTGGCGAGCCAGAGCGGCCGCTCGACAGCACCCTACGCAACAAGGACGACTCGCTCGCTCCACTGCGTTCGACCGCATTCACGCCCCTCTCCCGACCGGAGTCCCCGGCCCCGCTCAACTTCAGATCTGGTTCGACCCTTGGCGCGAAGATATTGCCAAACCCGATTCTCGCGAGTCAACGAGAAACGTGCCGCTTGGGCGCACTCTCACGGCAATCTTATTTCTTGTTTATAGATACGAACGCCTGGCCGAGGCGAATCGGCCTGTCGCCGACACTCAATTGTCAGGTTGCCGTAACGAACGTGGTCCCCGCACTCGCGCCCGTGAGCAACCCCACGTTTCATAGCAATAACATAACCGCTACATAGGAATTGCGGGCGCTGGTCTACCCGAGCAACGACATTGACAATGAAGATTCAGAGCCGAGCCAAGGGCCCACGATTGGCCATCGCCGCGCTCGTCGACGGCTTTTACAACGTCCAACGAATGCAATCGCCGATCGGCTACATGAACCCAGTCGATTCGAATTTCGTTTCGCCGCGCGCGAGACGCGCCGCGACTCGGCTCTACTTGGGCAGTAGCGAGCCGATGACCGAGTACCAGTGGGCCGCCATGAACTGGTACCCGGTGCTGTTCGGATGAATGCTGTCCGAGCCCAGCATCGTCGAGGTATTGAACCCGTCGTACATGTCCACGAGGTCGACGTGCTTGCCGGCCGCGGTCAGCGTCTGCACGAGTCCCGGAATCGACTGATTGTAAGCCTGGATCACGCTGTTCGTCCCATACCCCAGGGGGATGATCTGCGCGACGACGATCAAGGCGTTGGGCGCATTGGTGATGATCTTGTTGAGAAGCCCCTTCAGATCGCTGATCATCTGCGTCGCGGGGAAGCTCCCCTCATCGTTGGTGCCGATGTGAAGCAGGATAATGTCCGGTACTCCGCCGCTGCTGTTGCTGAGGGCCGGCGTGGGGATGACCGTCGCGATTCCCGCGTTGCCGTTGCTGTACGGCGTGACCTCCGAGATTCCCCACCCGCTGTGTCCTTCGTTCTGCATGGGGAACGGCTGTCCCGCCTCGGTGGTCGGCCCGTCCGAGAGCGACCCCGTGAAGGTGATCTTCTGGCCCGCGGCCACGGCCGTCGCGAACAGCGGCCCGCGGTATCCGGCGTTGCCCTCGTCGTTGACGCCGAAAGTGATTGAATCACCGAGCGGCAGGATCTTGCAGGCGGCGCCGTTCGTCGGGCATGGGTTGTAGGCGTTCGACCCGCCACCGGCTCCGCCAGCACCCGCACCGCCGGCCCCCGCATTCCCTCGGGCTGCGCCGCCAGCCCCTCCGGTTGCTCGTCCGCCGCTTCCGCTCGTGCCGCCGCTTCCGGTCGTGCCGCCGCTTCCGATCGTGCCGCCGCTTCCGGTCGTGCCGCCGCTTCCGATCGTGCCGCCCGTGCCGATCGCCCCCCCGCCGCTCGTTTTTCCTCCGGTGCCCGACGTACCTCCACTGCCGGACGCCCCCCCGCTGCCACCGCCCGTCCCGCCTGAGCCGTTCCCTCCTTCACCACCTTGCGGGGAGCTACCCTCGGACGTGCAACCGACGCTCGCCAACCCAATGGCAGCTGCCAGAAGAAAGTTCGTCAGCGCACGCGCGGACATCGATACCTCCAATCGGAATTGGGGTCGCGGCCCGCTTCTTGTCACGCGAAAGTGTCAGGCCCGCAGATTCCAGCTGAGCGTGTGACTCTTCCGGTAATCGGGCCGGCAAAGGCGCCTTTGTCTGACAACGCTCGCGGCGTCGTGACAATACCGTCAGATGCTTTCCAACCGGAAGCTCATGGTGTTTCGGCGAGCCGACAGCGAAGAAGCCGTTGGCCACGGCCCGATCGTCGTTCTTCTGACCCTTTGCGGCCTGTCACTGCTAGGGCTGGCTTGTGGCACGAGCGGAGGCGACGGCGTGGACTCGGCGAGCGGCGGCCAAGGCGGAGATGCGACGACGGACGCCGGCCGCGGAGGCACGACCGGCAGTGGTGGCTCGACGGGTAACGGCGGCACGATCGGCACTGGCGGCACGACCGGCGCGGGCGGCGCGACTGGCAAGGGAGGTTCCGGCGCCACCGGGGGTTCCAGCGCCGGGGGTACGACCGGCACAGGAAGTTCCGGCGGCGCCGTAGGCTCGGGCGGCACCCTAGGTTCGGGCGGCGCTGGCGGGGCCGGCGCTGCAGGCGGTAGCTCGGGTGGCGGAGCGGCCGGTGCTGCCGGCGGCGCGGGTCGAGCGGGCCAGGGTGGAAGCGGCGGAGGCGGCCAAGGGGGCGCTGCGGGCAGCCATGGGGGGCAAGGCGGCGGTGGGAATGCGGGGCGTGGAGGCACAGGCGGGATCGCGGGCGGAGCTGGCGGCGCGACGGCGGGCACGGGCGGCGCGGCGGGCGGGATGGGCGGCGCTGGCGCGTACATGCCGTGCCCCACGAGCTCCGGCACGGCATGCGCGGTGCTGCCTCTCGGTGACTCGATCACCGAGGGGTGTTGCACGGCGCCCGAAGGTGGGTACCGCATCGAGCTCTTCAACCAGGCCGTGCTCGCCGGCAAGAACATCACCTTCGTGGGATCGCTGACGAACGGACCTACCACGGTCGACAACAAGCCGTTCCCGATGCGCCACGAAGGGCACGGCGGCTACACCATCTCGGGCGGAGGGAACGGAGGAATCGCCGGTACCATCACCGACAGCGCGATCTCCACCTACCATCCGAACATCGTGCTCCTGATGATCGGGAC
This sequence comes from uncultured Myxococcales bacterium, assembly GCA_937889515.1. Classification (GTDB taxonomy): domain Bacteria; phylum Myxococcota_A; class Polyangia; order Fen-1088; family Fen-1088; genus JADGRB01. Next base: position 2,192 of record CALAOV010000008.1, on the reverse strand, counting down.
CAACGACATCAACGACAACATTGACGTCACCAACGCGCCTTCCCGGCTTGGCACGCTCATCGACGAGATCATCACGGACGCGCCGACGGCGCTGGTGGTCGTGTCCACGATCATTCCAATAGCCGCCCCAAACGGAGACCAGCGAGCTCAGGCCTTCAACGCAGCCCTACCAGGCTTGGTCAACGCCCGTGCGTCGGCGGGAAAGCACGTCATCCTGGTGGACAACTACGCGGCGTTTTCGAAGAACCCGAACTACCAGACCGCGTTGAAGGCCGACGGCCTGCACCCGAACACCGCCGGCTACGTCATCCTCGGTGACACGTTTTACGGCGCTGTCGGAGCGCTGCTCCGCTGAACACCCCGACCAAACGACCGTGCCGATAAACGGCGCGTCGCTCCTCGATGAGTTTCCGCCGCGTCGGTCACGAGGCTCGAGATCGCCCACGAGTAGTCGATGTCGGGAGACGCACAAAGAGACCATAGTTCGAACATAGCAGCGATAGCGAACGGCATTTCGCCTGCGGTATGAGATCCTGACCGCCTCACAAGGAGACGCCCCATGTCGAAGCTCGTCCGCGGGTCCCTGCTGCTCGCTTCTCTCGCGGGCGCGCTGACGTTCGCGGTCGTGGCGCGCGCCGCGCAAACCACGATCACGATCTCGATGGCGTCGCCGCCCGCGGCGCCCCGCATTCAACCGCCGCTCGTCATCGGCGCAACTCCTTCTGCGCCGTTCGTTTACACGATACCGGCGACCGGGCAGGCGCCGCTCACCTTCTCGGCGGCGGGACTGCCGTCCGGCCTCACCATCGCCTCGAGCTCCGGCATCATCTCGGGGACGGCGCCCGCCGCCGGCTCTTATCCAATCGCCGTCACCGTCAGCAACGGATCGGGCAGCGCGATGGCGACGCTGACGCTCATGTCGGGAACGATGCTGCGTCCGACGCCGCCGATGGGCTGGAACAGCTACGACGCCTACGGCGCCAGCATCAAGCAGAGCGAAGTCATTGCGCAGGCGCAGGCGCTGAAGACGACGCTGCAGCCGTTCGGCTGGAACACCGTCGTCATCGACTACCGCTGGTACGATCCCGAAGACACGCTCGACAGCAACGGCCGCTACCTACCGTCGATCTCGAAGTACCCGTCTGCGACGGGGACGAACGGGCTCAAGACGGTCGCCGATCAGGTCCACGCACTGGGTCTCGGGTTCGGAATCCACATCATGCGCGGCATTCCGCGCACGGCCGTGACCGCGAACTCGCCGATCGCCAATTCCACCTATCACGCCACCGACGCGGCGAACACGAACGATCCCTGCCCTTGGGATCAACACATGTGGGGCGTCAGCGGCAGCAGCGCCGCCGGTCAGGCCTGGTACGACGCCCTGTTCGCGCAGTACGCGCAGTGGGGGATCGATTTCGTGAAGATCGACGACATGCTCAACAACACCACGAAGGTCTATCACCAGGCGGAGGCCGACGCGATCCGCAAGTCGGTCAACAAATCGGGCCGGGCGATCGTGGTGAGCTTCTCGCCCGGCGCGGACGATCCGACGTGGTTGCCGAGCTCGGTCGCCGATCTGAACACGGACGCCGACATGTGGCGGGTGGTCGACGACTTCTGGGACTACAACGCGATCACGAACCTGCCGGGCGTCTTCACCGCCGCAGGGACCTGGCAGGCGTCGACCGGCCTCGTGCAGGGTCACTGGCCCGACACCGACATGCTGCCGCTCGGGTATCTCGGCCCGCGCTGCGAGTGGCACGCCTCGGGCGAGACGACCTTCACGCACAACGACCAGGTGACGATCATGTCGCTCTGGAGCATCTTGCCTTCGCCCCTCATTTTCGGCGGCAACGTGCAGTCGCTGACCACCGATGCGACGACCGGTCCATGGACGGTCGCGCTGCTCACCAATGAAGAGGTGCTGGCGGTGAACCAAGATGCCCTCGGCACCCACGCCAAGCGGATTGTCCAGCAGGGCACGACCGAGGTGTGGGCGCGCGATCTCAGCGGCAACCGCAAGGCTGTCGCGCTGTTCAATCGGGGCACCCAGGACGCGACGATCGCGATCTCTTTCACGCAGCTCGGCGTCTCGGGCACGCCGGCCGTGCGCGATGCGTGGAATCGCGCCGATGTGACCGGAATGACGACCGGGCTCTCGGTCAATGTCCCTTACGGCGCCGCCACTCTGT
>CALAOV010000007.1 GCA_937889515.1 uncultured Myxococcales bacterium | reverse complement strand
TCCTGCATCGGGTACGGCAAGGGGGCATCAACCTGAGGCTGGTGCGGGTCGGGCGCGCGCTCGGCGGGGAGGATCGGGCGCTCGCCGAGAAGCTCGGGGTCGCCACGAGCGTCCTGGAGGTCGGCGCGGTCTCCGACGCGGACATTTCAGCGCTCTATAACTCGGTCGACCTTCTTCTCTTCCCGTCGCTCTACGAAGGGTTTGGTTGGCCGCCGCTGGAGGCGATGGCGTCCGGAACGCCGGTGGTCTGTTCCCGAGCCGGCTCGCTCGACGAGGTCGTCGGCGATGCGGCTCTAACGGCCGATCCAGAAGACGTCGACGCGCTTTCCTGGCACGTCGCAACCGTGCTGACCGACGGCAAGATGAGGACGACCTTGATCGAGCGCGGTCTCCGCCGCGCCGCCCTGTTCAGCTGGGATCGGACGGCGATGGAGATGATCGGCGTCTACCGCGACCTGATCTCGAAGGTGAGCTGAGCATGTGTGGCATCGTCGGAATCGTACGCTTCGACGGCCGGGCCGTGCGTCGCGACGAGATCCAAGCGATGACCGACAGCATCCGCCACCGCGGCCCAGACGACGAGGGCGCCCTGGTGGAAGGCGGCATCGGGCTGGGCATGCGGCGCCTGTCGATCGTCGACCTCAGTCCTTCGGGGCACCAGCCGCTCTTCAACGAGGACGGGTCTGTCGCGGTCGTTTTCAACGGCGAGATCTACAACCACCGCGACCTGCGTTCCCGGTTGGAGCTCAATGGCCACACCTTTCGCGGAAACAGCGACACGGAGGTGCTGGTCCACGGATACGAGCAGCTCGGGGCGCTCGAGATGACCAGCCGCCTGGCGGGAATGTTCGCGTTCGCGCTCTATGACCGCGTCCGACAGCGGCTGTTCGTTGCCCGCGACGGCTTCGGGATCAAGCCGCTCTACATTCGTCGCACCGCGCAGCAGTTGTCCTTCGCCTCCGAGCTGCGCGCCCTGGAGCTCGATGGAGATGGCCCGCTTTCGGTCGATCCGTCGTTTACCCACACCTTCCTGCGCGTCGGCTACGTGCCCTCTCCGGGCACCGCCTTCAAGGGCGTCAGCAAGCTCGCGCCGGGAACGCTGCACGAGATCGATCTCGCCACCGGCGAGACCCGGGTCGAGACCTTCTATCGGCTCACGCCGGCATCGGTCGAAGATACCCGACCGGACGCTCTGATCGAACGGTTGCGGGATCTGCTCAACAGCTCGGTCCGCCGGCACCTCATGGCCGATGTCCCGACTGGATTGTTTCTGTCGGGTGGCCTCGATTCGAGCGCGCTGACGATCTTCGCGAACCAGCACGCCGCGCCCCCCAAGACCTTCTCCATCGGGTTTTCGTCGTCCGACCGGGGCGACGAGACGCACTATGCGGCGCTGGTGGCCGCTCGGGCCGGGAACGAAAACGTACGCATCGATCTCGGCCCCGCCAATCTCGACGATCTCGGTCCGATCGTCGACGCACTCGAAGAGCCGCTGGCCGACAGCGCGGTGCTGCCGCTCTGGTACCTTTGCCGAGGCACCGCCGACCACGTCAAGGTCGCGCTTTCGGGCGAGGGCGGCGACGAGGTGCTGGGAGGCTACGCCCGCTATTTCTGGGGTCCGGTCGTCGACGATCTCCGGCCGTTTCTACTGCGGCATGCCGATCAGGTTCTGGGCGTCACCGACCAGCTCCCCTCCAGATCGCTGGGAATCTTCAACATCGCCCGGCGCGCCGCCAAGGTGGCTACTTCGGTCCAGCTCGACACCCCGGCGCGCTACCTGGCCTGGTTCGACATCTTCACCTCCGACGAGCGACGGGCGCTGGTCGGCGATGGTCCCGATGCGGCGGTCGCGCGCTACGAGTCCCTGTTCGACGTCGCGCACGACCTCCGACTCGATCCGGTGCAACGGCTGCAGTACGTCGATTGCCAGACCATGTTGCTCGACAACCTGCTCATGAAGGCGGACAAGCTCTCCATGGCGCACGGTCTGGAGGTTCGCGTCCCGTTCCTGTCGCGGGAGCTGGTCGAGTTCGGCCTGGGGTTGCCACCACGAAACAAGATCGGGCCGCTCCGGGACAAGCGACTCATGCGCCAGCTCCTGCAACCGCGCATGGGGATACGGCTGGCCAACCGGCCCAAGCGTGGATTCGAGATTCCCGTCGACCGTTGGTTTCGGGAGCCCGCCACCAACGCTTTGCGGGCGCATCTGACGGAGGGTGCGCTCGTCAAGGATCTCGGGTTCGACGCGGCCGCCGTTCAGGCGCTGATCAATCGCCATCTGGGCGGCGAGGACGTCGGGCGCAAGCTGTTCGCGCTCACCTCCCTGGAGCGCTGGGCCCAGCGATTCGTCTGAGCTGCTTCAGGCCCCGTCAGCCAAGCTCCGATAGCGGACCCAGACGCGCTCCGCGATCGCCTTCGCGTCGAACTTCTGCGCCGCTCCGGCCGCAGCCGTGCCGAGCGCGGCGGCCCCCTCTCGATCGGAGAGAAGACGCAGGATTTGAGTGGCGAACCCGTCGACGTCCTCCGGCGCGGCGAGACGACCGAACCGCCCCGCCCCCAGCAGCTCGGGAAGCGCTCCCTCGTCGGTGGCGACCACCGGTCTCGCGGCCGCCATAGCCTCAGCCACGACGCGCCCAAAGCCCTCGTGTCGGGAGGTCAGCACGAAGAGATCCAGCGCGCGCATGACTGCCGGTACATCCCGCCGTGCGCCCGCGAAGGTCAGGCGACCCTCGAGCTCGAGATCTCGGACGAGCTCAGAGAGACGGTCGAGATAGGCCACCTCGACCGACGCTTCGGCGGCGCCGACGATCACGAAGCGGGCTTCGGGAATCTTGGCGCTGACGATCGCGGCCGCCCGGACGAAGGTCTCCAGATCTTTGCGCGGATGAATACGCCCGACCGTCCCGATCAAGGGCTGGTCCGGGTACCCGCCCAGTGCCGTGCGGACATCGGCCCGGCGAGCCGCTGCACCGAAGGCCGCCACGTCGACGGGATTGTATAGGACCTCCACCTTGTCGAGATGGGCGCGCCGCCGGAACACCTCGGCGGTCGCGCCGGAGATGCAATACACGTGGTCCGCGCCGCGGGTCCAAAGTGCGACCAGTGCGTCGAAGACCACCTTGGGCCGGTCCAGCGTATTGCCGCGATAGTGGAGGACATGGGGAATCCTCAGAACCGCCGCCGCCGCCGCACCCTCGAGCAGCACCTCCATGTTCGTGTGTATCAGCTGGGCGCCGATCTCGCGTGCGATCGTGGCGACCGCCAGGGTGGCGCGTGCCAGACGCAGCGGATAGAGCGCCGCGCCGACCGAGAGATCTCGCCTCAGGATCGCCAGCGGGGCGAAATGAACCGTGACGCCCAGGGCCTGGTATCGAGGCACCTGGGGTCCTGGCCCGGGCAGAACGAGGTGCGCTTCGACGCCCAGCGGGATGAGTCCGGCGAGCAAGGTCCGGAGACTCTCGTCGGGTCCGCTCACCTCCTGTGAAAACGGATTCAAGTACAGGACACGCACTCAAAGCTCCAGGGCGCGCACCTGCGCAGGGCCGGCATCCCGCCAGGTCGATCGTTCCGCCCGTTTCCGCGCCGCTTGGCCAATCCGAAATGTCCGATCCCGGTTGGCGGCACAATCGCGCAGTCGCTCGACCAGCGCGTCCACGTTTCTGGGTGGGACCAGCCACCCATCTTTGCCGTCGGTGATGCATTCGGGACCGCCACCGCAAGGGGTGGTGACCACCGGTGTCCCGCAACACATGGCCTCCTGAATGACCAGACCGAACCCGTCGCCCAGCGTGGGAAAGGCCAGTAGATCGGCGCCGGCGTAACGTGCCCCCAGCTCACTCTTCGGCAGGTGCGGCCAGTGCCGAAAGAGTCCCGCATAGGGATCGAGGAAGGGCTTCGCGAGGCGAAGCGGACCCACGAGATGTAGCTCCGCGTCGGGAATCGCCGCCTGCCTCCAGGCCTCGAGCAGGTAGGGCGTCCCCTTGCGCAGGTCGTGCGTGCCGACCGATAGGACCTTGAAGCGACCCGAGGGCGGTCGAGTCCGAGGCTGGAAATCTTCAACGGGAAAGCCGTACGGAGAGACGACGATGGGAGCGCGGGTCTCCAGGCGTTCGAGCGATCGTTTGGTGAAGCTCGATGCCACGGAGATCTTCGTGGCCAGGGCCAGCTCCGCGTCCTTCCGCCGTCGTTTCCAGGGCGGCTCGCTGTGCGGTGGTCCGATCGCAGCCCCCGGCCAGCGGTTGAACTCGTCGCGCATGACCTCTTCGATCGTGAGGTAGTGCGGCAACGGCAGATCCCAGATCCGATCGTGCCCGCGGCGCTGCGCGCGACGAAAGGTCCACAGAGCGCCGTCCTCGTAGGCATAGACCCCGGTGGTCTCGCGGGGCCATCGCGCGAGCGAGACCGCCAGGTCGTGGCCCGTGAAGAGGGCATCATACAACTTGAAACGCGGCACCCGGCCGGCAAATGCTCTCGCGGTCAGGCGCGCGCCGAGCTCTACCAGGGGCCGGCCACGCAAGCGATCCGCGGGGATCGCGCGCAAGATGCGGTTGCGAAGGACGGGCCGCCGCGTAGCCAATACCGAGGCCGCGCGCCCCGACCAGCTGGCGCCGTCAAAGGCCAGGCCCGTGAAGAAGGCCGCGAGCTTCCCTTCCCGGGCGAGGGGCTCAGCCAATCCCAGAGCGAAGGCAGCGACG
>CALAOV010000006.1 GCA_937889515.1 uncultured Myxococcales bacterium | reverse complement strand
GGGCGGGGCCTCATCGGGCTCGCCCGCCGGTGGCGGACGAACCGGCTTTCGCGGCGGTGGCCAGCCGGCTCGGGTCGTTGACGGTCGATGGTCGCCCGCTCACGGCGAGCACCCGCGTCTCTGCCGGGTCGGAGATCGCGCTCGCCCGCGACGCCGCGATCGAGCTCCACCTGGCCCGCGGCGCGCAGCTGCGCTTGCACGGACCCGCGCGCGTCGTGCTCGGCGGCACCCCCCGCGCGGTGGCGATCCATCTCCAAGAGGGGGCGGTGGAAGCCGAGGTCGCCCACCGGCTGCCCGACGAAACCTTCGCGGTAGAGACGCGCGATCTGCACGTCGAGGTGCGCGGCACGAGGTTCTCGGTCGGGGTCGGCGCGACGACGTCCTGGGTACGCGTCGTCGAGGGAAAGGTTGCCGTTCGGTTTGCCGACGGGCGCCAGACCTTCGTTTCGACCGGGCAGAACGCGGAGTCGGCGCCGCCCGAGGTGGCCCCGCCGGCCGCCGCCGAACCGGCGTCCCCCGGGCCGGCTTCTCCCGAGTTGGCGCCGTCCGGCTGCGGAAATACTGTGCGGACCTGCGAAGGAACGACGCGGGCGGCACGCCAGAGCATGCGCAGCGGCGACACGGACCACGCTCTGCGGTTGGTGGCGGCTGGAAGCCGGTCGGCTCGAAGACGCCGTGGCCGCCTACCGCGCGCTCGATCGGCGCGGCGCCCCCGCGGCCACCCGACAAAACGCCCTCTACGCCGCCGCCCAGATCGAGGAGCGTCGCGGCTTGGTCGGCAAGGCGCGCACCGACTACGAGCGCGCGCTGGCGGCGGCGCCGCGGGGCGCGCTCGGCGAGGAGGCCTTGGTGGGCGCGATGCAGAGCGCCCGGGCCACGGGCGACCTCCGCGGCTCGCGGGCCCTGGCGCAGCGCTATCTCGACGAGTTCCCGCGCGGGCTCCATCTGGCGACAGCGCGACGGCTGGCATCGGCCGGCACCCGGCCTTGAAGCGACGGCGCGCCGCACCGGGTCTGGCGCTGCTCGCCGCACTGGCCGCCGGCTCGGTCGTCGGCTCCGGCGCCTGCCGGCGGGACGTCGAGCTGACGGTTCCGCGGGCGCTCCCACTGGTCGATTGCGCGCCCAACGGTCGCGCCTGCGCCGTCGGTGGGGATTGTTGCTCGGCGTTCTGCATGGCGGGGACCTGCCAGCCGCTGGCCACCTGTCTCGACGAGGGGACGGCCTGCCAGATCGGCGCCGATTGCTGCTCGTTCGTCTGCGGCGTCGATCCGGCCGGATCGGGCCAGCTCATCTGCCTCGACCCTGTTCAATGCCTGTCGGATGAACAGGCTTGCTCCCGCTCGGGAAGCTGTTGCTCGCTTGGCTGTGCCAACGGTGTCTGCGGCCCGCCCCCCTGTGCCGTCGCCGGCGCCGCCTGCGCGACGGCGGCAGACTGTTGCGACGGCCTCTGCACGGCCGGTCAATGCGCAATGCCGGGCCCCGGTTGCCGGCCGGCCGGTCAAACCTGCGGCGGAAACGCCGATTGTTGCGGGCAGCTCTGTATCGACCTCGACGAGGGTGCCGCCGCCACCTGTCGCCTGTTGCCCTTCTGCCGCGTCTCCGGCGAAACCTGCACGACCGCCGTCGATTGTTGCAGCGGGCACTGCGTGAGCGGTCCGGCCGGACAGCCCAGCAAGTGCCAGGCGCTGCCCGGCTGTCACCCGGCATCCGAAATCTGCGCGGTCGCCGGCGATTGTTGTTCGGGTCGTTGCCTGCCGACGGCGGCGGGCCCCTCACGCTGTGCCACGTTGCCGGGCTGCAGCCCAGAGCAGGAGCGGTGCGGGTCCAACGCCGGCTGTTGCTCCGGCGTCTGCATGTCTGGACCCGACGGGACCGCGCGCTGTGGTCCGGCGCCCGGGCCGATGATGATGATGATGACGAAGCCCGGTGGCTGTCGCGCCATCGGCGATCTCTGCGCCCAGGCGTCGGACTGCTGCTCGGGAGGCCCGACCGCCTGTCGCGCCGACGACACGGGAACGCTGCGCTGCCTGGGGGCGGCCTCGGGCTCGACCTGTCTGGCGGCGGGATTCTCCTGCGCGGTCCGCGCCGAGTGTTGCGGTGGCTTTTGCGTTCCGGACTCGGGCGGAACGCTCACCTGCCGCAACGCCTGCGCACCACCGGGCGCGCCCTGCTCGGCGACCGAAGATTGCTGCGCGGGAACCTGCGCGGGGCCCCCGGGCGCGATGATCTGTTTCTCGAGCGACGGGGCCTCGACCGCCGCGGCCTGTACGAAGGCGGGAGACCGCTGCGATCCGAGCAACGTCGCCTGTTGCGCCGGAACCTACTGCTCGCAGGTCTCGGACGGCCAGACGGCTTGCGCGCCGATGCTCAGCCAATGAACCGCGCGATCCGTAGGGGCACCGCCGTTTTTTCCTAACCTCCGCCGGTCTGCCGCCCACCGTACGTCCTAGGAGGACTACGAATGAAGGCGTTCACCCACGGTCTTGCAGGCGGCGACAAAACTTCGAGGCCCACCGGCGGTCTCGGTTCATTCGCAGTCGCCTTCTGCGCATTGCTCGCCATGGGTTGCGGCTTCGCGCCGTCCGGCCAGACCAGCACCGGCTCCGGAAAGGCCGGCAACGGGTCGACCTCCACGCCGGGCAGCGGTGGCTCCAACACCGGCAGCGGGGGCAGCGGCTCGACCAGCGGAGGCGGTGGCGGAGGTGGATCGACGGGCGGGACCAGCGGCGGCTCGACCGGTTGCGTCACCGCTTGCGGCAGCGGCCAGGTCTGCCTGGGCGGCGCCTGTCAGCCCGATCCCTGTCTGAGCGCGACGGCCGGCAAGTGCGGGGGCGGAACGACCTGCCACGCCGCCTGCGTGGCGGTGAGCGATCCCTGCGCCGGGAAGACTTGCGGTAGCGGACAGACCTGCGTCGGCGGGGCCTGCGTGGCCGGCTGCTTCGCGCAGCCGTGCAACGGAGTGAGCTGTCCGTCGGGGCAGTACTGCAGCCCCGGCACCGGTAAATGCACCGCGCTCGACGCGTGCGACGCCTCTTGCGGCTCGGGGCAGGCTTGCAACCTGACCTGCGCGGCCGCGAATCCCTGCGCCGGCGTCAGCTGCGCCAGCAATCAAGTCTGCAGCGGCGGCCTGTGCGTGCAGAATCTGTGCGCGGGGGTGCAGTGCGCCGCCGGTAGCGTCTGCAGCAACGGCACCTGCATCGACACTTGCGACTGCGGCGGCCAGGGCTGCGGCACGAACGGCAAGTGCGTCGGCGGGTCGTGCGTCTGCACGCCGAGCTGTCCGACGGACGGCAGCAAGGCCGGGCTCGACGACGGCTGCAACGGCAAGTGCCCCTGCGCGGCCGGCAGCATGATGTCGATGAGCGGCTGCTGCACAGCGAACTGTCCGACGGACGGCAGCCGGGCGGGGATGTCGGACGGTTGCGGCAAGACCTGCGGCTGTCCCAGCGGCGAGGTGCTCTACGGGGGAAGCTGTTGCAAGCCGACCTGCCCGGCGGACGGCAGCGATGGCGGAAAGTCCGACGGCTGCGGCGGCACCTGCATGTGCCCGATGGGCAGCACGACCTACATGGGCGCTTGCTGCACCCCGAATTGCCCCACCGACGACAGCCGCGAGGGGATGTCGGACGGCTGCGGCAAGACCTGCGGCTGCCAGAGCGGCGAGGTCCTCTACGGCGGCAGCTGCTGCAAGCCCAGCTGCCCGATGGACGGCAGCGAGGGCGGCAAGTCCGACGGCTGCGGCGGCACCTGCATGTGCCCGATGGGCAGCTCGACCTACATGGGCGCGTGCTGCAAGCCGAGCTGCCCAGCGGACGGCAGCGGCGCCGGCAAGTCCGACGGCTGCGGGAAGACCTGCGGCTGCCAGAGCGGCTCCGTGCTCTACGGCGGCAGCTGCTGCAAACCGAGCTGTCCCCAGGACGGCACCTGCGGGGCCAGCGACGGATGCGGCGGCGTCTGCGGCTGCGCGGGCGGCGGCATGTGCAAGAACAACAAGTGCCCTGTCAAGACCTGCACGCCCACCTGCGGTTGCGGCGAGACCTGCAACAACGGGCAGTGCGTGACCCTCGTCTGCGACTCGGACGTCGTGGCCTGTGGCTGTACCTGTTGCGGCGGCGGCCAGAGCTGCGTGAACGGCCAGTGCACGTCATCGACCTCGATCTCGGTCCCTTGACCCATCACCCGGAATCGGAGGGGCACGAACATGGGAGCTGCGGGTCGTTCGGTTTTCTCGACCGTCATCGTCGCCACGGCCGTGATGCTGTCCGCCGCCTGTTCTTTCGATCCCAAAGGGGGATCGTCGTCGGGCGGCACCAACCAGACGCCCCCCGTCGCCTCGACCCCCATCGCGGCCTGTAGTGCGAGCTGCACCGATTTCCCGACTTCTCCTGTCATCGCTGCCGGCGCCCCCAGTAGTGCTCCCTCCGCGTTCGCGGGCGCCGGCAGCGGGGCAGGGCCCTGCATCACCGAGCCCGAAGACGGCACGCTGCTCCCCAACAACTGGCTGCGCCCGCGGATCAAGCTGTCGGCCCCGGCCGCCACGCTGTTCGAGATCCGCATCCACGCCGACCCGGAGGCCAACGATCTGCTGGTTTACACCGCCCAGGACAGCTGGACGATGGACAAGACGATGTGGCAGGGATTGGCCGCGCACGCCCAGGAGACGCCGATCGTGGTCTCCGTGCGCGCCCTCGGATCGTCGGGGGTGACGGCTGCGAGCACGGCGAGGTTCACGGTCGCCCCGGTCGGCGCCAACGGTCAGATGGTCTACTGGGCGTTGCGTGGGTTCGACGCCTCCAACCCGAACAACACGGAGCTCTTCGGATTCGCCGTGGGAGAGGAGAGCGTCGCCTCGGTGCTGAAGGTTCAGGCGGTCCAGCAGACCAGCAGTGGTGTCTCCGTGGGCTGCATCGGTTGCCACACGGCTACGCCCGACGGCGCCTTCGTCGGATTCACGGGCAACTATCCTTGGCCCAACGCCCTGGCTTCGGTCGAGTCCACGGACAACGGCGCCACACCGGCCTTTCTGGGCGCCCCGGGCATCGCCGCGCTCACCCAGGATTGGCACGGCATCATCACGTTTTCGGGGCAGCACTGGAGCGACGGCGACCACATCGGGATCACCTCGCAGAGCACCCAGGCGCTGGATCCGATGGCGAGCCTCGTCTGGATGGAGCTCGACTCGGGCGATTCGGGGACTATCGCCCGCCAGGGCGATCCCGCCGGGGCCGCCGCCCCCAACTTCAGCCACGACGGCACCAAGATCGTCTACACCTCGACCAACGCCAACCAGGACGGTCGAATGGGCGTCGGTACCGCCGATCTCTACACCGTCCCGTATGCAGCGCGCGCCGGCGGCGTGGCGACCCCGGTGGCCGGCGCCGCCGAATCCGATTTTGCGGAGTACTACCCGGCGTTCTCGCCCGACGACAAATTCGTCGCGTTCAATCGGTTGTCCCAGAACGACGCCAACACGACGCCCACCGGCGAGCCCTACGAAGGCGGGATGTACTTCAACCCCGCCGCCGAGATCTGGGTGGTGCCCGCCGCGGGCGGCACCGCGATTCGACTGCAGGCCAACGATCCCCCCGCCTGCACGCCGGCGGTCCTACCCGACACGCTGGTCTACCCGAACACCGCCGGCTGGGACAACTCGTGGGCGAAGTGGGCGCCGCTCGTCGCCAGCGCCGGCGGCAAGAGCTACTACTGGCTCATCTTCTCGTCCTACCGGTACGACATCTCGCCGCCGCGCGGTCAGCTCTACATGACGGCGGTCGTGACCACCGAGCTCGGCGTCGAGACCTATCCGGCGGTGTATCTGTGGAATCAAGATCTGACGACCAGCAACCACACGCCCGCCTGGGACGAGTTCAAGATCCCGCCCATTCCTTGAAATGGCAGGTCTCGGAATCGAGGCGCCCAAGAGACGCGCTCCGCTAGAAACCGGAAAGCCCTGTCCCAGCGGAGCGATGTTGCGACAGCCGGGCTCGGGTCAGTTTATGCTGGGAAAGAAGCCGACCGTGCAGATCATGTAGGTTAGCCCATTCGGGGCGGCGCTCCTCAGATCTGGCAGCGCAAACGTTGTAATCCCGTCGCCGCCGAAGCTCGTGCCGAGCAGAGAAAAGATCGCCTGATTCTGATTGATCGGTAAGATCTGACCGATCGCCGGAGTACCGTTGCCGACAAAGGCGGCGGTGAGACGGATCTCGCCCAGGGTGCAGGTATCGCCGCTGCTTCCGGCGCGGGCGTTTCCGGTGTTGTTGCCGAAACGGGGATCGGGGCCTCCCGGGCCGGCGGGCCCTGCAGGTCCAATCGGGCCGGCGGGCCCTGCGGGGCCGGCCGGTC
>CALAOV010000005.1 GCA_937889515.1 uncultured Myxococcales bacterium | reverse complement strand
CCCCGCGGCGCCAGCGGCTGCGCCGCCGCCCCCGGCACCCAAGCCCGCCGCCGAGCTCGACCAGCTGAAGTACTTCGAAGGGAGCTGGAGGTGTGACGGCAAGCAGCCGGCCGGACCGTTCGGTCCCGAGCATCCCTACAAGTCGTCGTTCAAGATGAAGAGGGACGTGGACAACTTCTGGATCGCCCTGGAGTACGAGCAGAAGAAATCGAAGCTCCACCCCACGCCGATCAAGGCCAAGGGATTCGTCGGCTTCGACTCGGTCGGCAAGAAGTTCGTCACCATCGGTGTCGACAACACCGGCGGCTGGATCAGCGAAAGCTCGACGGGCTGGGAAGGCGACAAGCTGGTCTTCGCCGGCGAAGGGTCGATGATGGGCCAGAAGGTCACCTTCCGCGAGACCTACACCAAGAAGGGCGACAAGGCCTTCAACTGGATGGGCGAGATGAAGATGGGCAAGGACTTCATCTCCGTCGGCAGCGACGACTGCAAGAAGTAGCCGCCCCTCACAGCTTCAGGAGTGCCCCGACCCGGGTGCGGATTTCGGCCACCGTGCCCGGCCCGAGCTCCGCGTTCAATCGACCCAGGATCTCGCTCCGCAGCAGCGTCAGCTCATGCGCCAGCGCCGCCGAGGTGACCCGCACGATGAGCGTCGTTCCCGCCAGACGCTCGGGCTGGGTGCGCGCGCGGAAGCCTTCCCCGACGACGCGCGCATAGCATTCGAAGACGCGGAACTCGCGCGCCCGGCCGCTGCCACCGACGCGCGCCAGCACCTCGCCCATCAGGTTGGCGCTGGTCACCGCCTCGGCGGCGGGTCGGGCCGGGCCGCGCGCCCGCGGCAAACCATAACGCCGCCCGTCCGTTCGCACGCGCCCAGCATACGGGGCGGCGCGCGAAGATCGCAACGCCAAACCGTGCGCCGTCGGCGCGTGCGCTATCATCGGCCACATGTCGCGGCAGACCATCTCGACGGCCGGCGCGCCCAAGGCGATCGGTCCCTACTCTCAGGCGGTGTCGGTCCCGGCCGGCCGGCTTTTGTTTTGCTCCGGACAGATCCCGCTCGACCCCGCCAGCGGCGAGATGGTGGGCGCCGGCGACGTCCGGGCGCAGGCCGAACGGGTTCTCGAGAACCTCCGCGCGGTGCTGGCCGCCGGTGGCGCGTCGTTCGGCTCGGTGGTCAAGACGACGATCTTCCTGCTCGACCTGGCGGACTTCGGCGCCGTCAACGAAGTCTACGCGCGCTTCTTCCCAGAAAGCCCGCCGGCGCGGGCCACGGTTCAGGCCGCGGGTCTGCCGAGAGGCGCTCTGGTCGAGATCGAGGCCATCGCCGTCGTCGACAGCTGAACGGTTCCAGGAGCGGTAACCGCCGGCAGCGGCACGTTCGCCAGCGCGGCCTTCCAATCGGCGAAACGGCCGCCGGCCCGCGCAGCGACCGCGGCCGCCCGCCCGGCCGCGAATCCGCCCTGGGCCAGCCGATATTCGACCCAGGCCCACTTGGGTGAGGTCGGGCGCAGGACGACCCGTCCCTTGACCGCCGCCCGCAAGCGCGCCAGGCGCTCGTCGATCACCTCGATCGCCTCGAAGGGCGCGCCGTCGAGGGGCGTCTTTCGCTTTGCAACAAACGGCGCGATCCCCAGGATCACCCGCGGCGCCACCCGCGCCAGCTCGAGCCCGAAGCGCGCCAGCTCGTCGATGTCGTCCATCGTCTCGCCGGGCAGACCCAACATCATGTAAAGCTTGAACTGTGTCATTCCATGTGCGCGACAGAGCTCGGCGGCGCGCAGGATGTGCCTCTCCTTGGTCTTGCGGGCGATGAAGTCCCGCATGCGCTCCGAGGCGCCGTCGGCGGCGGTGGTCAGGGTCCGATAGCCGCCCCGTTTGAGGAGGCCGACGATCTCGTCGTTCAGGCGATCGGCGCGCAGGCTGGAGATGCCGACCTCGCGGCCGCTTTCGACGATGTGGCGCAGGATCTCGGGGAGACCCGGGTGGTCGGTCACGGCGGCGCCCACCAGGCCGACCCGGCGGGCGCCCTCGGGAATGAGCGCCTTGACCCGCGCCGGCTCGACCAGACGCATGCCGCCGTTGGTCGAGCGGCGCATCACGCAGTAGGTGCAGCCGCGGTGGCAGCCGCGCTCGGGCTCGATGAGGAACATGTTCGAAAGCTCGGTGTGCGGCGTCAGGATCTGCGAGTAGGCCGGCAGCAAGGCGTCGTCGGCGGCCGCGACCGCGGGGGGCTGGGCGCCGTGCACGGAGGGCACGTAAAACCCCGGGCGGCAGGCCAACCCCGCGATGAGCGCGCGGCGATCGGGCTCGGCGCGGATGGCCGCCACCAGCTCGACGATGGTCTCCTCCGCCTCGCCCAGCAGGATCACGTCGGCGTAGGGCGCCGCGGGTACCGGGTTGGAGAAGGTGAGCGGCCCACCGATCACGATCAGCGGAAATCGCTCCGCGCTGGCGGCGCGATCTTCGGCGAACAGCGGAATACCGGCCAGATCGAGGCAGTTGGTGAGGCCGGCCAGCTCCAGCTCGTAGGCGACCGAGAAGGCGATCACGGCAAAGTCGCCCACCGGGCGGGCCGACTCGTAGGTGCGCAGCGCCTCACCCGCCGCTACCGCGGCGCGCGCGTCGTCCGGCAAGAACGCCCGCTCGGCGCTGACGTCCGGGAGCGCGTTCAGCCCGCGGTAGATGGTCTGGAACCCCAGCGACGACATCCCCACCTGGTAAGGGCTCGGGTAGCAGAGCGCGAAAGACAGCCCGGCCTGCTTGTAGATCGTCCCCACCTCGTCGGCGAGGCGGGCGGCGCGGTCTTCACGAAATGTCGACGTCATGCGGCAGGAACCGCGAATGATACGGGGAAAACGTCGATCGTGCCTACTCGGCGGCGTCCAGGCCCGCCCTGGCCCGCGCCGGGGGCGGGTGACCGACCATCTGCAGCCGGTAGAGGCGGGCGTAGATTCCACCTTGGGCCAATAGCGCCGCGTGCCCCCCTTCCTCGGCGATCCGGCCGTGGTGGATGACCACGATGCGTGAGGCGCGCTGCACCGTGGTCAGCCGGTGGGCGATCACGATCGACGTCCGCCCGCGCTGGAGCTCGCCGATCCCGCGTTCGATCACCCGCTCGGTCTCCGGGTCGACGCTGGCGGTCGCCTCGTCGAGGATCAGGATTTCCGGATCGTGCGCCAGCGCCCGGGCGAAGGCGACGAGCTGGCGCTCGCCGGCCGAGAAGTTCACGCCGCGCTCGAGCACCGCTGCGTCGAGGGCCCCGGGACGGGACGTGATCACCCGATCGGCGCCCACCCGGCGAGCGGCGGCCCAGATCTGCTCGTCGCCGAGCGCGGCGTCCCCCAGCGCGATGTTCGCGCGGAGCGTCCCCGAGAACATGAAGACGTCCTGGCTCACCACCACGATCCGGCGCCGGAGTGCGCGCGGATCTATCGTCCGGATGTCGGCGCCGCCGACGCGGATCGTCCCGGACTGCACGTCGTAAAGCCGCGGGAGGAGCTTGATGATCGTCGACTTGCCGGCGCCCGTGGCGCCAACCACCGCCAGGGTCTCACCGGCGGCGATCGTGAGCGACACGTCGTTCAACACCGGGCGGTCGGGCCGGTAGCCAAACGTCACATGATCGAATTCGATGAGCGGACCGGTGTTCGAGGAGCCAATCGCGTGGGGGAGCGCGGGCTCTGCCCGAGCGAGCCCGTCGCGGGAGGTCTGGAACCCTGCCAGGGTTCCAGAGTCTAAGTCCACCGTATCGAGAAGCGCGAAGACCCGCTCGGCCGCCGCCATGGCCTGTTGCATGACGGTGTACTTGGTCGACAGATCCCGGATGGGGGCGAAGAACTTGCCCAGGTATTCGATGAACGCGACCAGCACGCCGATCGTCAAGGTGCCGCCCGCGATCCGGCTGCCCCCGTGCCAGAGGAGGCCGGCCACCGCGATCGCACCCACCGCCTCGACGATCGAATAAAGAGCCGCGTCGGCGGTGATCGCGCGGGCGTTGGCGCGCCGGTAGTCGCGGTTGATGACGTCGAACTCGCCGTAGACCCGTTCCTCGCGGGCGAACACCTGGACGACCTTGATGCCCGAAAGATGCTCCTGCAGGAACGAGTTCATCCGCGCCAGCTTGAGGCGGATCTCGCGGAAAGCGTCGCGCACCCAGCGGCGGAAGAAGGCGGCGATCGCAAACAGCACCGGCGCCGAGCCCATCGAGAACAGCGCCAGCCGCCAGTCGATGCCGACGATCGCGACCAGGATGAACCCCAGACGAATGACGTCGCCGAGCAGGCTCACGATCCCCGAGGCGAACATCTCGGTCAGCGCCTCGACGTCGCTGGTGAGCCGGGTCATGAGCCGTCCCACCGGCGTTCGATCGAAAAACGCGGCCGACAGCGACAGCACGTGCCGGTGGACGCGCACCCGCAGATCGTTCATGCCGCGCTGGCCGATCACCTGCGTCAGGTAGATCTGGCCGAAGGCGGCGCCGTACTGACCGATGAGGGCGGCGAGGTAGAGCAGGCCAATGTGGTCGAGACCGGCCAGACGTCCGACGGCGATGTGCTCGTCGATGGCGCGCTTGAGCAGAAAGGGCTGCGCGATCTCGCAGAGAGAGATCACCGGGAGCAGCACCACGGCGACCGACAGCGGCTTCCAGTAGGGCCAGACGTAGCTGAAGATCCGCTTCAGCAGCGTTCGATCGAGCGCCTTGCCCAGCAGATCCTCGGAGGGCGCGCGGCGCGCCGGCGGTGTCGGCGGTGTCGAATGGACCGGCGGGGTCATGCCACCTTCTCGATCGCGAGTGCCTCGGCCGCGAGCTGTTCCCGGTAGAGGGAAGCGTAGACCCCGCCGCCCGCCAGGAGGGTGGTGTGGGTCCCCAGCTCGGCCACCCGACCGCCGTCGAGCACCAGGATCTGATCGGCGTCCTTGACCGCCGCGACCCGATGCGAGATCAGGATCGAGGTGCGCCCGGCCAGGATTGGCCGCAGGCGGGTCAAGATCTCCCGCTCGGTCTGGGCGTCGACCGAAGAGAGGGAGTCGTCGAGGATCAGGATCTGAGGCGCCGCGCAGAGCGCACGCGCCAGCGCGACCCGTTGCCGCTGTCCACCCGACAGGGTGATGCCGCGCTCGCCGACCATCGTGTCGTAGCCGTCGGGCAAGATCGCGATATCCGGCGCGAGACCGGCCGCCTCCGCGGCGCGCCGGATGCGCGCCGGGTCCTCGGGCGTCGACTCGCGGATCCCGAACCCGATGTTCTCGGCCACCGTCGCCGAGAATAGAAAGGCGTCCTGCGGCGCGTAGCCCACCTGTCTGCGCAGCGTCGCCAGCGGAATCTGCGTCACGTCACGCCCGCCGACGACGATGGCGCCCGGTGCTACCTCTTGCATGCGAACGATGGCGTCGACCAGGGTGGTCTTTCCGGCGCCCGTCGGACCGACCACCGCCAGCGTCGCGCCGGCCCGCAGCGAGAACGAGACCCGATCGAGGAGAAGCCGCCCATCGACCACGACCGACAGGTCGCGAACCTCGATCGATGGCGCCCCGATCGTCTCGCCGGCGCCGGTCCCCGCCGGCGGATCCGCGATTCGGGACGCCGTCGCCAGCAACTCCCGCACGCGGGCCCAGGCCGCCAGGCCGCGCTGCCAGATCCCGATGATCCAGCCGAGCGCGATGGTCGGCCACGACAGCAACACCAGATAGGCGTTGAAGGCGACCAGCCCGCCGACGGTCATATGTCCCAGGATCACCTCGCGCCCGCCGACCCACAGGACGATCAGCGTCCCGGCGCCGCCCAGGACCGCGAACAGCGGCATGAGCGACCCGCGGGCGCGCACGAGCGCCAGCGATCGCACGAGGTACTCGTCGTTGAGGCCGCGGAACTTGGCCTGCCGCTCGGGCTCCAGCGTGTAGTGCTTGATGACGGCGATGCCGGCCAGATCCTCTTGAATGGAGGTCGATAGCGTGCCGAGCTGCTCGGCGATGGCGCGGCTGGCCTTGTACATCTTCCGCGAAAACAGCCGCGCGCCGGCCAGCAGCGCGGGATAGGGCAGCAGCGCCCAGAGGGTCAACCGCGGCGACAGGTGCACCAGCAGCCAGAACGTCGTCAGGTAGACCAGCGCCGTATTGAAGAGGTTGAGAAGCCCCGGCCCGAACAGCATCCGGACCGCGCCCAGATCGTTGGTGAGGCGCGACATCACGTCGCCCGTCGGATGCGCCCGGAAGAACCCCGCGTCCTGCCGCAGGAGATGGCGGAAGACATCGCCGCGAAGCCGGTATTCGATGTTGCGGCCCGCGTTGAAGATCAGAATCCGCGACCAGGTCCGGATGAGGCCCTGCACCACCGCGCAGGCGGCGATCAGGACGACATTCCGCACCACCAGCGCGTGCACGGCCTCGGTCTGTCCCGCGGCCGCGGCGCGGATCGCGTCGATGGCGCCCTTGATGAGCCAGGGGATCGACAGCGCCAGGGCGTTCGTGGCGGCCAGGCAGATGGCCCCCAGGACGATGCCGCCCAGCTCGGGCCGCAGGCGCACCCGAATCGACAACGAATCCTGCGGCCGAGGCAAGCGCTAAGTATTCACGATTCGGACCAAATCTTCGCGATTGAACCGCTTCGGACGCCGGATCTATAGTCGACAGTCCGCGCCGCCGTTGCCATTGTTCCACACTGCCGAGACCGCCGAGACCCAGATGACCACCACCGTTTCAACAGCGCTCGCCACCCTCCAGCTTCGCCCCGACGATCCCCAGGCGCTGAGGGAGCTACAGGGGATAAGGCCCGGTAACGGCGCCGGGATCGAGGCCGAGGCGCTGTCGACGGCCCTCTCCGACGCGCGCCGCTGGCACCGCGAGCGCGCCGACTTCGAGCTCTGTCTGCAGCTCATCGACCTGGAGCTGGGCTGGACGACGGCGGCCGGGCGCCGGGCCGACCTGCTGTACGAAAAGGGGCGGCTGCTCTCGGACGAGCTCCTGCGCGACGAGGCCGGCCAGGCGGCCGTGCGCCAGGCCCTCGAGGCGGTGGCGGACCACAAGGCGTCGACCGAATCGCTGGCGCAGATGACGCTGGTGCGGGCGAACTGGGAGCCGATCTCGCGCCGCTACCTGCAACAGGCCGAAGGGGCCAAGGACGCCTCGCTCGCGTCGAGCCTCTACAGCTCCGTGGCCGAGTTCTATTTCAAGTATCGCCCCGAAGCCCCGGAAGGGGAGGCGCATCTTCGCAAGAGCCTCGAGCTGGATCCGACCAACCGCCGCTCGAGCGCGCACCTCGAACGGATCCTGCGCGAGGCCGGGCGCCTCGACGAGCTGCTGGCGGTCTATACCCAGCGGGCGGAGAAGGCGCCCAGCCGCGACGAGCGCACCGCCGCCGAGGTGGCGGCCGGTGAGCTGTGCGAGCGGCTCAATCGCCCCACCGACGCGTTCGCGCACTTCCGCCGTGCCCTCGAGGCGAACCCGATCGAGCCGCGCGCCCTGCAAGCGGTCCGCGCGGCCCTCACCGCCGCCGAAGCCTGGGCCGAGCTCGGCAAGGTGCTGGAGGCGGCGGCCCGCACCAAGCGCGGCGAGCAGGACGTCACGCTGCTGGCCGACCTGGCCACGCTGATCTGGAAGCGGCTATCGCAACCGGACATGGCGGAGTCGTTCTTCCGCCGGGTGCGCAAGCTCGACGCGTCCCACCGCGGGATGGTCGAGTTCTATCGCGAGTACCACGGCGCGCGGAACGAGCAGCCGCAGCTGCTGGCGATCCTGGCCCAGGCCCAGAAGACCGAGACGGACGGCGAGCGGCGCCTGGCGATGGGGATCGAGATGGCGCGGGCCGCCGAGCTGCGGCCGCAGCACGCCGAGAAGGCGATCGAGATCTGGAAGGGCCTCCTGCGCCTGCGGCCACACCTGCCCGAGGCGGTCGCCTCGCTCCGCAAGCTCTACGCCGCGACCGAGAAGTGGAACGCGCTGCTCGAGTTGCTCAAGGACGAAATCGAAGCCGTGCCCGCGGGGGACGTCGACGAGAAGATCAACCGCCAGCTCGAGATCGCGGGGATCTACCGCGACCGCTTGAACCTCGACGTGATGGTGGTGAACACCTATCTCAACATCCTGGCGCTCAAGCCAGACCACGCGGCCGCGCTGGCGGCGCTGGCCAGTCGCTACGAGACCCAGGGGCGCTACGCCGACCTGGTGCAGATCCTGACCCGCCAGGCCGAGGTGGCGCCCGATCCGGCGGCGCGCGTCGCGCTGCACCGGCGGATCGCCGCGCTGTGGGCCGACAAGCTGGGCAAGCACCAGAACGCGGTCGCCAACTTCGAGAAGATCTTCGAGGCCGATCCGACCGACACCGAGACGGCCACCCGGCTCAAGGATCTGTACGCCAAGAGCCGCGCTTGGCGGCCGCTCATCGAGGTCATCCGCAAGGAGCTGCCCCACCTCGACGCCGCCGGCCGGCGGGCCCGCCTGGTCGAGATGGCCAAGATCGCGGGCGAGCGGCTCAACGACACCCGCGAGGCGATCGCGCTTTACAACCAGGTGCTGGGGATCGAAGCACACGACGCCGACGCCCTGGCCGGTCTGGGGACGCTCTACGAGCGCGAGCGGCGCTGGCCGGCGCTGGTCGAGATCCTCGACCGGCAGCGGGACAACGCCGAGGGGAACGTGGCCGCCGAGCTGGCGCTGCTCGAGCGGCGCGGCACGCTGCTGTACGAGCGGCTGGGCGCGACCTCGGCGGCCATCGAGGTCTTCCGCCGGATCCAGACTCTCGACGGCAAGAACGCGCGCGCCACCCGCGCGCTGCGCGAAATCTACGCGCAGGCGGGCGACTACGGCGCACTCGAGGCGCTGTACGCCGAGCAAGGCGCCTACGGCGATCTGTGCGACCAGCTGACCTCGCTCGCGGATCGAACGGCCGACATGGCGGCCCGCACGCGGCTGCTCGAACGGGTGGCCACGCTGGCGCAGGAGAAGCTCAATCAGCCGGAGCGCGCCCTCAAGGCCTACGAGCGGATCCTGGCGACCGATCCCCGCAATCGTAAGGCGGCGCTGGCGCTGGTGCCGCTCTACCGAACGGCGCAGAAGTGGCCGCGTCTGCTGGCCACGTACGAGGTCCTGCTCGGTCCCGCGGCGGCCAGCGATGGCGTAGGTCTCGCCGAGCGCCTGGAGCTGCACGCCGAAGCCCGACGCATCTGCGAGCAGCGCCTGGGCTCGAAGGCGCTCGCGTTTCAATGGTGCGCACGCGCCTTCGAGGCGGCCCCCAAGAGCGCGGAGGTCCGCGCCGACCTCGAACGGCTGGCCAGCGAAGCCGACGAGTGGGGCGCCTTGGCGGCGCTCTACGAGACGCGCTTCGCCGTCTCGACGGACGCCGAGGAACGCCTCTGGCTGCTGCGGCGGGTGCTGCGCATCTCCGCGACCCGCCTGTTCCGCCCGCAAGACACCCGCCGGGTCGCCGAGCTGATTCTGGCCGAAGTCGGCTACGACGAAGAAGCCGACGGCGCGCTGGAACAGGTCCTCACGCAGGCCAAGGCCTGGGCCGACCTGGCCAAGCTGCTGCACGCCCGCGCCGACCGCGCGCCCGACATCGCGGAGCGGGTGAAGCTGCTGCTCCGGATCGCCCAGCTCGAGGAGGAGCGGGTGGCCGACCTGGCCGCGGCGGCCGCGACCTGGACGGCGATCGTCGACGCCGAGCCCGGCAACGAGCGCGCCCGCCGGGCGCTGATCCGCATCTCCGAGGCCCGGCAGGACTGGCCCGGCGTCATCGAAGCGCTGCGCCGCGATCTCGCCAGTCAGGGCGCGGACGACATCAAGGCCCGCGAAGAGATCCTGCTCCGGATCGGCACCTTGCAGGAGACGCGGCTGCACGATCCGGACGGCACCTTCGCCTCGTACCGCGAGGTGGTGCAGGCCAATCCAAATTCGGCCCCGGCCGTGGCGGGCCTGGAACGGCTGGTGGCGGCCGGTCATCCGGATCGCGCCGCCGTCGCGCGGCTGACGCTGCCGTTTTACGAGCGCAGCGAAAACGCGGCCAAGCTGGCGGCCGCCAACGAGGTCCTGCTGGCGGCGGCCGACACCCGCGGCGAGCAGGTCGAGCGGCTCGAGAAGCTGCGCGCTCTCTACGGCGGGCCGCTCCACGATCCGGCGGGCGCCTACCGCGCCAGCCTGGCGCTCTTCGACGTCGACGCCGCCGATGCCCCCAACCGCGCGGCGCTGATCGGATTCGCCGAGAAGGCCGGGGCGACCGCCGAGCTGTGCGACAAGCTGCGCGCGGCCTCGGAGGGCACTACCGACAAGCACCTGCGGCGCGATCTGCTGGTGATCGTCGCAGAGCTGGAAGAAAAACGGCTCGGCCGCGCGCCCGAGGCGGAGAAAGTCTACGCGCAGATCCTCAAGGCCGAGCCGCTGCACGAGGGCGCCTTCCGCGCGCTGGCGCGCCTCTACCGCGATGGGCAGCACTGGCCCGAGCTGCGGGCGCTGCTCGATACGCGCCAGCTCGCCGCGCTCGACGTGCGCGAGCGCCTCGATCTGCTGGCCCAGATCGCCGAGCTCGACGAGTCGGTCCTCGACGACGCCGACCACGCGCTCGGCGCCTACGAGAAGATGCTGGAGCTGGATCCGGCCGACCTGCGCGCCCACCGCGCGCTCGATCGACACTACGCCGCGCGCGAGCGCTGGCAGGATCTGGAGACCCTCCTCGGCACGCGGGTCGGGTTTGCTTCGGAGTCCGAGGTGCCGGAGCTGGAGTTCCGTCGCGCCGACCTGCGCGCGGGTCAGCTCAAGGACGTGGGCGGCGCGCTCGACCTTCTGGAGGGCATCGTCCAGACGGCGCCCAGCCACGAGGGGGCGCGGCGTCTCCTCGAGAAGCTGCTGGCCGTCCAGGCGTACCGCCAGCGGGTCGCCAAGATCCTCGAGCCGATGTACGAGTCGAGCGGGGCCTGGGCGCGCCTGAGTGCGATCCTCGAGGTCGAGCGCGAAGCCCTGGAAGGGGCGGAGGCGGCGGCGCTGCTGGCGCGGGTGGCCGACCTCCAGGAGAACCGCCTGCAGGCCCGGGCCTCGGCGCTCGCGACCTGGCGTCAGGTGCTGACCGTCGATCCCGGGCATCCGGACGCGCTCGCCGAGATCGAGCGGCTCGGGACCACGCTGGAACGGTTCTCCGAGCTGGTCGACGTCTATCAGGAGCTGGCGTTCCGGCGCGACGCCACCGACCTCGGCGGCCGCGCGGATCTCCTGTCGCGCGCGGCCAAGCTCTACGCGGAGCGTCTCAACAACCGCCGCGCCGCCATCGATGCCTGGAAGCTGGTCCTGAACCTCGACCAGAACAACTTGCCGACCGCCACGCCGGCGGCGGCCGCCCTCGAATCGCTGTACGCCGAGACCGACGACAACGCCAACCTGGTCAAGATCCTCCAGCTTCAGGTCGGCTGGACGGACGACTCGGCGGCGCGCAAGCAGATCCTGTTCCGTATCGCCGGTCTGGAAGAAAAATCGCTGGGCGACACGGAGGCGGCCGTGGCCACCTTGCGCGCGATCCTGGAGATCGACCCGCAAGAGCGCACGGCGATCGACGCGCTCGATCGGATCTTCGAAGCCGGCGCCAACCACCGGCAGCGGGTCGAGATCCTGCGCAAGCGGATCGACATGGCGGGCGACGCGGCGTCGCGGCAGGAGCTCTGGCGCCGGGTGGCTGGCCTCCTCGAACGCGACGTGGGTGACGTGGACCAGGCAATCGCGGCCTGCGTCAGCATCCTCGACGAGAACCCCGAAGACGATCAGGCGCTCGAGACCCTGGCGCGGCTCTACCAGCAGCAGGGGCGACACCGCGACCGGCTCGAGATCCTCGATCGCCGCCTGGCCTTGCTGGGGCCCCGCGCGCCCGAGCGGGTCGTGCTGCTGCGCGAGATCGCGGCCCTCTTCGAGGGGCCGCTGGGCGATCCCGCGGGCGCGCTCGATCGCTGGCGCCAGGTGCTGGAGCACGCGCCCGGCGATCCGGCGGGCGTCGCGGCCCTCGAGCGATTCCTCGCCCCCAGCAACGCGGCCGACCTGCGTCTGGCGGCCGCGCAGGTGCTGGAGCCGATCTACGAGCGCGGCGGCCGCTTTGGCGAGCTGGCCGCGATCATCCGGATCTACGTGGAGGCGCAATCCGATTCGCGGGCGCGCCTGGCGGAGCTGGTGCGGCTGGCGGCGATCGAAGAGACGCGGCTCGGCGATGCGGAAGCGGCGCTCGCCACCACGGCACTCGCCATCCGGGACGCGCTCACCGAGCCGGAGCTCCCCGGACTCCTCGACGCGTACGAACGACTGGCCGGCCCGAACCGCCTCGCCGAGGTGACCACCCTGTACCGGGACATCAGCCCCGATGTCCTCGACGAATCGCTCAAGCTCCGTCTCGACCGCACCATCGCGGCCGCGGCGGCGGGGCAGGGCGACGCCCGCCTGGCGGCAGAGTACCACCGGCGGATCCTCGATCGGGTCCCCGACGACGACGCGGCGCTGGGGGCGCTCGAGAAGATCTATCGCGACGAAGGCGACCACCAGTCGCTCTACGAGATCCTCACCCGGCGCGCCGAGCTGGCCCAGGACCCGGCGACGGAACGGTCGCTGCGCCTGGCCATGGGCGGGCTGGCCGAGACCGCGCTCCACCGCGTCGAAGACGCCATCGCCGCCTTCGAGCGGGCCCTCGAGATCGCGCCGGCCGACCGCGAAGCGGCGCAGGCACTCGATCGCCTCTACAGCGCGGCCGAGCGCTGGAGCGATCTGACGGTCCTGCTGCAGGATCAGCTCCAGCGCGCCACGCTGCCCGAGCGCGAGCTGGTCGATCTCCGCTTTCGCCTGGCCCAGATCGAGCACGACCGCCGGGGGGATCGCGAGGTCGCGCTCGAGCACCTGCGTCTGGTCCTGGACGGCGATCCCGACCATCCGGGCGCCATCGCCATGCTCGAGGGGATGCTGGACGACATCGGCGTGCAAGGCGCGGCCGCGGCCCTGCTCGAGCCGGTCTATGCGGGGCGCCAGGATTGGCCTTCGCTGATCAAGATCGGCGAAATTCGCCTGCTGCAGGTCGAGGAGCCCTCCGAGCGCCTGGCCTGGACCAAGCGGATCGCCCGCCTCTACGAAGAGCAGCTGGAAGACTACGAGAGCGCGCTCCGCTGGTATGGCAAGGTCTTCCAGGAAGGCCCCACCGAGCGCCAGAGCACCGAGCCGCTGTTGCGCCTGGCCGACACCCTCGACCGCTGGCAGGACGCCGCCAGCCTGCTGGCCAACTATCTGGACGGGGAGATCGGCGAGGAGCCGGCCGTGCTCGACATCGTGCGCCGCACCGCCGAGATCTTCGACCTGCGCCTCGGCCGCCGCCCCGAGTCGCAGAAGTACTACCGGCGTCTTTATGAAGCCCGCCCCGACGACCGGACCGTGACCCAGCTCTACGAGGGCGCGCTCGAACGCTGGGGCGCCTGGTCGGATCTGCGCGAGCTGGTCGACGAACAGGCCGGGCGCACCATCGAGCCGGCGGCCCGGATCGCGCTGCTGCGCCGGAGCGCCAAGCTGGACGAGGAGCGCCTCGACGATCGCGGCCGCGCCATCGGCACGCTGCGCGAGGCGCTGGAGGCCGACCCCGCAAACCGAGCGACCGCCGCCGAGCTGGAGCGCCTGCTGGCGGAGGGGGGACAGTGGCACGACCTCGCCGACCACCTGACCTCCAGCCTCGACCGAATTCCCGAGGGCGCCGAGCGCGACGCGGCCACGTTGCGCCTGGCGGCAATCCTGGCCGAGAAGATTGGCGACGCCGGTGGGGCCGTCGATCGCTACGCCGAGCTGCTGGCGCGCGCGGCCGCTCCCCGGGACGCGGCGGCCGCCGTCACCGCCCTGGAGGCGCTGGCCCGGGACGCCGATCAACGAACCCGTGTCGCCGCGATCCTCGAACCGGTCTACCGGCGGGCCGGCGACCTCGGCAAGCTGGTCGGCTCGTTGGGCGCGCAGCTCGAGTCGGCCGACGATCGCAGCGAACGCGTCCGGATCTTGCGCGAGATGGCCGACATCCATCAACGCCAGTCGCGTCCCGATCTGGCCTTCGAGGCCCGCAGCCGCGCCTGGCTCACCGACGTCGAATCGGCCGAGACGCTGGCCGAGATGGAGTCGCTCGGTCGCGGCTCGGGACTTCACGGACCGCTGGTGGTCGCCTTGCAGAAGGGGGCCGTCGAGGCGAGCGATCCCGATCTGCAGGGCCAGCTCTGGGCCACTTCGGCCGAGTTGCTGGAGACACCTCTCGGTCGCCATGCCGAGGCGATCGAAGCCTGGCGAGCGGCTCTCGAGAAGATGCCCGAGGGGCTCGACGCGTTCTTCGCGCTCGAGCGCCTGCTGTCGGGGGCCAACCGTCCCAGCGAGCTGGTCGAGATCCTCGAGCGACACCTGGAGGTGGTAGTCGAAGCCGACGACCGCAAGGCGCTCGCCAAGCGGATTGCCGTCCTCTATGAAGACGCGCTCAAGCTCCGCGAGCAGGCGGTGCGCGCCTGGGAGACGGTGCTCGAGATCGATCCCAACGAGGGCGAAGCGCTCGAGTCGCTGGCGCAGCTGCACCTGGCGGCGGGCGCCTATCGGGAGCTGGCGGAGGTCTACGCGCGGAAGATCGAGCTCACCGAGCGGGCGGATGAACGGCGCATGCTGTTCATGCAGAGCGCGCACATCTACGAAGAGAACCTGGGCGAGCCGGAGTCCGCGATCGAACAGCTCCGCGCGCTGTTGGCGGAGACGCCCGGCGACGGGGAGGCCCTGGCCGATCTGGATCGGATCTTCACCGCCGAAGGCCGGCAGGCCGATCTGGTCGACGTGCTCGACGCCCGCGCGGCGCGCGAGCAGGACGCGGCGGCCCGCGACGAGATCGCCTTCCGGGCGGCGCGCCTGGTGGAGACGGAGCTCAGCGACGTCGAGAGCGCCATCGGGCGCTACCAGCAGATCGCGGCGCGCTCGCCCGCCCACGACGGCGCGCGCGCGGCCCTGTTCGCCATCGCGCGCGGCGAGGACTACCGGCTGCCCGCCATCGCGGTGCTGGAACCGATGCGCCGCGCCGCCAAGGCCTGGGACGACGTCGTCGAGCTCGCCGAGCTGCGCCTCGCCATCGAGGACGCCGTCGACAGACGCCTGGCGCTGCTGGCCGAGATCGCGCGGATCGAGGAGACCGAACGACACGACGTCGACAAGGCGTTCGCCGCCTGGGCGCGCGCGCTGACCGAAGAGGCGACCGAGGCGGCGCCCCGCCAGGCCCTCGAGCGGTTGGCGGCGACGACCCGCAACTGGACCCGCCTGGCCGAGGTCTACACGGAACGGATGGAGGCGACCTTCGACGCCCCCCTGCAGCGCTCGCTGGCGCTGCGCCTGGCGACCCTGTACGAAAACGAGCTCGGCGATCTGGCCCGGGCGGCCGACTTCCTGCGCAAGGCGCAGTCGCTGCCCGGCGACGAGGCCCCGGTGCTGGCCGCGCTCGCCGCGGTCGTTCGCCGGTTGCGGGACAGCGGTGAGCTGGCGGAGATCCTGGCGCGGCAGGCCGAGCTGGCCGGCGATCCGACCGAGCAGGCCGACTTCCTGGCCGCCCTGGGAGAGGTCCGCCTGAGCGGTCTCGAAGATCCGGAGGGGGCGCTCGCGGCTTATCGCGACGCCATCGAGCGCAACCCGTCCCAGCCGGCCGCCCTGGCGGCGCTGGGCGCGCTCCTCGATCGCGCCGAGACGCGGGAGGGCGCGCTGGACGTGCTCGAGCCCCTGGCGGAGGCGCGCGGCGACTACCCGCAGCTCATCGCGCTGTACGAGCGGCGGCTCGAGCTGCGCGACGACCGCACCGAGCGCGCGCACTGGCTGCGAAAGATCGCCGAGATCGCCGCCGATCAGCTGGCCAGCCCCGAGCGCGCGCTCGATGCGCTGGGCCGGGCGCTCAAGGAAGAGCCGATGCCCGGGGCCGCGCTCGACGATCTGGAGCGGATCGCCGGCGCCGCCAAGATTCCGGCCGCGGGCGCCGCCCGGATCGAAGCCGCGCTCACCGACGCCGACCCCGACGCCGCGCGCGAGCTGGCGTTGCGGGCCGCGCGCCTCTATGCCGAGGCGGACGATCGGAGCGCCTCCGAGCGCCTCTACGCGCGGGTCCTCGAGAGCGATCCCGAGAACGCCGACGCCCTGCTGGCGCTCGAGGGGCTCTACCGGACCGCGGCCGATCCAACCCGGCTGGCGGCGGTGCTCGAGCGGCGGG
>CALAOV010000004.1 GCA_937889515.1 uncultured Myxococcales bacterium | reverse complement strand
GCCGATGAAAATAGAGCAGCACCAGCATCTCGGCGACTACGCCGATCGAATAGGCGAGGCCCCAGGCCACGGGCGGCAGGCCCAGATCGCGCAGGAAGACGCCCAGGAACACGTTGTAGGGCGCCATGCAGCCCCAGTGCAGCGCGCCGGCCAGGAGCAGGAGGCCCAGGCCAGGAGTCCCCAGCAGCGCGCGCAGGTCGGCGATCTGCGGGCGCGTGGACTCTTCGCCCGCGTCGCGCAGGCGCGTGGACGCCAGGAAGGCGCCGCCCAGCGCCAGCCACATGGCGGCCGGAATCAGCGGGCCCGACAGCGTGGCCCACCTGGCTGGAAGCGCCGTCAGCGCCGCCCCGGTGGTGACCGCCGCGATCACGAACCCGATCGAGCCCCACAGCCTCAGCCGCCCGTAGATCGCGCCGGCGCGCACCCGCACGACCGCCAGCGCGTCGGCCAGGCCGCCCATGCCGACGTTGAAGATCGCGTAGCCGACATAGCCGGCCAGGACCACCGAGAAGCTCCGGGCCGCGGCGCCGCGCACGAACACCAGCGGCGAAAACCCCAGCCAGGCGCCGCAGGCGACGATGCGCAGCACCCGATCGTGGCGGCGCGTCCGATCCGCCAGCCAGGCCCACCCGAGCGGCACCGCCAGCGATAGGACGGGCGCCACCGCCAACGCCAGCGCGATCTGCCCCCCCCGAAGGCCGAGCGCCCGCAGGTGCGACGGCATGTACGCCATGTTGATCGCCACCGACTGAAAGAAGAAAAAGTAGAAGACTTCGATCATCGCGCCGCGGGAACCCTACTCGGCCGTATCGGGCTCGGGGTCGGTGGCGGCGCGGAAGGGCGAGTGCTGGGCGTATTCGGCCGCCGCCTCGACCACCCCCTCGGCTTCCCGCACCACGAACCCGCCGATGGCCTCCGCCAGCCCCGGGTGTCGGATCCAGTGGGCGCTGTGGGTGAACGAGGGGGTGAGACCGCGTTTGAGCTTGTGCTCCCCCTGCGCGCCCGCCTCGAACAGCGTCTGGCGGCGCTCGATGGCGCGCTCGATGAGCCGGTAGTAACAGAGCTCGAAGTGCAGCATCTGGAAGTCGTCCAGGCAGCCCCAGTAGCGGCCGTACAGGTGCGCCCCCTTCTCGAAGTTGACGGTCCCCGCCACCGGCTGCGATCCGCGGTAGGCGAGCGTCGCGACCAGTCGGTGCGCCAGCGTCTCCCGCGCGATGTCGAAGAAGCTGTCGCTCAGATAGGCGATGCCGCCGTGGCGCTCGACGTTCTCGACGTAGAACGCGCGCAGAGCTTGCCAGTCACGCGGTCCCAGCTCGGTGCCGGTCGCGGTGCGGAAGGCGAGGCCGTGGGACGCCGCGATCTTGCGCTCCTTGCGCACCTGCTTGCGGTTTTGCGAGCGGAAGGCGGTGAGGTAGTCGTCGAAGCTCTCGAAGGGTCGCTGCGGGCGGTTGTGCCAGTGGAACTGCATGCTGAGGCGCGGGAAGTAGTCGTGGGCCGCCAGGACCTGTTTTTCGGCCTCGGTGCAGAAGAGAAAATGGATCGACGAGGCGCGCTCGTCTTGGGCGACCTGGCGCACGCCCCGCAGCAGCGCGGCGGTCACCGCGGCCGCGTCGACCTCCGGGTCGTCGGCGAGCGGCAGGCGGCGTCCGGTGGCGGGCGTGAACGGGATGGCCGCCACCAGCTTGGGGTAGTACCGCACCCCCGCCCGGTGCGCGGCGTTCGCCCAGGACCAGTCGAAGATGAACTCGCCGTGGCTGTTGTTCTTGAGATAGAGCGGCACCGCGCCGCAGAGCCGCCCGCCCGCGTCCCGCGCCAGCACGAAGCGCGGGACGCACCCGGAGCCCGGCCCCACGCTCCCCGACGCCTCCAGCGCCGTCAAAAAGGCGTGCTCGAGAAACGGATCGTCGTCGCCCGCCAGCCGATCCCAGTCGGCGGCGGCGACCGCGGTGACGCTCTCGACGACTTGGAGGTCGATGCGCCGAGCCTAGCAGACCGTCAGTTGTAGGTCGCCGAGAACAGCAACGCGAACGAGGTCGAGGTCCACTTGATGCTCGGGTCGGCCTTGTCCTTCATCGAAGCGCCCACGAACTCGAACGCCGCGCCCAGGCCCCAGTCCTGCGACACCCACCACTCCTTGCCGACCATCCCCTGAAAGCCGATGCCGGTGTCCGAATCGTAGGTCATGTTGCCGTTCGAGTCCTGTACCTGGAAGTCCGTGGCCGCCAGGACGCCCGACAGGTACAGGTTGATCGGTTGGAAGTAGTAGGCGAGGCCTGCCCCGAAGCCCCCCACGGCGGCGGACCCACTTCCGGTGCCGGCAGCAGCCCCATTCTGGGTCAGGTCCGGATTGCTGACGACCGAGATGAAGAAGGTTCCGAAGACGATGAGATTGGGCACAATCGCGCCGCCGATCGAGACGCCCAACGAGACGGAGTCGCCGGCGATCTTGACCGTGTTGCCGGCGCCATCGGATCCCGAGACGCTCATGTAGCCGCCCCCGGTGTGCAGGCGCAGGTAGAACCCGTCGTGCAGGTTTTCCACGACGGGCGGCCCGTAGGCGGGTGGCGGATAACTTCCCGGCGGATAGCCCGGAGGCGGAGCGCCCGGGCCAGGCGTCGGCGCGTACCCCGGGGGCGGGGCGTACGCCGGCGGCGGCGCGTAGGTCGGGGGCGGCGCGCCGGGGCTCTCGACGCTCGGTGCAGGGGCGTCCTGCGCCCGCGCGGCGACCGGAATTCCCAGCAGGAGGATCAGGGCGAGTGCGCCGAAACGCGTTTGGCGGGGAGCCGGCATGTACGGGGTCCTTTCGTGAAGCGGGTTCGAGAGCGGGGCCCGGAGGTGGACACGGGAAGTGTCGGCGGAGCGGCGCCGTTTCGTCAACCCGTGACCCGCAAATGGCCCCTCGGCCGCCGGACGGACCGACGACCGGGATGAGATCGCCGACGCTGGTCAGCGCGCTCGCGTCGTGGAAGAGTCGGGCAGCGACGGCAATGATGGAGACCGCGGGGCATTTCTTGGTGGAGGTGGTGGGCCTGCTGAAGAAGGGCGGCCTGTGGTGGGGCGTGGCGATCTCGCTCGGCGCGGCCGTCCTCAGCTTCGCCGTCGCGGTGGCGATCGTGGTGAGCTGGGCGCCGGATCGCTTCAGCCGCGCGGGCCCCGCCCAGCGGGGACAGCGGCGGCCGCTCCCGATTCGCGTGCTGGGCCTCTTGGCGAAGAATCTGGCCGGCGTGGTCCTGGTGCTGCTGGGCCTCATCATGGCGATCCCCGGCGTCCCCGGACAGGGGCTGCTCACGGCGGTGATCGGCATCACGTTGCTGAATTTTCCGGGCAAGCTCCGCCTCGAACGGCGATTCCTGCGCCTGCGGGCCCTCCGGCGGGGCATCAACCGCCTGCGCGCGCGCTGGAACCGGCCCCCCCTGGAGATCGACTGATGGGGGTGCTG
This sequence comes from uncultured Myxococcales bacterium, assembly GCA_937889515.1. Classification (GTDB taxonomy): domain Bacteria; phylum Myxococcota_A; class Polyangia; order Fen-1088; family Fen-1088; genus JADGRB01. The sequence goes on along the minus strand of CALAOV010000004.1, from coordinate 1,560 downwards.
GGGATCTTGGCGCTCCTGGCAATCGCCTTCGCGCTCTCGAACAACCGCCGCCGCGCCGTCAACCCCCGCATCCTCGGCTGGGGACTCGGTCTGCAGCTCGCGATGGCGCTGTTCGCTTTGCGCACCGCCGCGGGGGTCCGTCTGTTCTCCGCGGCGAACGATCTGGCCAACGACTTCGTGGGCTTCGCCGATGCCGGCATCCGGTTCGTGTTCGGCGACTGGCCGGCGGTCGCCGTCGTCCACACGCCGATGGGCGGCGGCGCCCTGGGGGTGCGGCCGGTGGCGGTCGGATTCATCCTGGCGGTGAAGGTGCTCCCGATCATCGTGTTCGTCGCCAGCCTGATGGCGGTGCTCTACCACCTGGGGATCATGCAGCGGATCGTGGCGCTGCTGGCGCGGGGGCTATCGCGCTCGATGCACATCTCGGGCGCCGAGGCGCTCTCGACGGTGGGCGACATCTTCCTGGGCATGACCGAGGCGCCGCTGCTGGTCCGGCCCTACGTCGCGCGCATGACCGAGAGCGAGCTGTTCGCCGTGATGTGCGCCGGGATGGCGACCATCTCCGGGAGCGTGCTCCTGGCCTACGTGGCAATGGGTGTTGACGCCGGCTACCTCATCACGGCGTCGTTCATGAGCGCGCCCGCGGCGGTGATGTTCGCCAAGATCATGATCCCCGAGACCGGCGTCCCCGAGACCTCGAGTCGCGCGCGCGTCGACGTCCCGCGCCTGGACGTCAACATCGTCGACGCGGCGGCGCGCGGGGCGGGCGAGGGGCTTCAGCTCGCGCTCAACGTGGGGGGCATGCTGATCGCCTTCGTCGCGCTGGTCAGCATGTGCGACAAGGGCGTTGGCGCCATCGGCAACCTCGTCGGTCACCCGGGCTGGTCGATGGGGCGGCTGCTCGGCGCGCCGCTGGCGCCGCTGGCCTACCTGATGGGCGTGCCCTGGCACGAGGCACCCTTCGTGGGCCAGCTCCTCGGCACCAAGACCATGCTCAACGAGTTCATCGCGTATCAGATGATGACCAGCCACCCGGCGCTGCTGTCGGCCAAGAGCGTGCGCATCGCCAGCTTCGCGCTGTGCGGCTTCGCCAACTTCGGGTCGCTGGCGATCGTGCTGGGTGGCCTGGGCGGCATGGTCCCCGAGCGCCGCAAGGATCTGGCCCGCCTCGGCATCCGGTCGATCGTCGCCGGATCGCTGGCGACGTTCCTCACCGGAACGATCGCCGGCCTCGTCGGCCGATAGCGGTGCAGGTCGATCGGTCAGGCGCGCGCGGCCGCGCAGGCGTCGCAGGGGCAATTCCCGCGCAGGTCGCGGAAATTGTAGATGCCGGTCGTATGGCCGTCGCTCCACTCGATCGACATGGCGTAGTTGCCGAGGAGGGCGATGCCCTTGGCGCGGACGTTCTCGGGAATCGCCGACGGCTCCAGCAGGGGCCGACCGGAGGTCTCCTCGATACACCCCGCGCAGCGGCAGGCGAGGCGCAGATCCCGCGCCCTGTAGCGGGTCTCGTGGCCGTCGGACCATTTGAGCGTGATCGTCGTGCGCAGCAGGCCCACG
>CALAOV010000003.1 GCA_937889515.1 uncultured Myxococcales bacterium | reverse complement strand
CCAGACCAGCTGTTCGGCGAGCCCTGTCACGGTCGTGATGAGCGTGACGATCTTGCTCTCGTCGTTCGCCAGCGTCTCGGCCCCAGCCGTGTCCCCCTGCCCCGCCAGCGCGCGGGCACGCGCCACGTCGTCGGCGATGGCGGCCTCGGCGCTCCCGGTCAGCTCTTCGAGCGTGCCGGCGATTCGATCCAGAATGCCCATCAGGCGCCGGCGGCGGGTGGCGCTTCGGCGTCGACGTCTGGCGACCAGACGCGCTGGCGAATGTCGACGATTCGCTCGTCGATTGCGCGCAGGCCGGCGAGCGCGGTGTCGATCTTGTTCCGGTCGACCGCCGAGGGGGCGTTATCTTTGGTGGCGCGCCGCTCGCGCAAGGCGAGATCGAGCACCTCGGCGATGCCGCGCGAGAGCGCGTCGCCGGCCTGCGCGACGAACTCGAGCAGCCGCGAGCCGAACCCGTCGATGATCTCGTCCAGCTTGGGACCGACCAACGCCGCCACCCGGTCGATCGCGACCGGCCCCTGCGCCTTGGCCTCGGACTTGACCTCGGCGGCGACGCGCCCGCGCAGCACGAAGGCCAAGAGAGGCGCGGCCAGGGTCAGCACGCCGCCCACCAGGCCGTCGACGAAGAGAAACACCGTCGTTCCGAGCGCGCCGAGCGCGAAGATCGACGCGTCGTACTTGAGGGTGTCGACCTTGATGTCGACCTTGGCGTCCGCCGGACCGAGCTCGGTGGAGACCACGTCGATGACCTCGCGGATGTTCTCGTTGGCGACCTGGATCACCGTCTCGGCCAGCCGCTCCAGCTCGGCCGAGATCCGCTCGCCCTCCGCCTCGGTCCAGGATTTCCAGGTGTCCTGCACGAAGAACGACAGGTAACGGCGGATGTCGCCCGCCTCCACCGCGTCGATGTCGGCGGACAGGCCGGCGCGCAGCTCGGCGGTGAAGTCGGCCAGATCCTGGCGCACCCGCGCCTTGAGCGCGGCCGTCTCGGCGCGCACGGTGGCGGCGGCGGTCTCTAGCACCTTCTTGCCCGTGCGCAGCCGCTCCTGCGCGCGCACGATCCGCTCCTCGAGCTCGGGGAACGTCAGCTCCAGCGATCGGCGGTGAATCGCCAGACTCTGTCGGATGAAGGCCGAGAGTCGGGTGGCGTCCGCCAGCGCGTGATCGAGCAACAACCGTCGGCGCTCGTGCGCGACGGTGGCGCCCAGCGCGGCGACGAATGCGTCGAGACCCGAGCCGGCGCGATCGCCCGCCAGTGCCCGCTTGGCGGACACCGGATAGATCGCCGGCTCGGGGACGATTGCGGTGAGGTGCTTGCGCGCGAACGCCAGCGTCTCCGCCAGCTCCGCTTCGCTGAGGAGGTCCGCCTTGGCCACCACGAAGAGCAGGCGATCGCGCGTCGATCGCAAGATGCGCTCCTCGAGGAACTGGCGCTCGGAGGCGGTCAGGATCTGCGTGGCGTCGAGCAGGAACACCGCGGCGTCGGCGCGCGGCAGGTAGCCGTAGGTGATCTCGGCGCGCTGGTCGTTGATGTCGTTGACCCCCGGCGTGTCGACGATGGTCAGGCGATTGTCGAGCAGCGGGGCGGGATGCGTCAGCTCGACGTGGTGGATGCCGCCCGGCTGGTCGGCACCCTTGCCGCCAGGCTTCTTCGCGTCGGCCTTGGCGCCGGCATTCCTGGTGTCGGCATTCCTGGCTTCGAGACCGTCCACGGTCAGCCAGTCGCCGAGCGCGGCCGCGTCGATCGATCGGCGGGCCCCGTCGTCGCCGACCAGCGTGGCCGACGCCCGCGGTCCGTGGGCGATGTGGGCCAGGATGGCGGTGGTCGGCGTGATGCCGGTCGGCAGGATCGGCGCGCCCAGGAGCGCGTTGATGAAGGTCGACTTGCCGTGGTTGAACTCGCCCAGCACGACCACCGAGAACCGCTCCTCGTCGAGCTTGGGCAGGCGCGTCTCGCGCACGTCGCGCGCGATCCAGGGCAAACCGGCCGCCTCGGCCGCCGCGGCCAGGTCGGACAGCACCGCGCGGATCGCCGTCTTGCGCGCGTCCTCTGCGGGCGGCGGAGCCGGTGACGACGGGGGCGACGGCCCGCCCGCGCCGCTCACCGCAGCACCGCCAGCAATTGCCCGACCCGGGCGTCGCATTCGTCCTTCGAGGTGCCGGCGGGCGGCTCGCCCGTCGCATCGCCCCCGCCGCGCGCGTTGCCGATCAGGCTCTTGAAGTAGGCGGTTTCGGCGTACAGGCGCAGCGCCGCGACCCGTTTGGGTAGATAGGGATGGGTGCGCAACAGCTCGTCGAAGCGTCCGACCCCGCGATCGGCCTCGTCGAGCTGCGCCAGGTATTCTTCGATGTTGACGTCGCTGTACAGCTTGCGCGAGCCGAGCGCCAGCTTGACCAGGCAACCGATCGACACGTCGAGATCGCGCGTGCAGATGAGGCCGGCGCGGTCGCAGGTGATCTCGGCGCGCCGCGCCCAGGCGTTGAGCGCCAGCACCGCCGGTTTCACGCTCCAGCGCAGAAACACGTTCGCGGCGTGGGTGAGGAAGTGCAGCGTCGTCAGGTAGACGACGTGGTTGTTCTGGATGTGCCCGCACTCGTGACCGATGACGTCCAGCAGCTCGGGCTCCGAGAGGTGATCGATGAGCGCGGCGTTGACCACGATGTAGGGATCGTCGGCGGTCCCGAAGGTGTGCGCGTTGAGCGAGCCGATGTTGGGCGACACGTAGACCGTCGGCAGCGGGATGCGCAGCGTGTCGGCGCAGCGCTCGGCCAGCTTGGCAATGCGCGGAAACTGCTTCGGCGTCACCTTGACGGCAGTCCCGAGCATCCGGCTCTTCTCGACCGACTGCCAGAGGCGCACCGTCGCCTCCACCGCCAGGGTCACCGGCCGGATACGGTCGAGCGCGACGCGCACCTTGACGTCGCCGCCGTAGGCGTAGGCCGTCCCCTCGCGGGCCCGGGTCGACGCTTCCCCCTTCCGTGCCGCGACGTAGTGCGCAAACGACAGATCGATCTCGGGTTTCGGCACGGGATGATAATAGAATAAGCCTGACCAATGGCCACCGTCGCCTCAGACTCGCTTCCCCTCACCGACCTCCCCGCGGCCGGCGAGCGCGAGCTCGCCTTCATGCGCCGGGCGCTGGCGGCGGCCGAGGAGGCCGGCGGTCGGGGCGAGGTGCCGGTCGGCGCCGTGGTGGTCCTCGGCGAGTCGATCGTCGCCGTCGCCCATAACGAGCGGGAGACCGCCAGCGATCCGACCGCGCACGCCGAGATCCTGGCCCTGCGCCGCGCGGCGGCCGCGCTCGGCAGCTGGCGCCTCTGCGACGCCGATCTCTTCGTCACCATGGAACCTTGCCCCATGTGTGCCGGGGCGCTGGTCAACGCGCGCATCCGCCGCCTCTATTTCGGGTGCGACGATCCCAAGGCGGGCGCGGTGCGCACCCTGTACAACCTGGTCGACGATCCGCGCCTGAACCACCGGGTGGAGGTCATCCCCGGCGTGCTCGCAGCCGAAGGGGGGGCGCTGCTCCGGGCGTTCTTCTCGCGCCTGAGGCAGCCCGAGGGTCGAACGCGATGAGGGCGGAAGCGCTGGTCGTGGTCCTGGCGGTGGCGGTCGGCCCGCCGCGTCCTGCGGGTCCGTCACGGCGACGACTCACGACGGGGGCTGCGCTGCGGGAACCCACGACGGGGGCGGCGGCACGGGCGGCCAGCGCGGCGATGGGTCGACCGGTACCGACGCGCCCCGCGACCTCGCGGCGGGCAAGGATGTCGCGTCGACGACGGATGCCCCGCGCGACAGGACGTCCCTGCCCCCGATGGACGCCAACTCGGACGGCATCGTGACCGGCGGCCAGTGCGGCAGCAACACGGACTGCAAGCAATATGGCGACGGCATCGGCGGCTGCTGCGGCGCCTGCATCCCGGCGTCCGACCGCCAGCCGGCCACGGTGCAGTGTCTGCTTCCGTGCCCGACGCCCATCAAGAGCTGCACCTGCGTAAACCACCAGTGCACGGGGAGCACGACGCTGCTCTAGATGGGCGCGCCGGAGTCGCCGCTGGTCTTGATCCTGCCGGGTCTCGGCGGCTCAGGGCCGGACCACTGGCAGACGCGCTGGGAGACCCTGTACCCGCGACACCGTCGGGTCGTCCAGCGCGATTGGGATCATCCGGATCGCGAAGCGTGGCTGGCGGCTCTGGGTGCCGCGATCGAGGCCGCCGGCGAGCGGGTGGTGCTGGCGGCCCACAGCCTCGGGTGCGCTCTGGTCGCGCACGCCGCCTCCGGGCCCTTCGCGGCCTCCGTCCGGGCGGCCCTCTTGGTCGCGCCGGCCGACGTCGACTCGCCGGTCCGCACGCCCGCCGAGACCCGCGTCTTCGCGCCGATGCCGCTCGGGCGCCTGCCGTTTGCCGCCACCGTCGTCGCGAGCGAGACCGATCCCTACGTGACATTCGCACGCGCGCGCGAATTTGCCGCCGCCTGGGGCGCGGAGCTGGTCGACGCCGGTCCGGGGGGCCATCTCAACGCCGCCTCCCGCCTCGGCGACTGGCCGACGGGCCGCGCGATCTTCGAGGCGCTGATAGCGCGGTCGCTCCCGCTCGTCACCGGGGCCCCGCGTCTTTAGTTATCCCGCGGCGATCCGAAGAGACAACGTCGGGTTGGCCCACGTCGGCCAGCTACGAATACCAGCGGGTCCCATCGGGGGCATCGTCGCGGGGGGGCGCTTCTGGCAATATGCGGTCCATGTCCAGCCTGTCGCGTTCATCTCGAGGGGGTAGATGGGGAGCCCGTCCGCTCTGGACGGTGGTCGCGGCCATGGCGGCAACGATCGCGACGGGCCTCTGCGCCGGCGAGCGGGGAGCCGCCGCGGCGCCCCCGCCCAGGCCGACACCGACCTCGACCTCGACGCCGATCGACGACTGGACGATGCACACCGCGCTGGGGCTCGACCTCGGCGTGGGGGCGACGATCTCGTCGTACAACGAAAACGGCGGACCGAGCGCCAGCCTGTTCTACACGGGCCTGCGCGGTACGTACGACCTCCCCCATAGCTTTCAAGCCCTGCTGACGCTCCGGCAGTGGTGGCTCCCCAGCGCCAACCACGCGACGATGTTCGGCGTCGGCGCGCGCTACGAGCCGTTCGTCTATACATACGGCCGCGTGTTCTTCGACGCCGCGCTCGGCCCGACCTCGACCAACTTTGCCTGGGCGTTCGGCTACGACCTGGGCGGCGGGATGGAGTTCGAGCTGCCCGACGCGCCCGGATTCGGCCTGGGCCCGTACCTGCGCTACGGCAGCGTCGTCAATCCGGATCGGCGCGACAGCGACGACGGGCGCGCCTGGAATATCGGGGCTTCGTTCACCTACCACTTCGGTCGCGCGGCGGCGGGCAGCACGTCGGAGCCCGAGCATCGCGCCCACGCGCGGGGCTCCTACCGCATCAGCATTCCCGACACCGATCGCGACGGCGTGGCCGACGACGAGGATCAGTGCCGTGACACACCGGCCGGCAAGCACCCCGATCCCTTCCGCCCCGGTTGCCCCGAGGCCGACGAGGACGGCGACGGCGTGCCCGACGTCGAGGACGCCTGCCCGGTCACCCCGCCGGGGGACAAACCCGATCCGAAGCGCCCGGGATGTCCCTTCATCGACAGCGATGGCGACGGCATCTCGGATGCCGACGATAGCTGCCCCACCCGTCCGGGGCCGGCCTCCCCCGAGCCGTCGAAGAACGGCTGCCCCGATCCCCGAAAGCCGCACGCCGTGGTGGCCGCTCCGCCGCCGTCGGCCAAGGACGAGTCGATCGCCCCCAAGCCCGTCAAGAAACACCACGCGGCCCGTCCGCCCGAAGGGCAGTAGCGAGCCGCGAGCCGATCTTCGGTCAGTCGGTCGTGACCGTGATTCGGACGATCGCCCAATAAGAGCCGACGTCGGTGCCGCTGGCGTCGGCTCCGCCGAACTCGGGGCCACGGCGCCATTCGAATCCGGCGCCGAGGCGCAGGCGCGGATCGGGTGCGTAAGCGGTGAGCCCGCCCCCCACGCCCCAGCTGCTGGCGGCGAGGGCGCGCTCCCAATCGCCCCGGACGACCAGGTCGAGGCGGCGATCCAGCAACGTCACGCCGGGCTCGATGGCGGCGCCCTGCCGATAGCTGGCGGGATCGATCGTCACGCCCTGCCGATAGCGGACCACAAACAGGTACTCCCCGGTGACCACCAGGCGGCGCCACTGCACCTGGAAGTCGGGGTCGATCGCGATCGTGCGCGGCTCGGCGAGGGTGCCGTAGAGGACCGAGAGGCTGGCGGCGAAGCGGAACCAGTCGTACCAGGGATCCGCGGGGGCCCGGCGCCAAGGCGCGAGGCCGACCGGGCCGAGAGGCTCGGCGGTCAGACGGGCGGCCGCCAGCATGCCCTTCCCGAAGAGGTGGCCGTCGAGCGTCTGGTCGGCGCTCAGGATGGCGGCCCGGTAGAGCAGCTCGCCCAGATCGCCGCCGATGGCGAGACCCGTCCGATAATCGGGCAGGAAGGCGTCGATGAATCCGGGGCGCTCGAGCATGCGGAGATCGCCTTCGTCCACCTGACGGGAGAGGGAGAACGGCACGCGCACCGACCCCGCCTCGGCGTGAAACGCGCGCGATGGGGCCCAGCCGAGATAGAGGTCCGCCGCCCGCAGGGGTCCGCCGATGGGCAGGCGGCCCCCCGCCAGCGGACCGAACGGTTCGCCGGTCGCGTCGTCGGGCTGTGCCTCGAAGAGGGCCCGGAGGTGAAACTCGCCCATCCAGACGTCGTCGCCCACCCGGACGCGCCGCAGGCGCAGCGCCGCGCCCGCCGGTGGGCCGTCGGGATCCTGCGCGGCGGCGGGTTTCGAGGCGACGACGGCGTCGCCCTGCACCAGCAAGACCAGGGGGTAGGTCGACGGGCGTTCGGTATCGGGATCGGAGGCGGCCAGGGCCCACCGGCCGGGCCACGACAGGGCGACCAGCGCGCCGGCCGCCAGGAATCGCGTGAGCGCCGGCGGGCTTCGCCCGACGCCCCTGGTCCGCGGGGGATTTAAAGGACCCTTTGAGGGTCCTTTTCTCGGGAGACGAGCGGGAGCCCGCCCGGGGCTCCCGGCGCGCCTCATCCGGCGGCGATCTTCTGTTCGAGCCGCTCGACCACCTTGACCTCGTAGGCGTCGTTGTACAGAGCGTTGGCCTCGAGGATGCCGGTCGGGCTGGTGACGTTGACCTCGGTCAGCCAGCCGCCGATCACGTCCAGGCCGACGAAAAAGTGGCCGCGCTCGCGCAACCGCGGGCCGACCTTGCGCACGATCGCGACGTCCCGATCGTCCAGCGTGGTCGCCATCGGTTTCGCCCCGACGTGAAGGTTGCCCCGCAGGTCGTCGGCCGCCGGCACCCGCAGGACCGCGCACAGCGGCTCCCCCTCGACCAGGAGGATCCGCTTGTCGCCCTTGCGGACCTCCGGCAGGTACTTCTGCGCCATGGTCCAGCGGCGGCCGAGGTTGGTCGACTGTTCGAGGATCGCGCCGGTGTTGGGATCGCCGCTGCGCACGTGAAAGACGCCGAAGCCGCCGGACGCGTCGAGCGGCTTGACCACCATTTCGCCCCCCTGCTCCGCCAGGAAGGAACGGAGGCGGCTCGCCTCGCGGGTGACCACCGAGGGCGGGCAGAGGTCGGGGTATTCGAGGACGCTCAGCTTCTCGTTCTGCTCGCGCAGCCCGCGCGGGTCGTTGATGATGAGCGGCCCACCCCGCGCCCGCTCCAGCAGCAGCGTCGCGAAGTAGTAGTCGAGGTCGAAGGGCGGATCCTTGCGCATGAGGACCGCGGCACAGCTCTTGAGCGGCACGATCCCCTGCGGGCCGAGCAGGTAGTGATCGCCCACGACCCGGCGCACGGTGACCGGCCAGGCATTGGCGACGGCGTCGGCGTGCTCGAGCGAGAGGTGTCGGGGCTCGCAGAACCAGATCTCGTGGCCGCGGGCCTGGGCCGCCAGCATGATCGCGAAAGTGGTGTCGCCGGCGATCTGTAGCCGCGCCAGCGGGTCCATGACGAAGAGCAGCTTCATGCGATCATTCTGGCTAGGAAGTGGGCGGCGCGCCCGTCGGATCGACGCCGCCCGCGGGTGATTCGCGCATCGGCAGGAGATGCTCGAGGCCGTGCTTGCGCATCCGGTAGTAGAGCGTCGAGCGGTTGATGCCCAGCGCGCGCGCCGCGTGCGCGATGTTTCCTTGGGCGCTGTCGATCGCGGCGACGATGGCCCCGCGCTCCTGCTCGTGCAGGCGCTCGCCCAGCGGCCGCGCGCCGTCGGTGGCACGGGGCTGGGTGGCGGCGCCGGGCGCCAAGCTCCCCGCCGCCGCCGGCCGCCGGGTGAACTCCAGGTCGGCGGCGGTGATCTCCGACCCACGCGCCAA
>CALAOV010000002.1 GCA_937889515.1 uncultured Myxococcales bacterium | reverse complement strand
CGGTCAACAAGGCCTTCATCGACAAGTGGATGGCCTACGTCAAGAAGAACAACCTCCCGGGCGGCGACAAGCGCGTCACCAACGATCCGATGGAGGCCACGTACATCGGCATTCACATGTGGGCGCAAGCGGCCGAGCAGGCCCACAGCATCAACGTGGATGCCGTCCGCCAGGCGGTCGGGTACCAGCACGTCCCTGGCCCCGACGGGTTCGACATCACGATGGACGCCGAGAACCACCACCTGCACAAGCCGGTCTTCATCGGCGAGGTCAAGGCCGACGGCCAGTTCCACGTGGTCTGGAAGACCGACGGACCGATCAAGGCCGAGGCCTGGAGCCCGTACATCCCCGACGATAAAGGCAAGAAGGCCGACTGGCTCTACCCGTGGGCCTGCGGGAACTGCACGGCCGCGAAGTTCGGAACTTCGGGCGAGGTGGCGGCGGCCAAGTGAGCCGCTGGATACTGACCTCCGTGATTGTCGCAGTCACGGGGGCCGCGCTGCCCCGGCCGGCCCACGCCGGCCCGCTCGACGAGGCGCAGGGCGGCCGGCTCGAACAAGCCCTCGAGCGAGCCATCGACGGGCTGGCCGCCTCTTCCGACGACAAGATCAACGAGAGCGTCAACAAGCTGGCCGTGCTCGGCGATCCGCGCGCCATCCCGGCGCTGGACGCCCTGTGCGACGATCGCCTCCGCCTCGGCACCGACGGGCACGCGTACGTCTGGGACAGCAAGATCCGCGACATCCGAGATCCCGTCACGGGCGCGGTGGTCGGCGGGGCGCCGCGCCCCCTCAAGGAGGTGGAGATCAGCAACGAGGTGCGGCGGGTGGCGCTCCCGATCCTGGCCCAGCTCAAGCTGGGATCTCCGGATGCCGCCGTGCGGTTGGCGGCGGCGCAGGAGCTCTCGAACGGCGGCTCGGCCGAGGCGCCCGCGCTCTTGCGGGGCGCGCTCGGGCGCGAGCACGACGCCAAGGTGCGCGGGGCGCTGACGCTGGCAATCGCGCGGGTTGACCTGGGGAGCGCCGACGCCTCGGCCCGGATCGCGGCGCTGGAGGTCGTCAGCAAGAGCGGCGACGACGACTTTCTGTCGACCTTGCAACAGATGCTGGGACAAGGGTCGGACGGCAAGCCGAACGAGCCGGATGCCCGCGTGCGGGCGGCGGCCCAGCGCGCGCGCGACGCCGTCGTTTCTCACCAGCGCGTCGTCGGCTTCGTGGGCGATCTGCTGCACGGGCTGTCGCTGGCCAGCGTGCTGCTCTTCGCGGCCCTCGGCCTGGCCGTCACCTTCGGCCTGCTGGGGGTCATCAACATGGCCCACGGCGAGATGCTGATGCTCGGCGCCTACGCCACCTACAGCGTGCAGACGGCCATGCACGGCTCCCGTTTCTATCTGCCGGTGGCGATTCCGGTGGCCTTCCTGTCGACCGCCCTGGTCGGCGTCCTCCTGGAGCGAACCATCATCCGCCATCTCTACAAACGCCCCCTCGAGACCCTGCTGGCGACCTGGGGGATCAGCCTGGGCCTCATTCAGACCGTCCGGTTGATCTTCGGGGCGCAGAACGTCTCCGTCGCCAATCCGGACTGGCTGGCCGGCGGGCTCGAGATAGCGCACGGGCTGGTGCTCCCCTGGACGCGCATCGCGGTGGTCGGCTTCGTCATCGTCGTCGCGGCGGCGGTCTGGTTCATCTTGCAGCGCACCCGCTTCGGGCTGGAGGTCCGCGCGGTCACCCAGAACCGCTCCATGGCCGCCTGCATCGGCATCTCGACCAAGCGGGTCGACGCGCTGGTCTTCGGGCTCGGCTCCGGCATCGCCGGGCTGGGCGGCGTGGCGCTCTCGCAGCTCGGCAACGTCGGCCCCGAACTGGGGCAGAGCTACATCATCGATTCGTTCATGGTGGTGGTGCTGGGGGGCGTGGGTCGGCTGGCGGGCGCGGTGGCCGCGGCGCTGGGGCTGGGCGTGGTCAACAAGCTGATCGAACCGGCGGCCGGCGCCGTGGCCGGGAAGATCGCGGTGCTGGTGTTCATCATCCTCTTCATCCAGCGGCGCCCGCAGGGGCTGTTCGCCATCAAGGGGCGCGTGGAGGCCTAGCGGGTGGAGCGACTTCGCGAAATTCATTCGCCACGCGCCTGGATGTTGCTGGGCGGCGCGGCGCTCTTGATCGCGGTGGTGATCCCGCTGGTGGCGCCCGACTATCTGGTGCCGCTGCTGGGGAAATTTCTCTGCTTCGGCATCGCGGCCCTGGCCATGGACCTGGTCTGGGGCTACGCCGGGATTCTCAGCCTCGGCCACGGTCTCTTCTTCGCGCTGGGCGGTTACGGCATGGGGATGTACCTGATGCGGGTCATCGCGGGCGAAGGCGTCTACCGCAGCAACCTCCCCGACTTCATGGTCTTCCTCGACTGGAAGCAGCTGCCCTGGTACTGGCACGGCTTCCAGAGCTTCCCGTTCGCGATGGTGATGTCGCTGGTCGCGCCGGGCGTCCTGGCGCTGGTGTTCGGCTGGTTCATGTTCCGCTCGCGCATCCGCGGCGTCTATCTGTCGATCGTCACGCAGGCGCTCACCTACGCGGCGACGCTGTTCTTCTTCCAGAACGCCGCCGGGTTCGGCGGGAACAACGGCCTCACCGACTTCAAGCGGATCCTGGGCGCCTCGCTGCACGATCCCGGCACCCGCAAGCTGCTCTACGTCGCCTCGGCGATCGCCCTCTTCGGGACCTACTTGCTCTGTCGTTTCGTGGTGACCAGCCGCCTCGGACGGGTGGTCACGGCCGTGCGTGACGCCGAGCTCAAGACGCGCTTTTGCGGCTACGAGTCGACCAACTACAAGCTGTTCATCTGGACGCTGTCGGCGATGCTCTGCGCGCTGGCGGGGGCGCTCTACGTCCCGCAGGTCGGCATCATCAACCCCAGCGAGATGCAGCCCTCGAACTCGATCGAAATGGCGATCTGGGTGGCGGTGGGTGGCCGCGGCACGCTGGGTGGGGCAGTGCTGGGCGCCTGGCTGGTCAACGGCGGCAAGAGCTGGCTCACGGCGGCGCTTCCGTCGGCCTGGCTCTACGCGCTGGGCGCGCTGTTCGTCGCGGTGACGCTGTTCCTCCCGGATGGCCTGGTCGGCCTGGGATCGAAAGTCGGATCGAAATTCAGGTCGAAATCTCTCCGGCCGCCGACATGAGCGCGATCCCCGTGACCCCACTCGAAGACGACGATCGCCCGACCCCGATCTCGAGCGCGCCGATCCCCGCAGCGGCCCGCCCGGAGCTCGCGCTGTGGGTCGAGAACCTCTCCGTCACCTTCGACGGGTTCAAGGCCCTCACCGAGGTGACCTTGACGCTCGAAAAGGGGGAGCTGCGCTGTCTCATCGGTCCCAACGGCGCCGGCAAGACCACGCTCATGGACTGCATCACCGGCAAGACGCGACCGGACAGCGGCGCGGTCTACCTGGAGAGCCGGATGAACGATCTCACCAAGCTCTCCGAATGCCGCATCGCCGAGCTCGGCATCGGGCGTAAGTTCCAGCGGCCGACGGTCTTCCAGGGGCACACCGTCTACGAGAATTGCGAGCTGGCGTTGGCCGGCAAGAAGGGCGTGTTTCGCACGCTGTTCGCACGGCTCAGCGCCGCCGAGAGGACGCGGATCGACGAGATCCTGGAGCTGATCGGCCTGCAGGATCACGCCAAGCGACAGGCCGGCCTGCTCGCGCACGGCCAAAAACAGTGGCTGGAGATCGGCATGCTCCTGGCGCAGGCGCCATCCGTCCTGCTGATCGACGAGCCGATCGCCGGCATGACCCACGCGGAGACCGAACGGACCGCGGAGCTGCTGCGCAGCCTGGCCGGCGCGCACACGGTGGTGGTGGTCGAGCACGACATGGAGTTCGTTCGCAGCATCGCCCGCCGGGTGACGGTGCTGCACCAGGGGAAGGTACTGGCCGAGGGGCCGATGGCGCAGATCCAGAAGGATCCGCGCGTGGTCGAGGTCTACCTGGGGGTCTGACGTGCTGGCGGCGGCAAAGATCAACCAGTTCTACGGCGGCAGCCACACGCTGTGGGACATCGACCTCGACGTTCCCAAGGGAGGGTGCGTCTGCCTCATGGGCCGCAACGGCGTCGGCAAGACCACGCTGCTCAAGGTGATCATGGGGCTGCTCCCGACGGTGTCGGGGAAGATAAGCTTCGGCGACACCGATCTCACCGGCGCGGCCCCGGAGGCCCGTGCGCGCGTTGGGATCGGCTACGTCCCCCAGGGGCGCGAGATCTTCCCGTTTCTCACGGTCGAGGAGAACTTGCTCATCGGACGCGGGCAGAAGGGGACCCACCGCGAGATCCCGAAGCGCGTGCTGACGCTCTTCCCGGTGCTCAAGGAGATGCTCAAGCGCCGGGGCGGCGATCTCTCCGGCGGACAGCAGCAGCAGCTCGCGATGGGGCGCGCGCTGGCGCTCGATCCGCAGTTGTTGATCCTCGACGAGCCCACCGAGGGGATTCAGCCCAACGTCGTCCACGAGATCGGCGAGGTCATCATCCGCCTGGTCGACGAGGGGGTGACGGTCTTGCTGGTCGAGCAGAAGCTGGCCTTCGCGCGCCGGGTCGCCCGCAGCTTCTGCATCCTCGATCGCGGCCAGGTGGTCGCCGGCGGGCAGATCGCCGAGCTGACCGACGAGATGGTGCGACGCCATTTGACCGTGTGAGCCCGGGCCAAAGGACCCAGAAGGAACCTCCATGAAAAAGCTGACCATCGACGCGGAGCCGGGAGAGATCGCGATCGATCCCGCACGCACGGCCATCGTCATGATCGACATGCAGCGGGATTTTCTGGAGCCGGGCGGCTTCGGCGAGACGCTGGGGAACGACGTGTCGCTGCTGGCCAAGGCGGTGGGGCCCGCCAAGGCCCTGCTGACCTGGGCACGCAAGCTGGGCATGCTGATCGTTCACACCCGCGAGGGGCACCGCCCCGACATGTCCGACGCGCCCTGGGCCAAGGTCGAACGCGGCGCCCCCTCGATGCGGATCGGCGATCCCGGCGCGATGGGCCGCATCCTCATCCGCGGCGAGGCCGGACACGACATCATCCCGGAGCTGGCGCCTCTCCCGGGCGAGCCGGTGGTGGACAAGCCGGGCAAGGGCGCGTTTTACGCCACCGATCTCCAGACCATCCTGCAGAACCGGGGGATCCAGAACCTGATCGTCGGCGGCGTCACGACGGAGGTCTGCGTGCACACGACGGTGCGCGAGGCCAACGATCGCGGCTACCGCTGCATCGTGGCGGCCGACTGCTGCGGGTCGTACTTCCCCGAGTTCCACGAGATGGGTCTGAAGATGATCAAAGCGCAGGGCGGGATCTTCGGGTGGGTGTCGGACTCCACCCGCATCCTCGCCGCGCAGGATTCGCCAGGGGGTCGTTGATGCGGTCGTTCGTCAAAGGGGAGTGAACCAATGGAAAACGCTAAACCAAAACTCTGGGTGCCGGGCGACTGGAACGCCTTTTTCGGCTTTGGCACCAACATCCTCGTCAACCTGCTGACGCTCACCGGCCTGCTCCGGTTCGTCCTGCAGATGCCCGCCGATCTGGTCTTCAAGCGCATCCTCCCGGCCGCCGGCCTGATGATGTGCATGAGCACCGTCTATTACGCCTCGCTGGCCTATCGTTTGGCGAAGAAGACCGGTCGCACCGACGTCTGCGCGCTGCCCTCGGGAATCAGCGTGCCGCACATGTTCATCGTCACGCTGGTCATCATGCTTCCCGTCAAGATCGTCACGGGTGATCCAATGAAAGGCTGGCAGGCCGGCCTGACCTGGGTCTTCATCCAGAGCTTCGTGCTCATGGCCGGTGGTTACGTCGCCCCGCTCATCCGCCGCATCACGCCCAAAGCCGCGCTGCTCGGTGCGCTGGCCGGTGTTTCCATCACCTTCATTTCCATGAAGCCGGCCCTGGAAATGTTCATGACGCCGATGGTGGGAGTCGTCTGCTTCGCGATCATCCTGATCGGCTGGTTCGGTGGGGTGAAATACGGCGGAATTCCGGCCGGCCTGGTCGCCATCGCGGCCGGCACCATCATCGCCTGGGGTTCCAACCTCTTCGGCCTGCATTTTGGGGGGATGAGCGGCGAAGCGCTCAAAGCCTCCTTCCAGACATTTGGGTTCGCCGTTCCCCACCCGGTCATTGGTCTGGTGCTGGGAGGACTGCACTGGTCGTTCCTCAAGACGATTCTCGTCACGGCCATCCCGTTCGGCATCTATGACCTCGTCGAAGCGATGGACAACGTCGTCAGCGCCTCCGCGGCCGGCGACGAATACCCCACCACGCGGGTCCTCACCGCCGACGGCGTCATCAGCCTCATCGGATGTCTCATGGGCAATCCGTACATCAACGCCGTGTACATCGGCCACCCCGGCTGGAAGGCGATGGGGGGCCGCATCGGCTACTCCGCCGCAACGGGCTTGATGGTCATCATCCTCTCCTGGTTCGGCGTCATCTCCCTCATGACGGCTTTCATTCCGGTCGTCGCCATCTCGCCGATCTTGCTCTACATCGGCATGCTCATCGGGTCGCAGGCGTTCCAAGAGAGCCCCCATCGGCATGCGCCGGCCATCGTCGTGGCCCTCATCCCCTCGCTCGCCGCCTGGGCCAAGCTCCAGATCGACAACTCCCTGGGCGCCGTGTCTGGCATTCATCACGTCACGCCCGACATGATCGCCGCCATGCAACAGGTCGGCATTTTCTATCACGGCCTCTCCATCCTCGGAGGTGGCTCCATCCTCGCGGGCGTCGTTCTCGGTGCCATGACCACCTTCATCATCGACCGCGATTTCTCCAAGGCCTCGGGCTTCGCCGCCGCCGGCGCGCTGCTGACGTTCTTCGGCCTCATGCACGGAGAGGAAGTGGGCGCCTTCGAGAACGCCCCCGTCGTCATCGCCTACCTCGTCGTCTCCGGATTCCTGCTGGCGTGCAGGCGCTTCGCCGTGGCTGCTACTGCTTCGGCCCCCGCAAAAGTACGCGCCGAGCACAGCGCCGAGGGAGGCATCCTCGAAGCGTCCTGAGTGCCCGCGAACGTCCACCTCCGCCACGGGCGCGGAGGCCGGCGGCGCTTCACGCCTCCAGCATCCCCTCGCGGATCACGAAGTCGGCGACCGCGCCGACGCCGTCGCCGGCGCGCAGGCAGGTGAAGACGAAGGGCCGCTCGCCCCGCATCTTGCGGGCGTCGCGATCCATCACCTCCAGCGACGCGCCCACGTGGGGGGCCAGATCGATCTTGTTGATGACCAGGAGATCCGAGCGCGTGATGCCGGGCCCGCCCTTGCGCGGGATCTTGTCCCCCCCGGCGACATCGATGACGTAGAGGGTGAGGTCGGCCAGCTCCGGGCTGAAAGTCGCGGCCAGGTTGTCGCCGCCGCTCTCGATGATCACCAGATCGAGGGTCGGGAAACGCCGGCCCAGCGCCTCGACGGCGTCCAGGTTGATCGAGGCGTCCTCTCGGATGGCCGTGTGCGGGCAGCCGCCGGTCTCGACGCCGACGATCCGCTCTTCGGGCAACGCGCCGCTGCGCACCAGAAACTGGGCGTCTTCCTTGGTGTAGATGTCGTTGGTGACCACCGCGATCTCGAATTGATCGCGCAGGTGCTTGCAGAGCGCGTCGACCAGGGCGGTCTTCCCCGAGCCGACCGGACCGGCCACGCCGAGCCGCAAAGGTTGCAATCGGGTCATTTCGCGTCCCTCCTCACGATCGAAACAGCCGGCTGTAAAGGGTCTCGTGCCGCGCGCTGGCCAGCGCTTGCCCGGGGGCGGTCGCGCCCAGATCGTCGTCGGCGAGCGCCAGGGCGCGCGGGACCGCCCGCTCGATCGCGTCGCCGGCCGCCACCAAGAGGCGCTGCCCGGCGTTCTGGCCGAGCGGCACCAGACGGACCGCGGCGCTCGTGATCGCCTCGGCCCAGGAAAATGCGTAGCCGCCGAGCGCGTCCGCGGTCGGTATCGCGAAGCGCGCGGTGGCGAGCGCAAACATCGCGGCGTGGGTGACGTCGGCGCGGATCATCCAGGGCGCGGCCCCCTCGATTCCCACGGCCTCAAGGACGCGTGCCAGCGCGGTGCCGAGCTGCCGATCCTCGGCGCGGGCCTCCTGCGTCGGGCGGCAGGCCAGCAGCCAGGCGCTCCAGCGTCCGACGTCCGCCAGATCGTCCGCCCTCCAGGCGGAAGTCAGGCGGTAGAGGACCGGAAGATCGAGCGTCGCGAAGCTCGACTCGAGAAGACCCAGCAACCAGGCCTTGGCCTCCTGCTCGTCCGTGACCCACCCGTCGGCAACGGCCTGCTCCAAGCCCTGCGAATAGGCGAATGCGCCGATCGGCATGGCCGGGCTGACGATCTGAAGCAAACGCACCAGAGGCAGACCGCCGCCCTCGGGCAGCGCGAGGTCAGCTGCCATGACGGTGGTCTCCGTGGTCGTGATCGTGCACCTGGGGCGCGGGCTCGTGGGTGTGGCCGGTCGCGCCGGAGGCGCCGTGCCGGTACCCGCCGGCCTCGGGCTCGAACGGACGGCCGACCGCTTCGGCGCGGAGACCCAGCTCCTCGATCATGCCGTCCAGCACGTGGTCGTGCTCGTAGGCCAGCCAACCGGCGCCGATCTGCACCGGCACATGCCGGTTTCCCAAATGATAGGCCGCCTGCGCGAGTCGGAGACCGTCGTCGGCGCGGACCAGAGACAGGGTCTGCGGCGCCGCCCGGACGACTATCGCCACCGCGCCCTCCTCGCCGCGCAGCCCGTCGCCGTCGCGCAGGACCGTCCCCCGCGGCAAGACCAGCGCGATCTCGCGCCCGTCGTCGAGGCGGGTGCGAAACCGGCTGCGGCGGCGATCGTCGAAGCGGAGCGTGAGGACGCCGTCGGGCGTCCCCGGCATTCCCCCCGCGACGACCTCGGTGAAGCGCAGCATCTCGGTCTGCCGTTCCGTCAGAACAGGAAGTAGCGTTGGGTCAAGGGGAGCGTGGCGGCCGGCTCGCAGGTCAGGAGCTCGCCGTCGGCGCGAACCTCGTAGGTCTGGGGATCGACCTCGACCACCGGAAGAGCGTCGTTGAAGATCAGATCGCGCTTTCGAACGGTGCGTGTGTTCCGCACCGCGACCGCCCGCTTCTCCAGCCGCAGGCGGGACGGCACGCCCAGCTCGAGCGCCGCGTGCGAGACGAAGGTCAGGCTGGTCGCCAGGCGCGCACGGCCGAGGGCGCCGAACATCGGCCGGTAGTGAACCGGCTGAGGCGTCGGGATCGACGCGTTGGGGTCGCCCATCGGCGCCGCCACGATGAACCCCCCCTTGATGATCGTCGCGGGCTTGGCGCCGAAGAAGGCCGGCCGCCACAGCACCAGATCGGCCAGCTTGCCCACCGCGATCGATCCGACCTCGTGCGAGATGCCGTGGGTGATGGCCGGGTTGATGGTGTACTTGGCCAGGTAGCGCTTGACCCGAAAGTTGTCGTTGCGGCCACCAGAGGCGGCGTCCTGCGGCAGCGACCCCCGCTGCTGTTTCATCTTGTGCGCCGTCTGCCAGGTTCGGGTCAGCACCTCGCCGACCCGCCCCATCGCCTGCGAGTCGCTCGACATCATGCTGATCGCGCCGAGATCGTGGAGGATGTCCTCCGCGGCGATGGTCTCGCGCCGGATCCGCGACTCCGCGAAGGCCACGTCCTCGGCGATCCCCGGGTTCAGGTGGTGACAGACCATCAACATGTCGAGATGCTCGTCGACGGTGTTGACGGTGTAGGGGCGGGTCGGGTTGGTCGACGACGGCAGGACGTTGGGAATCCCGCAGACCTTGATGATGTCGGGTGCGTGGCCGCCCCCGGCGCCCTCGGTGTGGAAGCTGTGAATCGCGCGCCCCTTGAAGGCCGCCACCGTGTCGTCGACGAATCCCGATTCGTTGAGGGTGTCGGTGTGGATGGCGACCTGCACGTCGTGCGCCTCCGCCACCCCCAGACAGCAGTCGATCGCGGCGGGCGTGGTCCCCCAGTCCTCGTGCAGCTTGAGACCCACGCAACCGGCCGCCACCTGCTCTTCCAGCGCCTCGGGCCGGCTGGCGTTCCCCTTGCCGAGAAATCCGATGTTGACCGGCAGCGCGTCCGCCGCCTGCAGCATCCGCGCGAGGTTCCATTGCCCGGGCGTGCAGGTGGTGGCGTTGGTGCCGGCCGCCGGACCGGTGCCACCGCCGATCATGGTGGTCACCCCCGACATGAGCGCGTCGTCCACCTGCTGCGGTGAAATGAAATGAACGTGCGTGTCGATCGCGCCGGCGGTCAGCAGGCAGCCTTCGCCCGCGATGATCTCGGTCCCCGGTCCGATGACGATGTCGACGCCGCTCTGGACGTCCGGGTTGCCGGCCTTGCCGATGCCGCTGATGCGCCCGCTCTTGATCCCGACGTCCGCCTTGACGATGCCGCCGGTGTCGAGAACCACCACGTTGGTGATCACCGTGTCGGCGACCTCCGCGCCGGCGCGCTGGCTCTGGCCCATCCCGTCGCGGATCACCTTGCCGCCGCCGAAGGTCACCTCTTCGCCGTAGACGGTGTGGTCGCGCTCGATCTCGACGAACAGATCGGTGTCGCCCAGGCGAACGCGATCGCCGGTGGTCGGGCCGTACATCTCCGCGTAGGCGCGGCGATCAATGGTCTTCACTTCCGCGGATCCTTCGCCCGGGCGCCGGCGTCGAGCGGGCCCATCACGTCGCCGCGAAAACCCTGCACCACCCGCGCGCCGCCGTACGCGACCAGGTCGACCGTGCGCGATTGTCCCGGCTCGAAACGAACGGCGGTCCCCGCTGCAATATCCAGCCGAAACCCGCGCGCCGCCGGCCGATCGAACTTCAGTGCCGGATTGACCTCGTAGAAATGATAGTGGGATCCGACCTGGATCGGGCGGTCGCCGGTGTTGGCGACCTCCACCCGCAGGGTCGGCGCCCCCGCGTTGATCTCGATCGAGCCGGGGGCCGCCTCGACCGCGCCGATGCCCAGCGCCCGCCGCACGGGGATCGGTTGATGGACCGTGACCAGCTTGGTGCCGTCCGGGAAGGTGGCCTCGACCTGTACCTCGGGGATGAGCTCCGCTATCCCCTCCATCACGTCGTCCTCCGTCAAGAGACGGGTCCCTTCGGACATCAGCTCGGCGACCGTGCGTCCGTCGCGCGCCCCTTCCAGGATGGCGGCCGAGATGTAGGCGATCGCCTCGGGGTAGTTGAGCTTGAGGCCGCGCGCCTTCCGCCGCTCGGCGACCAGCGCGGCGGTGAACAGCAAGAGCTTGTCTTTTTCTCGGGGGGTCAGCTCCATGTCGACCCCTCAGGTGGCCCAGATCCGGGGCGCGACCGCCGGGCGACCGAGCAGCGCCGGTCGGAGGGTGCGCCAGCAGTCGTGAATGAACGCGCGGGCGCGCTCGGCGCTGTCGCCGCGGTACCGCGCGACCAGCAGGTTGCCGTCGCCAAGGACGGTGAAAGCCGCCAGGTCGGGCTCGGGCGGCGCGCCCGCGAGCTCGCGCAACGTCTCCAGCACCGCCGGATCGGGCGCCGGCGCCGCCACCAGGAGCGCCATCACCGGCGCGCCGGCCAGTCCCCAGGGCGCGTCGTGAACCGGCGCGCCCCCCTCGAAGAGTCCGCGCTCGATGAAGAGTGGCTCGGCCCCGCGCCAGATCTCGAACCGTTGCCGGCAGGCGCCGCGCGAAAAGCGCTCGCCGCGCGCCGGCAGCCCGAAGCAGATCGTCTCCGCGCCGATGAAGCGGGCGCCGCGGGCCAGCTCGACGCGGGTTTCAATGGCGACCGCCGCGCCGTCGTACACGATGATCTCCTGCGGCAGCCATTCGAGCGATCCGCCCGCTTCGACGGAGAGTGCCTGGATCTGCTTCGCCGTCGGGCCCAGCGTCCGATAGACCTTCCCAGCCGCGGGCGTCGTCACCAGGGCCTTCGCCGCATGCTCGACCCGGAGATCCAGTCGCAGCTCGTCGCCACCCACCAGACCGCCCGGCGGGTGCAGCAGATAGACGTGGCAGAGATCGGGACCTTCCGGAAGCAACGCGCGCTGCACCACGAACGGGCCGCGGTGAGCGCGGTGGGCCAGACGGGTGGCGCCCGTTTCGACGTCGGCGGCGAATGCGAGCTCCAGCGCCGCTTGCCAGCCCACACTGCCTACATTGCCAACACCCACGCGATCAGGACTCGCTGGGAGAGATCCAGGTGTTGGGCCGCTCCCAGACGACCAGCACCACACACCCTTCGGAGCTCTCGACGGCGTGGACCGATCCCGGCGGGTTGACCACGTGGGTGCCCGCTGGGTAGACACCCCGTTCGTCGCGCTGCGCCCCACGCAGGACGTAGACGTGCTCGACCCCTTCGTGTCGATGCGGCGGCACCGCGCCACCGGCGACGTAACGCAAGAGCGCCGCCGATTCGGCCTTCTCGTCGCCCCATACCCGATGGATCTCGACGCCGGGCAGAAACGGTTGCCAGACCAGATCCGGCCGGTTGGCGCGCACGAGCATCTCGTCGAGTCGGAGATCGTCACGGTTCATCCCCGCCAAGGTACGACGCGCACCTCGGGCGTCGTCAAGTGTGACCCGCCATGTGACGGCCAATGATCCCCAGATCGGCCTTGGCGATGGGCGTCTCGTGGACCGCCCGCCCCTCGCTGATCACCACGATGCGATCGGCGAGCGCGAAGATTTCATCCAGATCGGCGCTGATGAGCAGGACGGCCGCGCCCCGGTTGCGCGCTTCCATGAGCCGCGAGCGAATCTCGGCCACCGCCGCAAAATCGAGGCCGAAGCAGGGATTGGAGGCGACCAGCACCGCGACATCTTCGCTGAGCTCGCGGGCCAGCACCGCGCGCTGGACGTTGCCGCCCGAGAGGCTGCCGATGGGAGCGTCCGGACCGGGGGTCCGGATCCCATATTCGATGATCAGCGCCTCGGCGTTCCGCCGAAGCGCGCGGCCGCTGACCACGGTGCCGGCGCGGGTGAAGGGGTGGCGATCGTAGCGGCGAAATCCGATATTCTCGGCCACCGACATGGCGCCGACGCAGGCGTTCCGCAGCGGTTCGTCGGGCAGACAGCGCACCTTGAGCCCGCGCATCTCCGAGCGCCGCGCCCGGTAGCGCGTCCCGCTCACCTCGATCCGCCCGGTGCGCGCCTCGCGCTGTCCCGCCAGCACCTCGACCAGCTCCTCCTGACCGTTTCCCGACACCCCCGCAATTCCGACGATCTCGCCCGCGCGCACCTGCAGAGAAAAATTGGTTACCGCCGGCGTCCCCAGATCGTCGTCGGCCGAAAGATCGGCGATCTCCAGCACCGTCGTCTGAGCGGCGCCCGCCTGGCGGGTCTGGGTCGCGCGCGCCGGCTCCTCGCCAACCATCATGCGCGCCATCGCGTCGGGCGTGAGATCGGCGACCCGCCCGCGACCGACCAGGCGCCCGCGCCGCAAGACGGTCACCTCGTCGGCGAAGGCCATCACCTCGCGGAACTTGTGCGAGATCATCAGGATCGTGAGCCGCCCCGCCTGCCCGTCCTGCCCGTCCTGGGCCATCCCGCGCAGCAGGCCCAGCACCTCGTCGGCCTCGCTGGGCGTGAGGACCGAGGTCGGCTCGTCGAGGATCACGATCGAGCTGCCGAGATAGAGCTGCTTGAGGATCTCGAGCTTCTGCTTCTCGCCCGCCGCCAGCATGCGCACCGGCTTGCCGGGGTCGAGCCGGAAAGGCATCCGCGCCATGAAGGCGGCCACCTCTTTGGTCTCTGCCGCCCAATCGAAGATGAAGGGGTGGGCGCGGCGGGCCAGCACCAGGTTCTCGGCGACGGTCATATTGTCGACCAGCGTGAAGTGCTGGTAGACCATCCCGACGCCCAGCGCCGCCGCGTCGCGCGGACTGCCGATGCGCGCCTCGACCCCGCCGACCCGCACCCGCCCCGTGTCGGGCGGATAGTAGCCCATCACGCACTTGACCAGCGTGCTCTTGCCGGCGCCATTTTCTCCCAGCAGCGCGTGAACAGAGCCGCGTTCCAGCTCCAGCGAGACGTCGTCCAGCGCCAGCACCGTCCCGAAGCGCTTGGAGAGCCCGATCGCCTCCAGCGCCAGCGGCGCGACCTTGGCGGTCGCGTCCGCTATTCGGTCGGTCGGAACGACGCTCACGGCAACGACTCCAGGAAGACGGGCGAGCTCGACACCGTTCCAAAGACCCCGTTCTGCATCTTCACCATCTTGACGGCGGCGGTGTGGTTCCCCACGTCGGTGGCCGCGCAGCAGTCTTCCAGCAGCAGGCATTCGTAGCCGCGATCGTTCGCCTCCCGCATGGTGGTGTGCACGCAGACGTCGGTGGTGATCCCGGTGAGGACGATGTTCTGGATTCCGCGCTGCCGCAGGATGAGATCCAGGTCGGTCGCGCAGAACGAGCCCTTGCCCGGCTTGTCGATGACAGGCTCGCCCGGCAGCGGCGCCAGCTCCGGGATGATGTCCCAGCCCGGCTCGCCGCGGACCAGGATCCGGCCGCAGGGTCCGCGATCACCGATTCCGACACCTTCGTTGCCGGCCGTCCGCCGCGATCGCCAGCGCTTGTTGGCCGGCAGATCGGCGAGGTCGGGCCGGTGACCTTCGCGGGTGTGGATGATGTGGTAGCCGCTGGCGCGCATCCGGTCGAGGACGCCGCGAATGGGATCGATGCAGGCGCGGGTGAGGCCGATGTCGTAGCCGAGCTGGTCGATGTAGCCGCCCTTGCCGCAAAAATCGGTCTGCATGTCGATGACGATCAGCGTGGTGTTCTCCCGGGTCAGATCCCCGTTCCAGGGCCAGGGATAGGGATCGCCCGGGATGAACCGCGTGGGGACCTTCATCGCGCCAACCTCAGCTCGGCCGGCTGGCCGTGGAGCGCCCGATCGCGCGAGCTCGTCAGAACGATGATCGCCAGCGTGAGCACGTATGGCGCCGCGTTGAACAGGTAGTAGCCCGACGTCACGCCCACCGACTGCAGCGCCGGCCCGAGCGCGCTGGCGCCCCCGAAGAGCAGCGAGGCCAGCAGGCAGCGCACGGGATCCCAGCGCGCGAAGATCACCAGCGCGACCGCCATGAGCCCCTGCCCGCTCGACAGCCCCTCGTTCCAGCTGCCGGGATAGAACAGCGACAGGAACGAGCCCCCGATGCCGGCCAGGAATCCCCCGGCCATCGTCGCCAGCAGGCGCACGCGCGCGATGTCGTAGCCCATGGCGCGCGCGGCGTCGGCGCTCTCGCCCACCGTTCGGATGACCAGACCCCAGCGCGTCCGGCGCAACATGAAGCGGACGGCGGCGGTGGTGATGAGCCCCAGCACGAAGAGCGCGTTGACCTGCAGCGCGGATCGAACCTGCCCCGAGGCGCTCCACCAACCCAGCGACACCGACGGCAGATGGGGCGCGGTCGGTCCGATGAGCGGCTTGCCCAGGAAGAACGCCAGCCCGACGCCGAACAGCATGAGCGCGATCCCGACCGCCACGTCGTTGACCCGCGGCCGGGCGCAGAGGGCGGCGTGCAGCGCGCCCAGCACCAGGCCGCAGCAGCCGGCCGCCAAGACCCCCAGCCAGGGCGAATTGGTCAGAAAAGAAACACCGTAGGCCGCCATCGCCCCCATCACCAGCGTCCCCTCGAGCCCCAGGTTCACGCGGCCGCTCTTCTCGGTGATGCATTCGCCCAGGCTGACGAAGAGAAATGGCGTGCTGATCCGGATCGCGCCGCCGACCATCCCCAGCGCCACCCCGCCCGCCGCGCTCACGCCGCCACCGCCGGCTTGCGCCCCCAGCGGCGCCCGTAGAGCGACTCCGAGAACAGGATCGCGAGAAACAGGATCCCCTGCAGCACGTTGACCGTCGCGTCGGGCAGCTCGAAGACCCGCTGCAGGAGGCCACCGCTGGCGCCGATGCCGCCCAGGAGCAGCGCGACCGGAATGACGCCCAGCGGATTGCCGCGCGCGATGAAGGCGACCAGCACGCCGGTGTATCCGTACCCGGTCACCAGCGAGGCATTGGCGTTGCCGTGGATGGCCGACACTTCGACCGCGCCGGCCAGCCCGGCGGTCAGGCCGCCCAGAAAAGTGGCCACCACGATGAGGCGCCGCACCGGGAGGCCGTTGAGCAAGGCCGCGCGCACGTTGCCGCCCACCATGCGCGCCGCGAACCCGAAGGTCGTCCGCTGCATGACAAACCAGGCCAGCAGGCAGGCGACCAGGCCGAAGACCAGCCCCCAGTGGACGTCGAGCCCCGGCAGATTGCCGAGCATGTTGTCGTCGCCGATCGGCAGCGTCGAGGGCTTGTTGAGGCTGGCCGGATCGCGCAGAGGCCCCTCGACCAGGTGATTGAGCAGCGCGATCGCGATGTAGTTCAGCAGCAACGTGCTGATGGTTTCGTTGACGCCCCGGTAGGCGCGCAAGAGGCCGGCGCCCGCCATCCAGGCGCCCCCCATCAGCGCGCCGACCACGAACATCCCCACCTTCACCGACATCGGCGAGTGCAGGTGGATGCCGACCGCCGCCGCCGCCAGCCCGCCCAGAACCATCAGATCGGAAGAGCGTCGTGTAGGGAAAGAGTGTAGATCTCGGTGGT
>CALAOV010000001.1 GCA_937889515.1 uncultured Myxococcales bacterium | reverse complement strand
TGGCCTGGAAGCGGCACGGGCGAGCGGAATTGAGGCTGCGGTGGCGCAGGTCCGATCGCCTCCATCGCCGGATGCCAGATGCTGCCGGCCAACCACATCTTCAACACACCGATAAACGCGCTGCCGGTCGACCAGAATTCGGCGGCGTATCTGACGACCATCGGAACACACAACATCCATCTCGACCTGGGGACGTCGGTCGACGTGACCGCGGCCGACTACTACGGGATCCCCTACAACGTCGTGCACGGCAGCTCGATCACCTGGGGAGACGCCTTCTTCAAGACGACCGATACGGCCGATCTCGATTGGGATCCGACCACCGAGGCCGACTGCGCCGTCGGCAGCGCGCATACCCTGGTCTCGCCCTGCACCGCTTCGGCGGCGCCCCAGCCTCTGTTCCCGATCCCGTCGGTGCCGCTCGTCGAAGGGGGAATCGACACCACGCCCAGCCAGCCCTACGGCGATCACCACATGTTGCTGCTCGACGCCGACACCTGTCGCCTCTGGGAGCTCTACCACTGCTACCCCGACCCCAAGAGCGGCTGGGACATCTTCGGATCGGCCGAGTTCGATCTGCGCTCGAACGCGTTGCGGCCGGCCGGCTGGACGTCGGCCGACGCCGCCGGTTTTCCCATCCTGCCCCTGCTCCTGCGCGCCGACGAAGCCAGCTCCGGGACCATCTCGCACGCGCTGCGCTTCACGATCGACAGCGACCACATTCGCACCAGCTACATCTGGCCCGCCCGCCACCTGACCGGCAACGGGACCGCGTCGCAGAATCTGCCGCCGATGGGACAGCTGTTCCGGCTCAAGGCCAGCTATGCGATTCCGTCGACCTTCAACACCCAGGCGCGCGCCATCGCCCAGGCCATGAAGACCTACGGCATGTACATCGCGGATGGCGGCTCGGCCATGTACGTCCAGGGCGAGCCCAGCGCTTCCTGGGCCAGCGCCACCATCTCGCAGATGCAGTCGATCTCCAGCAGCCAGTTCGAGGCGGTGGACGTCACGCCCATCCTGGGACGCGCCGGGTTCGATCCCAACTCCGCCGCCGTTCCCTGAGGCCGGCGCCGAACGTCGCGTCCCGAGGCGCGGCGCTCAGATCGCGCGATCGAGACGGGCTTCGAGCGCCGCCTTCGGAAGCGCGCCGCGGATCTGATCGACCTCGAGCGACCCCCGAAAGAGGATCATCGTCGGGATCGCCTGCACCGCGAAGCGCGCCGCGCTGCGCGGATTCTCGTCGACATTGAGCTTGGCGATCTTGAGCTTGCCGGCCCGCTCACCGGCGACCGACTCCAGCATGGGCGCCACCGCGCGGCAGGGGCCGCACCAGGGCGCCCAGAAATCGACCAGCACGGGGATCGGTGAATCCTCGACCTCCGCCTTCCAGGTCGCATCGGTGATCGTCACCGGGCCGCGCGGGAAGACCTTCTTCTTGCAGCGCCCGCAGGTGGGATCGTCGTGCAGGCGCGCCCGCAAGATCCGGTTCTTGGCGCCGCACGAGCTACAGGCGGCGATGACCGACGTATCCGAGTCCGATTCCACGCCGCCTTCGTAACCACGGGCCGATCGGCGTCAAGCCGCCCGGCGTCGGCTCAGGCCTTTTCGAGCTTGCCCTTGAGCAAATCGCCCAGGGTTCCCATGCTCCCGCTCTTGGTCGAGGCGCGCACCGCGGCCGCCTGTCCTTCGTCGTCGACCTTCTCCTCGCTCTTGCCGAGGCCCAGCGAGATCCGCCGCTTGTCCGGATCGACGGCCAGCACCGTGACCTCCAGCGTCTCCCCGGGCTTGACCGCCTCGCGCGCGTGCCGCAGCGGCCGCTTGGCGCCGAGCTCGCTGATGTGCAGGAGGCCTTCCACACCGGGTGCCACCTCGACGAACGCGCCGAAGGATTCGGCCCGCATGATCTTACCCTTCACGGTCGTCCCGACGCCGAGCTGCGCGACGGCGTCTTGCCAGGGATCGCGCTCCAGAGACTTGAGCGAGAAGGTGATCTGCTCGGAGCGCTTGGGATCATCCCGCTTGCCGATGCGCAGCACCTGGACGGTGACCGGCTGTCCCACCGCCAGCGTGTCGGCCGGACGGGCGCCGCGCTGAAAGCCGATCTCGGAGGCGGGCAGGAGGCCCTCGATTCCGCCGACGTCGACGAACGCGCCGAACTCCTTGAGCGCCGTGACCACCCCGGGCAGCACGGCGCCCACGATCAGCTTGCCGCGGGTCTCCGCGGCGCGGCCGCGCATCTCCTCCTCGAGCAGTGCGCGGCGTGAGAGCACCACGTTCGGTCCGCGCCGGTCGTCCTCGTACCGCGCGACCCGGAACTCCAGCCGCCGGCCCACATAGATTGCCGGATCCGCGACGGCGCGCAGCTCGAGCTGCGAGATCGGGCAGAAAGCGCGCACGCCGCCCAGGTCGACCTCCAGGCCGCCCTTGTTCACGCCAGTCACCAGACCTTCGACCGGCAATCCGGTGGCGGCGGCCTCGGCCAGGTCGGTGCGCGACCCGGTGCCGCGGCCCGGCCCGCGCCGGAGCGAGACCATCCCCTGCTTTTCGCCGATGGCGACCACCCGGGCCTCGAGGGTGTCGCCGAGCGCCACGGTCAGCTCGCCGCCTTCATCCCGCAGCTCCAGCGTCTCCAGGGTCCCCTCGCCACCGCCGACCAGCTCGACGACGGTGACCTCGCGGCCAACCGACAGCACCGTCCCGCGCACCCGATCGCCGATCGCGATCCGCGGCCGCCGGGCGCGCCCGTCCTTGCGCTCGGATGCGGCCAGCATCGTGGCGAAGTCTTCGGCCGGGGCCTCTCGAGGCGGCTGGTCGCTCATATGGACGGCAAGTCTAGCCGAGCGCGGGCCGGTTTGACTCCTCGACGGGATACGATTTTCTGAAGGTTACCCACCGCCGTGCCCCTTGCCGCGGCATGAAGCCACGTCTCTTGTTGCCGGTGCTCCTGACCTTCGGGATCTCCGCGTGTGCAACTCCCGGATCGACCGACGACGACGCGGGCGGGAGCGGAGCCGGCGGGACTTCCGGCGAGGCCGGTTCGACCGGCGCCGGGGGCGAAGCTACCGGGACGGCCGGCAAAGTCGGGACGACCGGCGCTGCGGGCACGACCGGGGCGGCCGGAGTGACTGGAACGGCGGGAAAGGGCGGCGCAGGCAGGGGGGGCACGACGGGCGCCGCGGGCACGACGGGTGCCGCGGGTTCGACGGGCGCCGCGGGTTCGACGGGCGTCGCAGGAACGACTGGAGCGGCGGGTGCCGGCGCGGCCGGCAGAGGCGGGACGACCGGCGCGGCGGGCACCACCGGCGCCTCCGGCAAGGGCGGCAGGACCGGTGCGGCCGGGACGACGGGCGCCGCCGGCAGGGGCGGGACGACGG